>NZ_MUND01000152.1 GCF_002154375.1 Streptomyces glaucescens | reverse complement strand
ATGCTGGAGGAGAGCCGCCGCAAGCGGAACGCCTTCCTGGCCACCCTGGTGGAGGGCCTCGACGAGGACGAGTGGGCCAAGCTGCGCGCCGCCGCCCCCGTGCTGGAGAAGCTCGCGCACCTGTAGGCAGCAGTCGCAAGGAGGAGGCGAACCCTTTTGAGTACGGGATCCGGAGCAGACTCCGCCCCCGCACCGACCACCCACGACCCCGCATCCGCCCCCGAGGCCCCCCGCAAGGCCAAGGCCTCCATGTTCAGCTCGCTGAAGATCAGGAACTACCGCCTGTTCTTCCTCGGCCAGGTCGTCTCCAACACCGGCACCTGGATGCAGCGCATCGCCCAGGACTGGCTGGTGCTCAGCCTCACCGGCTCCGCCACCGCCGTCGGTGTCACCACCGCGCTGCAGTTCCTGCCGATGCTCCTGTTCGGCCTGTACGGCGGCGTCCTCGTCGACCGCCTCCCCAAGCGGCCCACCCTGCTGGTCACCCAGTCCGCCATGGCCGTCACCGGCCTCGCGCTCGCCGCGCTCACCCTGACCGGCCACGTCGCCGTGTGGCACGTGTACGTCGCCGCCTTCGCCGTCGGCCTCGCCACGGTCGTCGACAACCCGGCCCGGCAGTCCTTCGTCAGCGAGATGGTCGGCCCCGGCCAGCTGCACAACGCGGTCAGCCTGAACTCGGCGAACTTCCAGTCCGCCCGCCTGGTCGGCCCCGCCGTCGCGGGCCTGCTGATCACCGGCGTCGGCACCGGCTGGGCGTTCCTGCTCAACGGCCTGTCCTTCGTCGCGCCCATCGCCGGACTGCTGCTGATGCGCACCAGCGAACTGCACGTCGTCGAGCGCGCCCCGCGCGGAAAGGGACAGCTCCGCGAAGGCCTGCGCTATGTCGCGGGCCGCCCGCAGCTGATCTGGCCGATCGTCCTGGTCGGCTTCGTCGGCACCTTCGCCTTCAACTTCCCCGTCTACCTCACCGCCTTCGCCGACGACGTCTTCCACGCCGGCGCCGGCGCCTACAGCCTGTTCAACACCCTCATGGCGGTCGGCTCCGTCACCGGCGCCCTGCTCGCCGCCCGGCGCGGCACGGCCCGCCTGCGGCTGCTGAGCACGGCGGCGCTGGTGTTCGGCACGGTGGAGATCATCGCCGCGGCGACCCCGCAGCTGTGGATGTTCGCGGCGCTGATGGTCCCGCTCGGCATCTTCGGCATGACCGTCAACGTCACCGCCAACACCGGCATCCAGATGGCCACCGACCCGGCCATGCGCGGCCGGGTGATGGCCTTCTACATGATGGTGTTCCTCGGCGGCTCCCCGGTCGGCGCCCCGATCGTCGGCTGGATCACCGACACCTACGGCGCCCGGGCCGGCCTCGCCGCGGGCGGCGCGGTCGCCGCGCTGGCCGCCGCCACGATCGGTCTGATCCTGGCCCGCACCGGTGGCCTGCGCCTTGCCGTCGGCTGGAGCCACGGGCACCCGACGGTGCGCTTCGTGCCGCGCGAGCGGCGGGAACGGCTGGCCACGGCGGCATGAGCGGCCCGTCGGCCCGGAGGCTCACACCCTCCGGGCCGGCACCTGCCCCGGCCACTCCACGCGGCTGTCGAGGATGCCGGGCATCGCGCGGAGGCCGTCGGGCCGGCCGTCCCTGAGGGTGATCTCCATCGCCCCGTGGTGGCAGGCTGGGCCCATGAGACTGTTCGCCGCCGTACTGCCCCCACAGGACGTGGCCCATGAGCTGGCGAGGGAGGTCGAGCGGCTGAGGCGGCTGCCCGGCGCCGACGAGCTGCGCTGGACCGGGCGCCCCGGCTGGCACTTCACGCTCGCGTTCTACGGCGAGGTGGACGAGGAGCTGGTGCCCGCGCTGTCGGCCCGCCTGGAGCGCGCCGCGCACCGCACCGAGCCCTTCCCGCTGGCGCTGCGCGGCGGCGGCCAGTTCGGGCACGGGCGGGCGCTGTGGACCGGGGCGGACGGTGACGTGGCGACCCTGCGGCTGCTGGCCGACCGCGCGGAGTCCGCGGCGCGCAAGGCGGGTGTCCCGATGGGGGAGCACCGCCGGTACAAGGCCCACCTGACGGTGGCCCGCAGCCGTACGGCCGTGGACGTACGGCCGTACGTCCAGGACCTCCACGCGTTCACCAGCCGCACCTGGACGGTGGCGGAGCTGGTCCTGGTCCGCAGCAACCTTCCGCGGTCCGCAGAGCCCGGTGAACAGCCGCGGTACGAGGCGGTCGCCCGCTGGCCGCTGGGCGGGGCCGGTTAGTCTCGGTACGTGGACCCGAAAACCCGGAACCGGATCATGGCCGGTGCACTCGTGCTGATGTTCGTTCTCGTCGCGGTGGCTTCGGCGGTGGGCGGCTAGCGGCCCCGCGCCCCTCGGGGGCCGCTGCCCGCTGTCACCAGGCGAAGGCCTCCGGGGACGGGCCCGGGCCCGGGAAGATGTCGTCCAGGCCGGTCAGCAGCTCCGGTGACAGCTCCAGCTCGACCGCGCGCAGGGCCGACTCCAGCTGGGCCAGGGTGCGGGGGCCGACGATGGGCCCGGTGACGCCGGGGCGGGTGAGCAGCCACGCCAGGGCGGCCTCGCCGGGCTCCAGGCCGTGCTTGTCGAGCAGGTCCTCGTACGACTGGAGCCGGGTGCGCACGGCCGGGTCGGCGAGGGTCTCGGCGGACCGGCCGGAGGCGCGGCGGCTGCCCTCGCCCTCCTTGCGGATCACTCCGCCGAGCAGGCCGCCGTGCAGCGGCGACCAGGGGATGACGCCGAGCCCGTACTCCTGCGCGGCCGGGATGACCTCCATCTCGGCGCGCCGCTCGAACAGGTTGTACAGGCACTGCTCGCTGACCAGACCGAGCGAGCCGCGCCGGGCGGCGGCCTCGTTGGCCTGAGCGATCTTGTAGCCCGGGAAGTTGCTGGAGGCTGCGTAGAGGATCTTGCCCTGCTGGACCAGGACGTCGATGGCCTGCCAGATCTCGTCGAACGGGGTGGCCCGGTCGATGTGGTGGAACTGGTAGACGTCGATGTGGTCGGTGCCGAGGCGCTTCAGGCTGGCGTCGACCGCGCGGCGGATGTTCACCGCGGACAGCTTGTCGTGGTTGGGCCAGACGGGGGTGCCGTCCGTGCCCATGTTGCCGTACACCTTGGTGGCCAGGACGACCTTGTCGCGGCGCCCGCCGCCCTTGGCGAACCAGCTGCCGATGATCTCCTCGGTGCGGCCCTTGTTCTCCCCCCATCCATACACGTTCGCGGTGTCGAAGAAGTTGATGCCCGCGTCCAGGGCGGCGTCCATGATCGTGTGGCTGTCGGCCTCGTCGGTCTGCGGGCCGAAGTTCATGGTGCCGAGGACGAGCCGGCTGACCTTGAGTCCCGTGCGTCCGAGCTGCGTGTACTTCATGAACACCTAGCCAACGGCTTGAAGTGCGCTCGAAGCAAGGGCGGACCGGCGGTCAGTCGCGGGGGAACTCGTCGGTCCTCAGCACGAGGTCGACGACGGTGCCGGTGAGATCGAGGTCCTTGCCGAAGGGCACGATCGTCTCGACCTCGTAGTCACCGTCCTTGGGGTCGGTGTAGAGGTGGCAGCGGCCCTGGTACGGGTCGGCGACCAGGTAGACCGGGACCTCGGCGGTGGCGTAGGCGGTCTTCTTGGGGCCGTAGTCGTTCTGGCCGGTGCTCCTGGAGATGATCTCGGCGACGAACATGACGTCCTCGCAGCACCAGTGGCCGCTCTCCGTCTTCGTGGCGTCCTCCGCCATCACGGTCACGTCGGTCGCGAAGCCGTTGAGGTGCCCCGGGTAGTCGATCCGCACGTCGGACTTGATGCGCTTGCGCGGATACTTCGTGCGCAGCTGTTCGACGATGTCCAGGATGATCTCCCAGTGGGTGTCCCGCTGCGGCGACATGTAGACGGTCCCCTCGACGATCTCGACCTTGTATCCCTCGGGGACGGGCATCTTCTCGAGCCGCTCGAACATGTCGTCGAGCGTCATCGTGTTGTCGCTCTCGGCCATCTCGATCCTGTCTTCAAGGACGGTCATCGTGGCGCTCCTCCCCGGCCGCTCCCCGAACGGGTGCGTCCGCGCAGTACAACGATACGAACGACGGACCGGTCACGCGCCGTACTCGCCGCCGACCCCCCACCCCTGCCACATCGCCTCCGCGAACGCGCCCGCGATTCTGTGCTCGCCGCTCGCGTTGGGGTGGGTGCCGTCGTAGGTGTCGCGGTGGATGTCCCAGGCGGCCGGGGGCGAGGCGAGGAGCAGGGGGGAGCGGGCGGTGTCCAGGTCGGCGACCGCCTTGGCCAGGAGCTCGTTGAAGCGGCTGACCTGCTCGGCGAACGGGGGATCCTGCTGGGCGCGCACGTTGGGGATCACCGGCAGGACCACCATGCGGACGCGCGGCTTGGCCTCGCGGGCGGCGGCGACGAACGCGTGCACGTTCTCCGCGGTCTGCTCGGCGTTGGTGTAGAAGCCCAGGTCGATCAGGCCGAGGGAGACCAGCAGGACGTCCGCGCGGGTCTCGCGCACCGCGGCCCCGATGAGCGGGGCCATGTGCAGCCAGCCCTCGCCCCAGCCGGCCAGGTGGGCGCGGGGGAAGTCGGGGTCGGCGTAGGCGTACGACGTGGGGGCGTCGGCCGTCTTGTCGTACAGCGTCTCGCGCGGTCCGACGAGGGTGAACGGGCCGCCGTACGTCGCGCACAGGTGCTGCCACATACGGTGACGCCAGGTGTGTTCGCCCGCGCTGCCGATGGTCATGGAGTCGCCTACGGGCATGAACCTGAGCATCCGCTCATGATGGACGATCCGCGGGACGGGCGGACTCGGCGCGGGGTGTGAGGCCTGCCACGCGCCGTGAACGCGGGCCGGGGGTGGCAGGCTTGGGGCATGCGCCGAACGTTCGTGCTCCTCGCCGCGGCCCTTGTCACGGGCGCGCTCGCCCTGCCGCCCGCCTCCGCAGCCGACGAGGCGTTCACCATCAAGGACCCGCGCATCACCGAGTCCAGCGGCCTGGCCGCCTCCCGGCAGCACCCGGGGATCTACTGGACCCACAACGACAGCGACGACGGCGCCCACCTCTACGCCGTGGACAGCCGGACGGGCGAGACGGTCGCGACGCTCACGCTCACCGGGGTGGGCAGCCCGCGGGACGTCGAGGCCATCTCCATCGGGCCGGGCGACCAGATCTACGTCGGCGACATCGGCGACAACCTCGGCGGCAGCTGGTCGCACGTCTGGATCTACCGGCTGCCCGAGCCGAAGACCCTGAAGGACGCGACGGTGCCCGCCACGCAGTACGTGGTGACGTACGCGGACGGCGCGCGGGACGCCGAGTCGCTGGTGGTGCACCCGAGGACGGGGCGCGTCTACATCGTCGACAAGGACGAGCGGGGCAGCCATCTGTACCAGGGGCCGGCCGAACTGACCGCCTCCGGCGGCAACGTGTTCACGCGCGTCGCCGACGTCCCCGACCTGGAGGCCACCGACGCCGCCCTGTCCCCGGACGGCGAACAGCTCGTCGTGCGCAGCTACTTCGGGGCGGTCGCCTACGACTGGAACGGCGGGAGGATCGAGAGGACCGGCCGGCTGAGCGTGCCGTTCCTCGGCCAGGGCGAGTCCGTCACGTACACCGCCGACGGGTCGCGGCTGATGTACGGCGCCGAGGGCGAGGGGAGTTCGGTGGAGCCCGGGGAGGTGCCCGGCGGCGGGGCCGGGGGATCCGAGTCGCCCGCGCCGGCGGGCGGGTCCGCGCGGGACGACGACGGGGACGGCAGCGGGATCAGCATCGGCAAGGGCGCTCTCGCCGTGGGCGCGGCCGTGGTCGCGCTGCTGGGGCTCAGCAGGCTGCGGCGCAGGAAGTGAGTGCCGGGGCCCGGCGGGCGGGCCCCGGCGGGCCGGTCAGGCCCAGTACGAGCGGATGTGCTCCTCGACCGCCTGCCGCCAGGCGTCGCGGTCGAGTTCACCGGCGGGCAGCGTCACCGGCGGGTAGCCGCCGGGGTGGACGTCGAGTGCGTCGGGCCGGGTGATGAGCACCGTCTCCAGCTCCTGGGTGCCCCGGTTCCAGGAGGCGGGGAACCAGAAGTCCAGCTCCTGCCAGAAGGGCGCGGTGCGGCGGTCCTTCATCCGGTCCGGCCAGCGCTCCTTGCCGAGCTTGACCTCGGACTCGTGGAAGCGGAAGCCGAGGTCCTGGAAGACCTGGAAGAGCAGTTCCTGGGACGGCAGCGCGTGCACCTCGATCTCGTCGAAGTCGCCCTTGTCCGCGGCGCTGTCCACGGCCAGTTCGGTGCGGACGGCGACGCGGCTGCCGGACAGCTTCAGGCCCCGCTCGTGGGTGAGCGGCATCTCCCAGGGCACGTCCAGCGCGATCCGCCGGACCACGGTCTCGCCCTCCGGCAGCCGGAAGGGGCCGACGGTCGCCTCGGTGACGACGTACGGGTTGGTCCAGCCGGTGGAGCCGTCCGGCTCCAGGTCCTCGGCGCGGACGACGAGTTCGAGCCGCAGCCGCTCCACGTCGAGGTCCGCGCCGCCGCCGCGCACGGTGACCTCGCACTGGAGCGGGGCGCCGGGCTGGACGCGGGCGGTGGTGACGACGGTGTCGACGGACGGCGCGCCCGCGCCGAGGGTGCGCAGGAACGTACGAAGTGCCATGTGGTGGGTTCCCCTCCCTGAGCCGGCGGTTCACCGTGAACGCCGACGCCGGGAGCCTACGTGTCCGCTGATCGTTCCCGTGCCCGCTGTGACACGAACACGTCCAGTCCGTCGAGGATCCGTTGCAGTCCGAACTCGAAGTGGTCGAAGTCGGAGCTCCAGGTGTCCTCGGAGAGGCCGGCCATGATCGGGTAGCGCCCCGTGGTCATGACCTTCTCCAGGACCGGGGCCTGGGCGGCGAAGAACTCGGCGGTGGTCAGCCCGGACCGGCGCTCGGCCTCCTCCTGGTAGACCTGGGTGCGCGCGGCGCCGACGACGTACGAGTCGATCACCAGGATCGCCGAGATCAGCTCGGGGTCGCTCAGCCCCATCGGCCGGATGCGGGAGAGCACCTTCTCCATGCCGTCGAGCGCGCTCGGCCCGAGGATCGGCCGGGACTGGTTGACGTGCAGCAGCCAGGGGTGGCGCCGGTAGAGGGCGAGGGTGGCGCGGGCCATGCCCTCCAGGGCGGAGCGCCAGTCGTCGCCGAGGCTGCCGGGGTCCTCGCCGGGGCGCTGGACGCGGTCCAGCATCAGGTCCAGCAGCTCGGCCTTGCCGGGGACGTACCGGTACAGCGACATGGCGCTGGTGCCCAGTTCGGCGCCGACGCGGCGCATGGAGACCGCCTCGAGGCCTTCGGTGTCCGCGACCCGGACGGCGGCTTCCACGATCTGGTCGAGGGTGAGGGCGGGCTTGGGGCCCCGGCTCGGGCGTGGACCGGTGTCCCAGAGCAGTTCCAGGGTGCGGACGATGTCGCCGCTGCCACTGGTGTCGGTCATTCCCTTGCCGCCGCTCGTCATGACCTCAGCTTAGGACCCCGGAAAAAAACTGCTTACAGCGTAAGCGTAATCGGGTACGGTGTAAGCAGTTGAGGGGTCAAGGGGAGGAAGAGAGCGATGGACGGTTACGCGGTACACGCCGAGGGACTGGAGAAGCGGTACGGCGAGAAACGCGCCCTGGACGGTTTCGACCTGGCGGTCCGCGAGGGCACCGTGCACGGCCTGCTCGGTCCGAACGGGGCCGGCAAGACCACCGCCGTGCGTATCCTGTCCACGCTGATCCGGCTGGACGGCGGACGGGCCGAGGTGGCCGGCCTCGACGTGGCCCGGCAGCCGCGCGAGGTGCGCGCCCGGATCGGCCTCACCGGCCAGTACGCGGCGGTGGACGAGGTGCTGACCGGCCGCCAGAACCTGGAGATGTTCGGCCGCCTCTTCCACCTCGGCGGCAAGCGGGCCCGGCTGCGGGCGGCCGAGCTGCTGGAGCAGTTCGACCTGACCGGCGCGGCCGACAAGGGCGTGGGCGGCTACAGCGGCGGTATGCGCCGCCGCCTGGACCTGGCCGCGTCGATGATCCTCGCCCCGGCCGTGCTGTTCCTGGACGAGCCGACGACCGGACTCGACCCGAGGAGCCGGGGCGAGGTCTGGGAGTCCGTCCGGGACCTGGTGGCGAGCGGCACCACGGTCCTGCTGACCACCCAGTATCTGGAGGAGGCCGACAAGCTGGCCTCCCGCATCACGGTCATCGACCAGGGCCGCGCCATCGCCGACGACACCCCGGACGGGCTGAAGGACCGGGTCGGCGGCGACCGAATCGAGGTGGTGGCCGCCGACCGGGCGGACCTCCCGCGCGTGGCGAAGGCGATCGCCCGGGTCGCGGACGGCGAACCCGAGTCCGACGAGACCGAGCTGCGCGTGCACGCGCCGGTCACCGACCGGGTGGCCGCCCTCACGGACGTCGCCCGCACCCTCCAGGACGAGGGCGTGAAGGTCGAGGACATCGGGCTGCGCAGGCCCAGCCTCGACGACGTGTTCCTGCGCCTGACCGGGCACCGCGCCAAGAAGGACGAGGAGACCGCGGCATGACCACTGCGCACCTCACCGAGGCCCCCGCGCGCGGACGCGCGCACTGGGTGCTCTCCGACTGCTGGAACATCGTCCGCCGGGGCCTGACCCACTATCAGCGCCAGCCGGTCAACATCGCCTGGCAGCTCGGCTTCCCGATCCTGTCGGTCCTGCTCTACGGCTATGTCTTCGGCAGCGCCATGCAGGTGCCCGGCGGCGGGGACTACAAGGACTTCCTGATGCCGGGCATGTTCGTCATGACGATGGCGTTCGGCTTCATCAACACCGCGACGGTGGTGGTCTACGACTCGACGAAGGGCGTCATCGACCGCTTCCGCTCGATGCCGATGGCGTCGTCGGCGGTGGTGGCGGGCCGGGGCGTCACCGACCTGCTGGTGGCCTGCGCCGAGCTGGCCATCATGATGCTGACCGCCCTCGCGATGGGCTGGCGCCCGGACGGCGGCTGGGGCTTCGTCGGCGCGTTCGGCCTGCTGCTGTGGCTGCGGTTCGCCCTGATCTGGGTCGGCGTCTGGCTGGGGCTGATCGTGCCCAACCCGGAGGCCGCGGGCGGCCTGTTCGCGGTCGCCTTCCCGCTGACGATGATCTCCAGCATCTTCGTGGCCCCGCAGCTGATGCCCGACTGGCTCGGCTGGGTCGCCGCCTGGAACCCGATCTCCTCGACGGCCGCAGCCGCCCGCGACCTGTTCGGCACCCCGGCCGGCAACGGCGACTCCTGGGTGGAACAGCACGCGCTGCTGATGTCCGGGATCTGGCCGCTGATCCTCACGGCGATCTTCCTGCCGCTGGCGGTACGGCGGTTCCAGCGGCTCAGCCGCTGAGGCGGCGGGCCCGGCCGCATATTCGGCGGCGCATGGCCGTCCCCGCGTGTCAGCATGCGGCCATGCACTTCACCCATCCGGACGGCGACTTCGCGATCACCTCGCTGTACTCCGTGCCCGGCGACGCCTGGTACCTGGAACTGGACCTCGTCGGCCGGCAGCGGAACCTGGTGACCGCGATCGTCCCCGACGAGGACCCGGCGCGGGAGCCGACGGTGTGCTTCAACCCCGACGGCCCGCACCTGGACATCCCCTACGACGTGGTGCGCTGGTTCATGGACCGGGTGGAGGAGGAGATCCGCACCTCCCGCGCGTGGATGCGGCTGCGGCCCGAACTCGTCGCGGTCGTCCACCGGCTGCGCCAGGAGCACCTGGGGGTCATCCACGACGAGGAGTTCACGCGCGTCCTGGAGGAGATCCGCGCCGAGGTCCCCGAGGCGGACCTCCCCGCCGTGGTGGCGGCCGCCTTCGGGCGGAAGCCGGACGGCACGGCCGTGGAGCACGAGGAGTGACGGCGGACGCGACGACGAGGGGCGCCCGGTATTCACCGGGCGCCCCTCGTCGTCGTACTCGGCCGTCGACCGGGAAGGTCAGAGCTTCTCGATGACGTAGTCGACGCACTTGGTCAGCGCCTCGACGTCCGACGGCTCGATCGCCGGGAACATCGCCACGCGCAGCTGGTTGCGGCCCAGCTTGCGGTACGGCTCGGTGTCGACGATGCCGTTGGCGCGCAGCACCTTGGCGACCGCGGCGGCGTCCACCTCGTCGGTGAAGTCGATCGTGCCGATGACGGCCGAGCGCTTGGCCGGGTCGGCGACGAACGGGTTGGCGAACTTGACGTCCTCGGCCCAGCCGTAGAGCGTCCGCGCGGAGGTGGCCGTGCGGCGCACCGCCCAGTCCAGGCCGCCCTGGCCGTTGATCCACTCCAGCTGCTGGTTCAGCAGGAAGAGGGTGGACAGGGCCGGGGTGTTGTACGTCTGGTTCTTGCGGGAGTTGTCGATCGCCGTCGGCAGCGAGAAGAACTCCGGGATGTGCCGGCCGGAGGCGTGGATCCGCTCGGCGCGCTCGATCGCCGCCGGGGAGAACACACCGATCCACAGGCCGCCGTCGGAGGCGAAGGACTTCTGCGGGGCGAAGTAGTAGACGTCCGTCTCGGCGATGTCGACCGGGAGGCCGCCCGCGCCGGAGGTGGCGTCGACCAGGACGAGGGCGCCCTCGTCGGCGCCCTCGACCCGCTTGACCGGCATGGCGACACCGGTCGAGGTCTCGTTGTGCGTGAAGGCGTAGACGTCGACGCCCGCCTCGGCCTGCGGCTCGGGGTGCGTGCCGGGGTCGCTCGCGATCACCGTCGGTTCGGCCAGCCAGGGGGCCAGCTTCGCGGCCTTGGCGAACTTCGAGCTGAACTCGCCGAAGTTCAGGTGCTGCGACTTGTTCTCGATCAGACCATGGGTCGCGATGTCCCAGAACGCGGTGGAGCCGCCGTTGCCGAGGACGACCTCGTAGCCGTCGGGCAGCTGGAACAGCTCGGAGATGCCCTCGCGCACCTGGCCGACCAGGTTCTTGACCGGGGCCTGGCGGTGGGAGGTGCCGAGCAGGGACGTACCGGTGGCGGCCAGGGCGTCCAGCGCCTCCACCCGCACCTTGGAGGGACCCGCGCCGAATCGACCGTCCGCGGGCTTGATGTCAGCAGGAATCTGGATCTCAGCCACGAGACGGAGCGTATCCGGTCGGTGAAACCCGGCGGAAACGTGTCCGTCGGATGAGACGAGATCTCCACCTCGTGGACCTGTGCTGATCTACGAACGGAACGGCCGCACCGTCACCGTCAGTGGTCGGATGCATGCTGGAGGCATGACGGATCTCGAAGCCGAACTGCGGGCCGCCGTCCGGGGCGAGGTGCGCTTCGACACCACGGCGCGGGCGCTCACGACCATGGACGCGTCCAACTACCGGCGCGTCCCGCTGGGCGTCGTCGCGCCCCGGGACGCCGACGACGTGGCGGCGGCGCTGGACGTGTGCCGGGAGCGCGGGGTGCCCGTGGTGGCCCGAGGCGGCGGCACGTCGATCGCGGGGCAGGCGACGGGGACCGGGGTGGTGCTGGACTTCACCCGGCACATGAACCGGGTGCTGGCCCTGGACCCCGGCGCGCGCACGGCCGTCGTCCAGCCGGGGCTCGTCCTCGACCGGCTCCAGGAGGCCGCCGCGCCGCACGGACTGCGCTTCGGACCCGACCCGTCCACGCACAGCCGCTGCACCCTCGGCGGAATGATCGGCAACAACTCCTGCGGCTCCCACTCGGTCGCCTGGGGGACGACGGCGGACAACGTGCGCGAGCTGGCGGTGGTCACCGCGCGGGGGCGGCGGCTGCGGCTCGGGCCGGGCTGGGCCGGGGCGCCGGAAGGGCTGCGGACACTGGTGGAGGGCGAACTGGCCCGGCTGCGGACCGGCTTCCCGGAGCTGCCGCGCCGGATCTCCGGCTACGCGCTGGACGCGCTGCTGCCCGAGCGGGGCGCCGACGTCGCCCGCTCCTTCTGCGGCTCCGAGGGCACCCTCGGGGTGCTGACCGAAGCGGTCGTGCGGCTGGTGGAGGCGCCCCGCGCCCGGGCGCTGGCGGTGCTGGGGTACGCCGACGAGAGCGCGGCGGCCGAGGCGGCGGCGGGCCTGCTGCCGTACCGGCCGCTGACCGTCGAGGGCATGGCCGCCGACCTGGTGCCGTCCCCCGCCGCCCTGCCGCGGGGCGGGGCCTGGCTGTTCGTGGAGGCCGGCGGGGAGTCGGAGGCGGAGGCACGCGCGCGTGCGGAGGCGATTCGGCGGGCCGCCGACGTCGTCGACGCCCTCGTGGTGACCGACCCGGGCGCGCAGCGGGCGCTGTGGCGCGTCCGGGAGGACGCGAGCGGCACGGCGACCCGGATGCCGGACGGCACCGAGGCCTGGCCCGGCTGGGAGGACTGCGCGGTGCCGCCCGCCCGGCTCGGCGCCTACCTGCGCGACTTCCGGGCGCTGCTGGCCGCTCACGGCCTGCGCGGCACGCCGTACGGGCACTTCGGGGACGGCTGCATCCACGTCCGCATCGACTTCGACCTGCTGACGGGGAAAGGCGTGGCCCGCTTCCGCGCCTTCTCCGAGGAACTGGCCGACCTCGTGGTCGCGCACGGGGGCTCGCTCTCCGGGGAGCACGGCGACGGGCAGGCGCGGGCCGAACTGCTGCCGAGGATGTACGGCGCGCAGACGGTGGCCCTCTTCGAGCGCGCGAAGGCCGTCTGGGACCCGGACGACCTGCTCAACCCCGGCATGCTGGTCCGCCCGCACCCCCTCGACGCCAACCTCCGCTTCGCCCCCCTGCCCCGCCGCCCGGTCGACGTGGCCTTCGGCTACCCGGCCGACGGCGGCGACTTCCCGGCGGCGGTCCGCCGGTGCGTGGGCGTGGCGAAATGCCGTACGACGACGGTGGGCGGGCCGTCCGTCATGTGCCCCTCCTTCCGTGCGACCGGCGAGGAGGAGCACTCCACGCGCGGACGGGCCCGGCTGCTCCACGAGATGCTCGCGGGCGAGGTGATCACCGACGGCTGGCGGTCGACGGAGGTCCGCGACGCCCTCGACCTGTGTCTGTCCTGCAAGGGCTGCCGCTCGGACTGCCCGGTCGGCGTCGACATGGCCACCTACAAGGCGGAGTTCCTGCACCACCACTACGCCGGGCGCCGCCGCCCCGCCGCTCACCACAGCATGGGCCGGCTCCCGCAGTGGCTGCGCGCGGTGGACCGTACGCGCACGGCCCCGCTGGTCAACGCGCTGGCGGGGATACGGCCGCTGGCCCGGCTGGGGAAACGGCTCGGCGGGATCGCGGCGGAACGGGAGATCCCGCGACTGGCGCCGAAGACGTTCAGCCGGTGGTGGGGAGGGCGGCGGCGTCCCGCGGGGGCGCGGGGCGCGGAGGTGGTGCTGTGGCCGGACACCTTCACCGAACACCTGACGCCCTCGGTGGGCCGCGCGGCGGTCCGGGTCCTGGAGGCGGCGGGCCTGGACGTGACCCTGCCGCCGTCACCGCCGCGCCGCCGCTCCCGGGTCTGCTGCGGCCTGACGTACGTCTCCACGGGCCAGCTCGACCGCGCGCGTACCGTCATGCGCCGCACGCTGGACCTCATGACGCCCGTGCTGGAGTCCGGCACCCCGGTGGTCGTCCTGGAACCGAGCTGCGCGGCGGCCCTGCGCACCGACCTGCCCGAGCTGCTGAGCGACGACCCGCGCGCCCAGCGCCTCGCCTCCCGCGTCCTCACCTTCGCCGAGTCCCTGGACCGCCTCGCCCCCGACTGGATCCCGCCCCGCCTCGACCGCCCGGCCGTCGGCCAGACCCACTGCCACCAGCACGCGGTCCTCGGCGACGGCCCCGACCGCCGGCTGCGCGCCGCCGCGGGCCTCACCGGCGAACTGTCCGGCGGCTGCTGCGGCCTCGCGGGCGACTTCGGCTTCGCACGGGGCCACTACGCGGTCTCGGCGGCCTGCGCGGAGGAACAGCTGCTGCCCGCGGTCCGGGAAGCCCCCGAGGGGGCGGTGGTCCTCGCGGACGGCTTCTCCTGCCGGACCCAGCTGGAGCAGCTGGGCGGGGTGCGCGGGCGGCACCTGGCGGAGGTGCTGGCGGAAGGGATGGACGCCCGGCCCGCTCCCGAGGACGCGCCCTGAGGCCCTGGCCGCCGCGGGGATCCGCACCCTACTCCCAGGCAGCGGTGTCGGGGTCGATGCCGTGGGCGCGCGCGCAGGCGTCGACGATCCGGCGGAACCAGGCGGCCAGGCCGGGACGGATGCCGTCGTAGTGCGCGGCGAAGCCCGGATCGGCCTCGTACATGCGGGCGAGACAGACCTGCATCTGCCGGGTGAGCGGAAAGTACGAGGCGAAGACTTCGCGGTGCCGCTCGACGAGCTGATCCGCCTCCGGGCTGCCAGGTGCGACACCGGCGTCCATCGCCTCCCCGAGGGCGCGCTCGAAGCCGGTCATGGCGTCGGCGACGGCCTGCCATTCCTCCGGACCGCGAGAGGCCGAGCGTTCGGCGTACTGCCGCCACTGTGCCGTGTCCCCGTAGCGCCGGCGGGCCTGGGCGGGCCAGTCCGGGTCCCACCGGGGGCCGAAGATCTCGGCCTGCTGCTCGGCGGTGAGCAGCAGGCCGCGCTCGTGGGCGTCGATCATCCGGTCCAGTCCGGCGCCGAGCCGCTGGAGACGGTCGATCCGTTCGGCGACCTGGGCGCGCTGCGCGCGCAGCGCGCCGGGCACGTCCGCGGCCGAGTCGTCCAGGACGTCCCGGATCCTGTCCAGGCCGAGACCGATCTCGCGGTAGACGACGATGCGGTGCAGGCGTTCCAGGTCACCGGCGGTGTAGAGCCGGTATCCGGCAGCCGTGCGCAGCGACGGCCGTGCCAGGCCGATCTCGTCCCAGTGGTGCAGCGCGCGGACGGTCACGCCCAGCCGCGCCGAGACCTGGCCGACGGTCAGGCCATCGGTGTCGGTGGCATCAGGCATGCTCCGCATTGTCGCCGCGAGCGGCGTCCGGTGGGGTGATACCGATGGCTGCAAGGTTCCGTGCCTCCTGACTTGCCGGATCGAAGGGCTTCGCCGCGGTGAGGACGACCCGTGCCTGCTCGGGGGTGATCACCGTTGTGTCGCGGGTGTTCCAGGGGGTGTCCCATGGCCCGTCCACGGAGTCCGGGCGCACCGCCCGGCAGGCCTCGACGAGGGAATCGACCTCGCCGAGCACGCACGCGAAACTCAGGCTCATCGCCGGTGCCTGCGCCGGAACGCTCTCCGCCGCGACGAGGAGGACGTCCTGGAACGCCCACCGGCGCAGGTGCACCAGCCTGCCGGGGATGCTGAACAGCTCGAAGAATCCGAGCCCGCGCACCCAGAAGTCCACCGACGCCGCCAGATCGTTCGTGGGGATCGTCGCGAACGCGGGCATTCCGTAGATGCCGCGGAACGGCTCCGGCGGAACGGCGTCCGGGCCGGGAGCGGGCACGGGGCTGATCTCGAACGCGTTGTAGTAGTCGCTCATGCACCTCACCCTTCAGCCTCCCGCAGGGTGAGGGTCAAGCCACCGCCGCCGATGCCGACGGCGGTGCCGGTGAGGGTGGCGACGACGTGTCGATGTCAGTGGCGTCATCGCTTCACACACCTGATCCAGTCCACTACCCTGGACTTCGTAGTACAGCGAGATGAACGACCGTCAGCGAACCGAGCCCCCTGGACCGCCCGTGACCACCCCGGACACCGCCACGACCGCATCCGCCGTCGCCTCCCCGTCCACCGCACCCCCTGGCACCCCGCGCCGGCTCGGCTCGCTCGGGCCCGTGGGCCTGGTGTTCGCGGGCGGTGTCTCGGTGCAGTTCGGCGGCGCCCTGGCCGTGATGCTGATGCCGAGGGCGGGCGCCCTCGGCGTCGTCGCGCTGCGGCTGGCGGTGGCGGCGGTGGTCCTGCTGCTGGTCTGCCGGCCGCGCCTGCGCGGGTACTCCCGTACCGACTGGGGGACCGTCGTCGTCTTCGGCCTCACCATGGCCGGCATGAACGGCCTCTTCTACCAGGCCGTCGACCGCATCCCCCTGGGCCCCGCGGTGACCCTGGAGGTGCTGGGCCCACTGGCGCTGTCGGTGCTCGCGTCCCGCCGCGCGGTGAACCTGGTCTGGGCGGGCCTCGCCCTCGCCGGAGTCTTCCTCCTCGGCGGCGGAGGCTTCGGCGACCTCGACCCCGTGGGCGCGGCGTTCGCACTGGGCGCGGGCGCGATGTGGGCCGCGTACATCGTCTTCAGCGCCCGCACCGGCCGCCGCTTCCCCCAGGCCGACGGGCTGGCCCTGGCGATGGCGGTGGGCGCGGTGCTGTTCCTTCCGCTCGGCATCGCGGAGGCCGGCACCAAGCTGCTCGATCCGGTCACCATCGGCCTGGGCGCGGCGGTGGCCGTCCTCTCCTCCGTCCTCCCCTACACCCTCGAACTCCTCGCCCTGCGCCGCCTGCCCGCCTCCACCTTCGCCGTCCTCATGAGCCTGGAGCCGGCCATCGCCGCGACGGCCGGCTTCCTCCTCCTCGACCAGGCCCTCACCCACACCCAGGCCCTCGCCATCGCCCTGGTCATCGCCGCGAGCATGGGCGCGGTGCGGACACAGGTGGGGCGGGGGAAGCAGGCCCGGGTCGAGGGCGGTTCCTGACGGCGGGCGAGTGGGGGCCTGCCGGCGCGCTGCGTTCGGTTCCGTGAACCACCCGGAGCACGTGCCCGGCCCAGTCCCCTATGCCCACAGGGCGGCGTCGGCAGATATCGAGAGATGATCCCTGCCCCACCGCCCTCCTGGTGCAGCACGGCCTCACTCGGCACCACCCAGGCCACCGGCGGATGCTCCCGCTCCAGGATGCGCCGGCGCTCCAGTCGTGCGGCCACCCTGCCGTCGACGTCCCCATCGCCCCGCGTGCCGAGCACCGCTCGGGCATACCCGTCTGTCTGGAGCAGGCCGTCCACCAGTTGCGCCTGCTACGACGAGACGTACGCCGCCTTCGCCTCCATCTCCGCATGCGGCGCCGGAACCAACTCGGCAACTGACTCCGCAGCACCAGCCCCACCAACCGCGAGAACAACCCGTCCGTCCCCAGCGCTGCGTCCAGCCGCTCGGACAGCTCCCGCTGGGGAACCTTCGCCGCTGTCTCGATCCGCCCGATCAGGGACCCCGTGCAGAAGACGATCGAGCCGAGCTGCGCCTGGGTCAGCCCCGCCGCCTCCCGCGCCGGGCATGTGGCGTTGTGGAGAACAAATCCATGCAAGCGTGCTTGATTGTTTCTGTGCCCGCTGCCATGCTCCCCCCATGGCCGACCCGACGCCCTCGCCGACGCCTCTGCCCGTCTTCGACGACCTCCGTGCCGAGAGTGACGAACTCGACGTCCTGGTGGCCGAGTTGTCGCAGGACCGCTGGACGCTTCCGACCCCCGCCCCCGGCTGGACCGTCGCCCACCAGATCGCCCACCTCGCCTGGACGGACCACTCCGCGCTGGTCGCGGTGACCGACGCGGAGGGCTTCCGGGCGCTGGTCGAGAAGGCGCTCGCCGCGCCGGACTCGTTCGTGGACGAGGGCGCCGAGGAGGGGGCGAAACTGCCGCCCGCGGAACTGCTGGCGCGCTGGCGGGACGGCCGTACCGCCCTCGGCCGGGCGCTCCGCGCCGCCCCGGCCGGCGCTCGCTTCCCCTGGTACGGCCCGCCGATGTCCGCCGCGTCCATGGCCACCGCCCGGCTCATGGAGACGTGGGCCCACGGACTCGACATCGCCGACGCGCTCGGCGTCACCGGCGCCGCCACCGACCGCATCCGCCACATCGCCCGCCTCGGCGTCCGCACCCGGGACTTCGCCTTCTCCGTGCACGGTCTGCCTGCTCCCGCCGCGCCCTTCCGCGTCGAGCTGATCAGCCCGGCCGGGGAGCGGTGGGCGTACGGGCCGGAAGACGCGTCCCAGCGTGTCACCGGGCCCGCCCTCGACTTCTGCCTGCTCGTCACCCAGCGGGCGAACCGCGCCGACCTCGCCCTGCGCGCCGCGGGCCCGGACGCCGACCGCTGGCTCGACATCGCGCAGGCCTTCGCGGGCCCGCCCGGTGCGGGCCGCCCGGCGCAGGGAGAGGGCACCCCGTGACCGCACTCCGTGTCGGCAACGCCTCCGGCTTCTACGGCGACCGCTTCGACGCGCTGCGCGAGATGCTGACCGGGGGTGAGCTGGACGTCCTCACCGGTGACTACCTCGCCGAGCTGACCATGCTGATCCTGGCCCGGGACCGGCTGAAGGACCCGGGCGCCGGGTACGCGCGGACCTTCCTGCGGCAGCTGGAGCACACCCTCGGGCTCGCCCACGAGCGGGGCGTGCGGATCGTCACCAACGCCGGCGGGCTCAATCCCGCCGGTCTCGCCGACGCGGTGCGCACTCTCGCGGACCGGCTCGGCATCCCCGTCCGGGTCGCCCACGTCGCGGGCGACGACCTCACCGCCGCCCACCCCGGCAGTCTCGCCGCCCACGCCTACCTCGGCGGTTTCGGTATCGCCGCCTGCCTGAGGGAGGGGGCCGACATCGTCGTCACCGGGCGGGTGACGGATGCCGCCCTGGTCACCGGGCCCGCCGCCGCGCACTTCGGGTGGGCGCCGACCGAGTACGACCGGCTCGCGGGGGCCGCGGCCGCCGGGCACGTGCTGGAGTGCGGGACGCAGGCGACCGGCGGAAACTACGCCTTCTTCCGGGACGGGGACGTCCGCCGGCCCGGATTCCCGCTGGCCGAGATCCACGCCGACGGCAGCTCGGTGATCACCAAGCACCCCGGCACCGGCGGGTTCGTGGACGTCGGCACGGTCACGGCGCAGCTGCTGTACGAGACGGGCGGCGGTCGGTACGCGGGGCCCGATGTCACCGCCCGGCTGGACACCGTACGGCTCGCCCAGGACGGGCCCGACCGGGTGCGGATCGAGGGGGTGCGCGGGGAGGCCCCGCCGCCCACGCTCAAGGTCGGGGTCAACCGGCTGGGCGGCTTCCGCAACGAGGTCGTCTTCGTGCTGACCGGGCTGGACATCGAGGCCAAGGCGGCGCTGGTGAAGGAGCAGATGGGCGACGTCCTGGCCACGTCGCCGCCCGCCGAGACCCGCTGGGAGCTGTCCCGCACCGACCGGTCCGACGCGGCCACCGAGGAGACCGCGAGCGCCCTGCTCCGGCTGGTCGTCCGCGACCCGGACCAGACCGTCGTCGGACGGCCGCTCACCGCCGCCGCCGTGGAACTCGCCCTCGCCAGCTATCCCGGCTTCCATGTGCTGGCGCCACCCGAGAAGGGCTCCCCCTACGGGGTGTTCGAGGAGGTGTACGTCCCGCAGGGCGACGTCGAGCAGGTGGCCGTCCTCCCCGACGGGCGCCGGATCGCCGTGGCCGCGCCCGAGGACAGCCGTCCTCTGCGTCCGCTCGACGAGCCGCCCCTCCCCGGGCCGCTGCCGC
>NZ_MUND01000151.1 GCF_002154375.1 Streptomyces glaucescens | reverse complement strand
CCGGCCGGCCGGCACCAGCACCCACCGCCACAGGGCCACGAACGGCCAGACGAACAGCGCCTTCCCGAGCCACGCCAGCGCCCGCCCGAGCGGCCGCAGCACGGTGTCCCGCAGGATCCGCCCGACGACGGCCAGCGCGTCCCACACCATCCGCACGGGCAGCACGACGACCAGCGCGATGATCCGCACGGGCAGCCGGATCGCGACGACGAGACACCCCTCGGGCTCCCGGCCGGACTCCCGACCGTGTTCCCCGGCCTCCCGGGCCTTGTGGCGATCGGCCTGCGGCTTTTCCAGATCCATACCGTTCAGGACACGCCGAGGGCCCCCGCCGTTGCGGCGGGGGCCCTCGTGTCACCAAGGTGTTACGCGGCCGGTGCGGCTACTTCACGACCGTCAGCGGCAGCAGCTTCTTGCCCGTCGGGCCGATCTGGATCTGGGTGTCCATGGCGGGGCAGACGCCGCAGTCGAAGCACGGGGTCCAGCGGCAGTCCTCGACCTCGGTCTCGTCGAGGGCGTCCTGCCAGTCCTCCCAGAGCCAGTCCTTGTCGAGGCCGGAGTCGAGGTGGTCCCAGGGCAGGACCTCCTCGTAGGTGCGCTCGCGGGTGGTGTACCAGTCGACGTCCACGCCGTAGGGGGCGAGGGCCTTCTCGGCGCACTGCATCCAGCGGTCGTAGGAGAAGTGCTCGCGCCAGCCGTCGAAGCGGCCGCCGTCCTCGTAGACCGCGCGGATGACGGCGCCGATGCGGCGGTCGCCGCGGGAGAGCAGGCCCTCGACGATGCCGGGCTTGCCGTCGTGGTAGCGGAAGCCGATGGAGCGGCCGTACTTCTTGTCGCCGCGGATCTTGTCGCGCAGCTTCTCCAGGCGGGCGTCCGTCTCCTCGGCGGAGAGCTGCGGAGCCCACTGGAAGGGGGTGTGGGGCTTCGGGACGAAACCGCCGATCGACACCGTGCAGCGGATGTCGTTGGACTTCGACACCTCGCGGCCCTTCGCGATCACCTTCGTCGCCATGTCGGCGATCTGGAGGACGTCCTCATCGGTCTCGGTGGGCAGGCCGCACATGAAGTACAGCTTCACCTGCCGCCAGCCGTTGCCGTAGGCCGTGGCGACGGTCCGGATCAGGTCGTCCTCCGAGACCATCTTGTTGATGACCTTGCGGATGCGCTCGGAGCCGCCCTCGGGGGCGAAGGTCAGACCCGAGCGGCGGCCGTTGCGGGTCAGCTCGTTGGCCAGGTCGATGTTGAAGGCGTCCACCCGGGTCGACGGGAGGGACAGACCGATCTTGTCCTCCTCGTAGCGGTCCGCGAGGCCCTTGGCGATGTCCCCGATCTCACTGTGGTCCGCGGAGGACAGGGACAGCAGGCCGACCTCCTCGAAGCCGGTCGCCTTCAGGCCCTTCTCCACCATGTCGCCGATGCCGGTGATGGACCGCTCGCGCACCGGGCGGGTGATCATGCCGGCCTGGCAGAAGCGGCAGCCGCGGGTGCAGCCGCGGAAGATCTCGACGGACATCCGCTCGTGGACGGTCTCCGCGAGCGGGACGAGGGGCTGCTTGGGGTAGGGCCACTCGTCGAGGTCCATGACGGTGTGCTTGGACACCCGCCACGGCACGCCGCTGCGGTTCGGCACGACCCGGCCGATCCGGCCGTCCGGCAGGTACTCGACGTCGTAGAAGCCGGGGATGTACACCGCGCCGGTCTTCGCCAGGCGCAGCAGCACCTCCTCGCGGCCGCCGGGGCGGCCCTCCGCCTTCCAGTCGCGGATGATCTTCGTCATGTCGAGCACGGCCTGCTCGCCGTCGCCGATGACCGCCGCGTCGATGAAGTCGGCGATCGGCTCCGGGTTGAACGCGGCGTGCCCGCCCGCCAGCACGATCGGGTCGTCGAGGCCCCGGTCCTTCGCCTCCAGCGGGATGCCGGCCAGGTCGAGCGCGGTCAGCAGGTTGGTGTAGCCGAGCTCGGTGGAGAAGCTGACGCCGAGGACGTCGAAGGCCTTGACCGGCCGGTGGCTGTCCACGGTGAACTGCGGGACGCCGTGCTCCCGCATCAGCGCCTCAAGGTCCGGCCACACGCTGTAGGTGCGCTCGGCGAGGACGCCCTCCTGCTCGTTCAGCACCTCGTAGAGGATCTGGACGCCCTGGTTGGGCAGACCGACCTCGTACGCGTCCGGGTACATGAGCGCCCAGCGGACGTCACAGGACTCCCACGGCTTGACCGTGGAGTTGAGCTCTCCGCCGACGTACTGGATCGGCTTCTGCACATGCGGGAGCAGGGCTTCGAGCTGCGGGAAGACCGAGTCGACAGACATCGCGGGATTACCATTCGTGAGCTGACGGTGCTGGCAGGGGTGACCATCAAGCCTAACGCGCCGCGCGCAGTGCCCCGCACGCCTCAGCCGGACGCCTTCCGCCGGGCCACCGCCCACGCCCGCGGAAGGGCCTCCTCCGTCCCGGCCGCCCGCTGTTCCTCCCTGGCGTGGAGCAGGCCGTAGGTGAAGCTGTTCTCCCCGGCCTCGTGCGCCTGCCCGGCCAGCTCCTTCAGCGCCGCCCGGCTCATCACGCTGTCCTGGTGCTCGCCGAGCAGTTTCTGCAGGTCCTTCATGGATTTCATCGGCTTCGACACCGCCTCGCCGAGTGCGGGAGCCGCCACCTCCGCCGCGTACCTCGCCCGCTTGGCCTTCTTGCGCGCCTCGTGCAGCGCCACGTCGCGGTCCCGCCCGGGCGGGGTGTCCAGGGCCCGCTCGACCAGTCCGGCCACCACGTCATTCGCCTTGTCCAGGGCCTTCGGGAACACCTTCGACGGCTTCCCGGCCGCCGCCGCCCGCAGCGGCGGGTCGGCGAGCAGGGCGTCCAGCGAGGTCAGCAGCGCGAGATAGCGCTGCCCGTTCAGCACGTCGATGATCCGCCGTCGCGCCTGCCCGCGCTTCGCCTGCGACCAGGCGCGCAGCCGGTCGCGGACCGGCCCCACCACCAGCTCGGGCGGCAGTTCGCCGACGGCACCGCTGATCCGTTCGGCCAGCACCTCGTGGTCGCGGCTCTCGCCCAGCTCGCCCGCCAGCCACTTCAGCTCGGCGCGGACCGGGTCGGTGACGGTCCGGTCGAGAACCGTGCGGTACGCCCGGAACGCGCTGCGCATCCGCCGGGTCGCGACCCGCATGCGGTGCACCGAGTCCTCCAGGTCCCGGCGCACTGCCGGATCCAGCTCGACCATCGCGTCCCGCTGCGCCCGCACGTACGCCAGCACATGGTCGCCGGTGGTGACCGGCTCGGCCCGGTCGTCCCCGCGGGGCTGCCGCTTCCCGCCGGTCTCGGACAGTGCCCGTGCCAGCTTCGACGGGAACCCGGCGGGGCGCACACCGGCCTCGCGCAGCTGCTTCTCGACCTCGTCGAGGAACGCCGGGTCACCGCCGTCGGCCAGCTCCACCTCGATCTCGGTCCACTCCGCACTCCCCCCGCCCCCGCTGAGCCGCTCGGCGCGCACGACGTCCACGCTGACCTCGGCGAGCAGGTCCCCCCGGGCGTCCACCAGGTGGCGCACGTCACGTGTCGAGCGCAGCCGCATCACGGGCGTCAGCTCGGCGTCGCGCACGCGGGAGCGGACGAGCGCGCCCAGCGTGGACGGCACGTGGTCGGACAGCGGTTCACGGATCTCGTCGCGCTCCCCGTCGGCGACCGGCAGCTTGAGATGCCATCCGGCGTCGGACCCGCCGGTGCGGCGGCGCAGGGTGATCGACGATGCCGCCAGCCGCTCGTCGGCGGTGTCGTAGTAGGTGGCGTCCAGGTCGGCGACGCCCTGGTCGAGGACGGACGCCACACCGGCGACGCTTCTCAGGTCGGGCAGCCCGTCGTCGTCGGACGTGTACTTGCGCTCGATCTCACGCTTGGTATCCGCCATGGACCGAATCTAGTGGGAGCCGGGAGAGCACGGCAGGGCGCCCGGGAGGTCGCGCCGGGAGAACCTCACGCCGACATCGGCCGCTGCACCCGGATCGACTGCAACAGCCCGACCGCGACCCACACCGCGAACATGGAGGATCCGCCGTACGACACGAACGGCAGCGGCAGGCCGGTGACCGGCATGATGCCGAGGGTCATGCCGATGTTCTCGAAGGCCTGGAAGGCGAACCAGGCCACGATCCCGGCGGCCACGATCGTGCCGTACAGATCGCTGGTCTCCCGGGCGATCCGGCAGGCCCGCCAGAGCACCACGCCGAGCAGCACGATGATGAGTCCGCCGCCGACGAAGCCCAGCTCCTCCCCCGCCACGGTGAAGACGAAGTCGGTCTGCTGCTCGGGCACGAACTGTCCGGTGGTCTGCGAGCCCTGGAACAGCCCGGAGCCGGTCAGCCCGCCGGAGCCGATGGCGATGCGGGCCTGGTTGGTGTTGTAGCCGACGCCGGCCGGGTCCAGCTCGGGGTTGGCGAAGGCGGCGAAGCGGTTGATCTGGTACTCGTCCAGGATGCCCAGCTGCCACACGGCGAGTGCCCCGGCGGTGCCCGTGCCGATCAGCCCGAAGATCCAGCGGTTGGAGGCGCCGGAGGCGAGCAGCACGCCCAGCACGATCACCACCATCACCATGACCGAGCCGAGGTCGGGCATGAGCAGCACGATCAGCGCGGGCACGGCGGCCAGGCCCAGGGCCTGGAGGACGGTGCGGTGGTCCGGGTACTGCTTGTCACCCGCGTCCACCCGGGCGGCCAGCAGCATCGCCATGCCCAGGATGATCGTGACCTTCACGAACTCCGACGGCTGGAGCGAGAAGCCGCCGCCGATCACGATCCAGGAGTGGGCACCGTTGACGGTGGACCCCAGCGGGGTGAGCACCATGAGGATCAGGAAGACCGAGGCGCCGTAGAGGAACGGCACGGCGGTGCGCAGGGTGCGGTGGCCGAGCCAGACGGTGCCGGCCATCAGGGCGAGGCCGATGCCGGTGTTCAGCAGGTGCCGGAAGAAGAAGTAGTACGGGTCGCCCTGGTTGATGTCGGTGCGGTTGCGGGTCGCCGAGAACACCAGGACCGAGCCGATCAGCGACAGCGCGAGGGCCGCCAGCAGTATCGGCCAGTCGAGGCGGCGGGCCATGCCGTCCCGGGCGAACAGCCGCGCCCAGCCGGCGCGCTCGGGACCGTACCCGGAGACCTGGAAGCTGTTGACGCCGGTCATGACTGGGTCCTCCGGCTTTCCTGACGACTGCTTCCCGGACGGCGGCTTCCCAGGCGAGGGCCACCACGGCGGCGGCCGGCTCGGCCGCGCCGGCGCGTCTGACGGTTGCCCGTCTCCGGTGAGGGGACGGTCGCCGCGGCGGCCTGCTGCTGCTCCGTCGCGCCCCCGGGGGCCTTCTGCTTGGCCTTCTGCTCCTTCGCCACGTCCTTGGGGAGCTTGGGCGCGGTGATGGAGCCGTCGGTCTGGATCTTCGGCAGCTCCTTCTGCGGGGTGGGCAGGAGGGCGTTCCTGGGTTCGATGGTGCCGTCGTCGGAGACGCCGTACAGCGCGTCGTAGATGTTGCGGACGGCGGGGCCGGACGCGCCGGAGCCCGTACCACCCTGGGAGATGGTCATCACGATCGCGTAGTCGTCGGTGTAGGTGGCGAACCAGGAGGTGGTCTGCTTGCCGTAGACCTCGGCGGTGCCGGTCTTGGCGTGCATCGGGATCTCGTCCTGCGGCCAGCCGCCGAACCGCCAGGCGGCGGTGCCCCGGGTGGCGACGCCGGCCAGCGCCTCGTCCATCTGGGCGAGGGTCTGCCCGCTCACGGGGAGCCTGCCGTTCGCCTTCGGCTTGATCTCCGTGACCTTCTTGCCGTCGGGGCTGATGACGGCCTTGCCGACGGTCGGGGCGTAGAGGGTGCCGCCGTTGGAGATGGCCGCGTAGATGCCGGCCATCTGGATCGGGGTCACGAGGGTGTCGCCCTGGCCGATGGAGTAGTTGATCTCGTCACCGGCGCGCATCTTGTTGCCTTCGAGGCAGTTCTCGTAGGAGATCCGCTCGACGTAGTCGCCGTCCTTCTTTCCGGTGCGGCACCAGGCGTCCTTGTTGGCCTCCCAGTACCGCTGCTTCCACTCGCGGTCCGGGACCCGGCCGGTGACCTCGTTGGGCAGGTCGATGCCGGTCTCCTTGCCGAGGCCGAACTGGTGGGCGGCCTTGTAGAACCAGTCGTTGGGCCTGCCCTTGGGGTCGATCCCGCCGTCCTTCTTCCACTCGCTGTGCGCCAGGCGGTAGTAGACGGTGTCGCAGGAGACCTCCAGGGCGCGGCCGAGGTCGATCGCGCCGTGGTTCTGCGACTCGAAGTTCTTGAAGACCTGGCCGCCGACCGAGTACGCGCTGGAGCACTCGTAGCGGCCGTCGAAGTCGTAGCCCGCCTGCACCGCGGCGGCCGTGGAGACCACCTTGAAGATGGAGCCGGGGGCGGCCTGACCCTGTATGGCCCGATTGAGCAGGGGGTAGTTGGAGGACTTGCCGGTGAGCTTCCTGTAGTCCTTGGCGGAGATGCCGCCGACCCAGGCGTTGGGGTCGTACGTCGGGTTGGAGGCCATGGCGACGATCCGGCCGGTCTTCGCCTCCATCACCACGACCGCGCCGGCGTCGGCCTTGTACCGCTCCTGGGTGTTGCGGTCCCAGGCCTTGCGGGCCTCCTTCATCGCCTCGTTCAGCTCGTACTCCGCGACGCGCTGGACGCGGGCGTCGATGCTGGTGACGAGGTTGGAGCCGGGCTGGGCGGCGTCGGACTCGGCCTGGCCGATGACCCGGCCGAGGTTGTCGACCTCGTAGCGGGTGACGCCGGCCTTGCCGCGCAGCGCCTTGTCGTACTGCCGTTCCAGGCCGGAACGGCCGACCTGGTCGGAGCGCAGGAACGGCGAGTCGGTGTCCTGGGCCTGCTGGATCTCCTCGTCGGTGACCGGGGAGAGATAGCCGAGCACCTGGGCGGTGTTGGCCTTGCCGGGGCTCGGGTAGCGGCGCACGGCCTGCGGTTCGGCGGTGATGCCGGGGAAGTCCTCGGCGCGCTCGCGGATCTGCAGGGCCTGGCGGGGGGTGGCCTCGTCGGTGATGGGGATCGGCTGGTACGGCGAGCCGTTCCAGCAGGGCTGGGGGGTCTCGGCGTCACAGAGCCGGACCTTCTCCTTGACCTCCTTGGGCGTCATCCCGAGCACGCCCGCGAGCTTGGTGAGGACGGCTTCTCCGTCGTCCTTCATCTTCATCAGCTCGGTGCGGGAGGCGGAGACCACCAGCCGGGTCTCGTTGTCGGCGAGGGGCACCCCGCGGGCGTCCAGGATGGAGCCGCGCACGGCGGGCTGGACGACCTGCTGGACGTGGTTGCCGGAGGCCTCCTTGGCGTACTCCGCGCCCTCGCGGATCTGGAGGTACCAGAGCCGGCCGCCGAGGGTGCCGAGCAGGGAGAGGACGAGGACCTGGATGACGATGAGCCGGATCTGGACGCGTGGCGTCCGTCCGGTCTCGGGGATGTTGGTCACTGCGGCTGCTCCCCCTCCCAGTGCGCGGACGGGTCGGTGCGGACGGGTACGAGTGAGGAACGAAGGGCCTGTGAGCTGCGGTTCCTCGCATATTCACCCGTTGTGGTGAACTCCGCGGGATTCACAGCCGCTTGACCCCCTTGATGCGCCCGGCGCGGGCGCTGCGGGCCCGGGCGGCCCTCACCTTCAGGCCGCCGCGCTGTCCCCCGATCCGCAGCCCGGTGCCGGAGGCGAGCCAGCCGGCGGAGATGTCGGTGCCCTGGGCGGCGGAGCCGGTCTCGGCGAGCGGGTCGTTCTCGGCGCGGCGGGCGAGGGCCATGATGCCGGGCACGACGAAGGGCGCGAGCAGCACGTCGTAGAGGAGGGCGGTGAACAGCAGGCTGCTGAGGCCGACATGGCGGGCGGCGGTGTCGCCGACGAGGGCGCCGACCCCGGCGTACAGCAGGGTCGTGCCGATCGCGGCGGCGGCCACCACGGCCAGCGGGCCGGTGGCCGACTTCAGCCGGCCGTTCTCCGGCTTGACCAGCCCGGCGAGGTAGCCGACGACGCACAGCACCAGCGCGTAGCGCCCGGCGGCGTGGTCGGCGGGCGGGGCGAGGTCGGCGAGCAGTCCGGCGCCGAAGCCGACGAGGGCGCCGCCGACATGGCCGTAGACCAGCGCCAGGCCGAGCACGGTGAGCAGCAGCACGTCCGGGACGGCACCCGGGAGGTGCAGCCGCGCGAGGACGCTGACCTGGAGGACCAGGGCGACGACCACCAGGGCGGAGGAGAGCAGGATCCGGTTGAAGCGCATGACAGGTCAGCTCCCCCTACTGGTCTTGCTGCTGGAACTCGCCGTCGGCGGGCGCCCCGGCGGACGGCGTGACCGTCACGGTCACGGTGGGCCGCGGGGTCGGCTTGGGCTTGGCGGGCAGGACCGTGTCGCGCGGATCCTTCTCCGGCGTCCGGACGACGACGCCGACGACGTCGAGTTTGGTGAAGCTGACGAACGGCGTGACGTAGAGGGTGCGGGTCAGATCGCCGCCGGAGGGGTCGACCCGGGAGACCACACCGACGGGGACGCCCGGTACGAACGGCTTGTCGGCCTGCGAGCCGAACGTGACCAAGCGGTCGCCCTTCTTGATCTGCGCCTTGCCGTTGAGGAGTTCCACGCGCAGCGGGCGGTCGCCCTGGCCGGCGGCGAAGCCCAGCTCGTCGCTGCCCTCCATGCGGGTGCCGACGGTGAAGTCGGGGTCGGTGGCGAGCAGCACGGTGGAGATGTTCGGTCCGACCGTGGTGACACGGCCGACGAGCCCGTCACCGTTGAGGACGGTCATGTCGCGCTTGATGCCGTCGTTCGCGCCGACGTCGATGGTGATGGTCCAGGAGAAGCCCTGCGCCGCCCCGATGGCGATGACCTCGGCTCCCTTGATGCCGTACTGGCCCTGGCCGGCGATCTTCAGCATCTTGTCGAGCTGCTGGAGCCTGCTGCGGTTGCGGTCGTCGCTGCCGAGCTTCGCCTTCAGCGCCGCGTTCTCGCGCTCCAGCTCGGCCATCCGGTCGTGCCGCTCACCGGAGTCGCGGACGGCGGCGATCGCGTTGCCGACCGGGTCGACCGCGGACGCCACTCCGTTCTCGATCGGGCCGAAGACCGAGGCCGCGGCGCGCCGGGCACCGTCGACCGGTGAGTCCTCCCCGCCGCGGATGTCCACCGTGATCAGTGCGAACGCGATGGCGATCAGCAGCACCAGGAGCAGCCGGCTCTCTCGTGTGTCCCTCACGTGCGGCGGCCGTGCCCTTCCTCGTCGGAACCGGTGGGTAGGAACTGATGGATGGAACTGGTGTGTGAACAGGAACTGGGGGGTGAGCTTATGCCGCTATGCCAACGATCCGCCGCACGAGAGGGGATCGTCTCGTACGGCGGAATCGTCATGACGGGGCATCGGCGCCATGGCGGGTCAGCGACGGGGCTGGGCGTCGAGCACCTGCTGCAACGCCTCGAACTCCTCGACGCACTTGCCGGAGCCGAGCGCCACGCTGTCCAGCGGGTCCTCGGCGATGTGGATCGGCATACCCGTCTCGCGCCGCAGCCGCTCGTCCAGACCGCGCAGCAGCGCGCCGCCGCCGGTCAGGACGATCCCGCGGTCCATGATGTCGCCGGACAGCTCCGGCGGGCACTTGTCGAGCGTGGTCTTCACGGCGTCGACGATCGCGTTGACCGGTTCCTCGATCGCCTTGCGCACCTCCGCGGCGGAGATGACGACCGTCTTGGGCAGCCCGGAGACGAGGTCCCGGCCGCGGATTTCGGTGTGCTCGTCGGTGTCCAGGTCGTACGCCGAACCGATCGTGATCTTGATCTGCTCGGCCGTGCGCTCACCCAGCAGGAGCGAGTACTCCTTCTTGACGTGCTGGATGATCGCGTTGTCCAGCTCGTCGCCCGCGACGCGGATGGACTGGGCGGTGACGATGCCGCCGAGAGAGATGACCGCGACCTCCGTCGTGCCTCCGCCGATGTCCACCACCATGTTGCCCGTGGCCTCGTGGACCGGCAGACCGGAGCCGATGGCCGCCGCCATGGGCTCCTCGATGATGTGCACCTGCCGGGCGCCGGCCTGGGACGACGCCTCGATGACGGCGCGCCGCTCGACGCCGGTGATGCCGGAGGGCACACAGACGACGACGCGCGGCCGAGCCAGATACCGCCGCTTGTGGATCTTCAGGATGAAGTAGCGGAGCATGCGCTCGGTGATCTCGAAGTCGGCGATCACGCCGTCCTTCAGAGGGCGCACGGCGACGATGTTGCCCGGCGTCCGCCCGATCATCTTCTTCGCTTCGGCACCGACCGCGAGGATGCCACCGGTATTGGTGTTGATCGCGACGACGGACGGCTCGTTGAGTACGATCCCGCGACCCCTGACGTACACCAGCGTGTTGGCGGTCCCGAGGTCGACAGCCATGTCACGGCCGATGAACGACATTGAGTTCCCCATCAGGATTCGTCTGGCCTTCCCACAGAGCTTTTGAGTGCTTGTCAGGTCGGCATGGTGGGTGCTGTGACGTGAAGTGCTTCCATCGTAGACGCGCCTTCACGGCAACTGCGCGAGGGTCTCCGCCATTGTCAGCAGATGGCGCGCGGCCTCGCTTGTGGAGACGGTCCATCGGGGGCAACCGTTCCCCCGATCGCCACGGCATATGCCAAGCCACGGCCGAAAACGTACGGCCGTGGCTGGATCGATGCGCCGGGCGAACTGACGCCCCCTCAGGAAACTCCCTGGAACTTTCGCAACCGGACAGGCGGCGAGGCGCCCGCGGGCTACGCGCGGCCGGGGAAGAAGATCTTCACCTCGCGCTCGGCGGACTCCTCGGAGTCGGAGGCGTGGATCAGGTTCTCGCGGACGATGACACCGTAGTCACCACGGATGGAGCCCGGCGCGGCGGCGATCGGGTCGGTCGGGCCGGCCAGCTGCCGCACACCCTCGATGACCCGCTCACCCTCGACGATCATCGCCACGACCGGCCCGGAGGACATGAACGCGACCAGCGGCTCGTAGAACGGCTTGCCCTTGTGCTCGCCGTAGTGCTGCTCCAGCGTCTCCTGGTCCAGGGTGCGCAGCTCCAGCGCGGTGATCTGCCAGCCGGCCTTCCGCTCGATACGGCTGATGATCTCGCCGGTCAAGCCACGACGAACGGCGTCGGGCTTGAGGAGGACGAGGGTGCGCTGGGTCACGACGGACTCCTTCGAATCAAATGCTGCGGGGTGGATCGAGGCTACAGGGCGCCCCCGAGGCGCTGTCACACAGCGTCAGCCTGAGAAGCTTGGGAAGATTCCGCCTGCGCCGCAAATCGGGCCTTCGCCTCGTCCACCTTCCTCCCGAAATGCACCGATGCCCACCACAGCGCGGCGAACAGTACGCCCATGAAGAACATCGTCGGCACCACGAAGCCGGACGCGATCAGCGCGATCTGCAGCGCCCACCCGAGGGCCACCCCGCCCGGCCGGGTCACCATCCCGCACAGCACCAGGCACAGGAACATCGCGATCCCGCTGACCGTCCACACCGTCGTCATGGACAGGTCGGGATCCTTCATCGCGACCAGCCCCGCGAAGCCGATGATGAAGAACTCGCCGATCAGCGTCGAAGAACACAGCGTACGCACGGAAAACTCAGCCCTTCCCCAGCAGCAGCCGGGCCTCGCCCACGGTGATCACGGACCCGGTGACCAGCACCCCGCCGCCCGCGAACTCGCCCTCCTCCTCGGCCAGCGTGATCGCCGCCTCCAGCGCGTCCGGCAGCCGCGGCTCCACCTGCACCCGCTCCTCGCCGAACACCTCCACGGCGATCGCGGCCAGCTCGTCGGCGTCCATCGCGCGATGGCTGGAGTTCTGCGTGACGACGACCTCGGCGAACACCGGCTCGAACGCCTCCAGCAGCCCGCGCACGTTCTTGTCACCGCTCGCGCCCACCACACCGATCAGCCGGCTGAACTGGAACGCCTCCCCGAGCGCCTCGGCCGTCACCCGCGCCCCGGCCGGATTGTGCGCGGCGTCCAGCACGACCGTCGGCGACCGCCGTACGACCTCCAGACGGCCCGGCGACGACACCGCCGCGAACGCCTTGCGCACCGTGTCGATGTCCAGCGGCTCCGCGCGCTGCGCGCCCACCCCGAAGAACGCCTCCACCGCGGCCAGCGCCACGGCCGCGTTGTGCGCCTGGTGCGCGCCGTGCAGCGGCAGGTACACCTCGGTGTACTCGCCGCCCAGTCCGCGCAGCGTCAGCAGCTGCCCGCCGACGGCCACCTGCCGGGCCACCACGCCGAACTCCAGGCCCTCCCGGGCCACCGTGGCGTCCACGTCGACAGCCTTCTTCAGCAGCACCTGCGCCGCGTCCACCGGCTGCTGCGCCAGGATCACGGTCGCGTCCTGCTTGATGATCCCCGACTTCTCACCGGCGATCGCGGCGGGCGTGTCGCCCAGCCGGTCCGTGTGGTCCAGGTCGATCGGCGTGACCACGGCGACATCACCGTCGATGACGTTGGTGGCGTCCCAGGAGCCGCCCATGCCGACCTCGACCACCGCCACGTCCACCGGCGCGTCCGCGAACGCGGCGTACGCCATGCCCGTCAGCACCTCGAAGAACGACAGCCGGTAGTCCTGCGAGCCGTCGACCATCTCCACGTACGGCTTGATGTCCTGGTACGTCTCGATGAACCGCTCCGCCGAGATCGGCGCGCCGTCCAGGCTGATCCGCTCGGTGACCGACTGCACGTGCGGGCTCGTGTACCGGCCGGTGCGCAGCTCGAAGGCGCCGAGCAGGGCCTCGATCATGCGGGCCGTCGACGTCTTGCCGTTCGTGCCCGTGATGTGGATCGACGGATACGACCGCTGCGGGTCGCCCAGCACGTCCATCAGCGCGGCGATCCGGGTGACCGACGGCTCCAGCTTGGTCTCGCCCCAGCGGGTCGCCAGCTCCGCCTCGACCTCGCGCAGCGCCTTGTCGACCTCCGGGTCCTCCGGCCGGGCGGGCACGTCCGCCTGCGGCGGGCCCCCCTGGGTGCGCAGAGTGCGGCTGCCGGCCTCGATCACCGCGAGGTCCGGGTCGCGCTCGGTCTCCGCCTCGATGATCTCGTCGAAGGAGTCCAGGGGGTCGTGGGGCTCGTTGCTGCCGGGGATGTCGCTCACGGGGCCAGTCTACGGAGCGTCGGTGACAAAGGCGGGGGCGGCTTGTGCGGTCGGGCCGGTGCCGCTCGCGTGCGGCTGGTCGCGCGGTTCCCCGCGCCCCTTCGAGGCAGGGGAAGGCCCCCGGCGCCTTCCGGCACCGGGGGCCTTCCCCTGCGGACGAACCCTTACGCCGGCGGCAGCTTCTCCAGCTGGGCGGTGATCCGGGCGATGTCCTCCTCGGCCTTGGCGAGCCGGGTGCGGATCTTCTCCACGACCGGCTCGGGCGCCTTGCCGAGGAACGCCTCGTTGCCGAGCTTGGCCGTGGCCTGGGCCTTCTCCTTCTCGGCGGCGGCCAGGTCCTTGGCCAGCCGCTTGCGCTCGGCGGCCACGTCGATCACACCGGACAGGTCCAGCGCGACCTCCACGCCCGCCACCGGCAGGGTCGCCGTCGCCGAGAAGCCCTCGCCCTCCGGCTGGAGGCGCAGCAACTGGCGGATGGCGGCCTCGTGCGGCGCGAGGGCCGTGCCGTCCAGGGAGAGGCGGGCCGGGACCCGCTGGCCGGGCTGGAGGCCCTGGTCGGCGCGGAAGCGGCGGACCTCGGTGATGACGGACTGGAGGGTCTCGATCTCCCGCTCGGCGCCGGCGTCACGGAAGCCGCTGTCCGCGGGCCACTCGGCGATGACGACGGACTCACCGCCGGTCAGCGTGGTCCACAGGGTCTCCGTCACGAACGGCACAACCGGGTGCAGGAGCCGCAGGGTGACGTCCAGGACCTCGCCGAGGACCCGCTTGCTGACCTCGGCCGGCTCGCCGCCCGCCTGGAAGGTGGTCTTGGACAGCTCGACGTACCAGTCGAAGACCTCGTCCCAGGCGAAGTGGAACAGCGCGTCGGAGAGCTTCGCGAACTGGTAGTCCTCGTAGTACGCGTCGACCTCGGCCACCACCGAGTTCAGCCGGGACAGGATCCACCGGTCCGTCGAGGACATCCTCGACGCGTCCGGCAGCGGGCCCTCGACCGTCGCACCGTTCATCAGCGCGAAACGGGTGGCGTTCCAGATCTTGTTGGCGAAGTTGCGGGAACCCTGGACCCAGTCCTCGCCGATCGGCACGTCCACGCCCGGGTTGGCGCCGCGCGCGAGGGTGAACCGGAGCGCGTCCGAGCCGTACTTGTCCATCCAGTCCAGCGGGTTGACGACGTTCCCGAAGGACTTCGACATCTTCTTGCCGTTCTGGTCACGGACCATGCCGTGCAGGGCGATGGTGTGGAACGGCGGGGTGCCGTCCATCGCGTAGAGGCCGAACATCATCATCCGGGCGACCCAGAAGAAGAGGATGTCGTAGCCGGTGACCAGGACGGAGTTCGGGTAGAACTTCGCGAGCGAGTCGGTCCGCTCCGGCCAGCCGAGCGTGGAGAACGGCCACAGGCCCGAGGAGAACCAGGTGTCGAGGACGTCGGAGTCCTGGTGCCAGCCCTCACCGGACGGCGGCTCCTCGTCGGGCCCGACGCAGACGACCTCACCGTCCGGGCCGTACCAGACCGGGATGCGGTGGCCCCACCACAGCTGGCGCGAGATGCACCAGTCGTGCAGGTTGTCCACCCAGTCGAAGTACCGCTTCTCCATCTCCTGCGGGTGGATCTTCACCTTGCCGTCGCGGACGGCGTCGCCGGCGGCCTTCGCCAGCGGGCCGACCTTGACCCACCACTGCATCGACAGGCGCGGCTCGATCGTCGTCTTGCAGCGCGAGCAGTGGCCCACGGAGTGGACGTACGGCCGCTTCTCGGCGACGATCCGGCCCTCGGCGCGCAGCGCGGCGACGATCGCGGAGCGGGCCTCCAGCCGGTCCAGGCCCTGGAAGGGGCCGTGGGCGGTGATGACGGCGTGCTCGTCCATGACGGTGATGGACGGCAGGTCGTGCCGCTGGCCGATCTCGAAGTCGTTCGGGTCGTGCGCCGGGGTCACCTTGACGGCGCCGGTGCCGAACTCGGGGTCGACGTGGGTGTCGGCGACGACCGGGATGGAGCGGTCGGTGAGGGGCAGCTTGACGAGCTTGCCGATCAGGTGCCTGTACCGCTCGTCGTCGGGGTGAACGGCCACGGCCGTGTCACCGAGCATGGTCTCGGCCCGGGTCGTGGCGACGACGATGGTGTCGTCCCCGTCGCCGTACTTCATCGAGACCAGCTCGCCGTCGTCGTCCTGGTACTCGACCTCGATGTCGGAGATCGCGGTCAGACAGCGGGGGCACCAGTTGATGATGCGCTCGGCGCGGTAGATCAGCTCGTCGTCGTAGAGCCGCTTGAAGATGGTCTGGACGGCCTGGGACAGCCCCTCGTCCATGGTGAACCGCTCGCGCGACCACGCGACGCCGTCACCGAGGCGCTTCATCTGCCCGGAGATCTGCCCGCCGGACTCGGCCTTCCACTGCCAGACGCGCTCGACGAAGGCCTCCCGGCCGAGGTCGTGCCGCGACTTGCCCTCCTTCGCCAGCTCGCGCTCGACGACGTTCTGGGTGGCGATGCCGGCGTGGTCCATGCCCGGCTGCCACAGCGTCTCGTAGCCCTGCATCCGCTTGCGGCGGGTCAGCGCGTCGATGAGCGTGTGCTCGAACGCGTGCCCGAGGTGCAGGCTGCCGGTGACGTTCGGCGGCGGGATGACGACGGTGAACGGCGGCTTGTCGCTCTTCGCGTCCGCCTCGAAGTAACCCCGCTCTACCCAGCGCTCGTACAGCGTCCCCTCTACCTCGGCCGGCGTGTACTGGGTCGGCAGTTCGGTGGTGGTCGCTGGCGGCTGCTGCTGAGTGTTCTCGGTCACGGGCTCAGTTTAGGGGTGTGAACCTCCCCGGCGAAAAAACCGGGGTCTCTGCCTTCTACGACCCCTCCGGCGGCACGGGCGAAAGCCCTGCCGGTGCCCGATGGGGCAGCGGTACCGTCGTCGTTGATCGCTTCGCACTGCACGCAGGCGGCAGCATCGCCCGTACCGACTGTGCGTCGCTACGAGCGGCCCGGTTCCGGGCGCTACTACGCGCTTCGCGCCTTCGTCCCTCACCAGCGCGTTTACGCACGCGCTGATGGAAGCCGTGGCGTTCCCGCTGGTCAGGTGACCAGCCAGGTTGGGCCCGTAGATACTTCACCCGCACGTCAGTGTCGGGTGCCACCGAGGCAAAGGCCCCGTCGTTGACAGCAAGGGTGTGAATGTTCACCCCGCCTACCGCATCCCGGTGCAAAAGCCGGGCACAGTCCTTGTTCGCGCAGAGGTACGCACGCCCTCGAACCTTGCGACGGCTCAGGCAGTACGGACATGTCTGCGAGGAGTGCGCCTCGCTGATGTACTCAACCGGCACGCCGGTCTTGTACGCGAGTTGTCGTTCCTGGACTCCGCGCTCCCACTGCGTAAGTTGTTGTCGGGTCGACCGCGCGGCACGGCGCCGCTTCTTGGTGTTCCTCTCGATGCCCCGGACATCACCTGCGACGATCCGCACCACCATGCGCACGCCGTCGGGAAGGGTGCGCTCGTGTGCCGCCAGTTGCTCCCGGACAAAGCTGTTGGCCTTCGCGGTCACCTGATGGTTGAAGTCACGCAGCCGTCGCCTGGCCCTCTCTTTCGTCCTCCTCCTGGCCTCGCCCAGCCGGCGATGCCGACGCGAACCAGGCCGGCAACGGGACATCTTCGCCTGCAGTTGCGCCACGCCCTTGTTCCGCGCCTGTTTGGCTGCCCTCCCACTCCGTCCGTTGATGACGAGCACCTGGTACGCGCCCTCCGGAGAGACCGTGGCCAGCGTCATCGGGTTGATGATGCCCTCGTCGACCGCGATCGTCAGCACACGCGCCTCCGACTGGGAGCTTCCGCCCTTTCTGTGGTCGGCCGAGGCACCCGGCAGGCCGTCGTCGGTCGAGCGATAGGAGACATGCAGTGCCCAGCAGCGAGCCGAGACGTCCCAGCACAGCTTCATCTCCCCCCAGCGGTCCGGGCTGACCGAGCGACCGGATCTGTCGGTGAACTCCGGCACCGGCACCACGAGTCGTTCTCTGGAGCGCCCCAGTGAGAGGACCAGACGTCCATGATCCTTCACCTTCCACCCGAAGTGCGCGGTGAAGACAAGGGGACGGTAGCGCTTCTCCCTCCAGGGAAAGCGCACGCCCTTGACGCCGCGTGCCTTACTGGCCCGTGCCAGGTCGATGGCATCGGCCAAGTCGTAGGCGACAGCCTGAGCCGTGTGCGCATGAACCGGACGAGCCTCGGCGGGTAGGGAGGTGACGTAACGGCGAATATCCTCCCGTCCGGGCGATCTGCCTGCACGCCACTCCTCCCGGACCCAGGCGACGGTCCGGTTCCACAGCAGCGCTGAAGCGTGGCACGCCGCGTGCGCCCGCGCGTGATCCAACCGGCTCAGCCACAGCGGTACGACGGCCGTGAGGACTCGCGTCCGGGTGCCGTCTGGGCGACCACGTCCCACGCGCCTTCACCCCCGTACATCAGAACTGTGTTGATACGCATTTGCGACAACACCTCTAACGGCTCACACACCCATCAGGTCACGGGTCAGGGGTCCCCCGTCACAGGGACGTACTGAATACGGCCAGGTTCGTAACGATGTACCCCCGCCTGCCCACGTCGGCGCTCACTCCGTCAGGATGTTCGGAACATATAAACAACGGATGGAACAGGAACTTCCATGAGCTACAACCAGCCGGGCCCGTACGGCGGGCAGCCCCAGCAGCCCGGACCGTACGGTCAGCCGGGCCCCTACGGCCAGCAGCCGCAGGCACCCCAGCCCGGCTACGGCTACCCCCAGCAGGCCCCAGCCCAGCCCGGCTACGGCTACCCGCAGCAGGCCCCGCAGGGCGTCCCGCCGCAGCAGCCGCCCTACGGCCAGGCCCCCTACGGCGCGCCCCAGCCCCCCGTCCCGGCCGGCGGCAAGAAGAAGACCGGCCTCGTCATCGGCGCGGTCGCGGTCGTCGCGGCCATCGCGGTCGGCGCGTACTTCCTCCTCGCCGGCGGCAGCGGCGGCAACTCGGACGTCGCCGACGACGGCCCCCACAAGCTGACGACACCGGCGACGGTGCTCGGCGAGTACAAGAAGTCCGAGGGGAGCGACGGCGGCAGCGGGTTCGACGAGAGCGACGTCAAGGAGGCCGAGAAGCACGGCGTCAAGAACGCCCAGGACGTCCAGGCCACCTACCAGGTGGAGGACAAGAACAATCCGCTCGCCATGAAGATGCTCAACTTCATCGGTGTCTACGGTGAGATCGAGGACCCCGAGAAGACCGTCGACGCGATGTTCGCGGAGATGAAGAAGAGCGCCGCCGAGGAGCCGGAGGAGGGCCAGCTCGTCGGCTCCCCGCAGGCCTACAGCCCGAGCGGCCTCGACGGCGCGATCCTCAAGTGCCAGGCGACCGAGCTCAAGAGCGACTCCCCGTCGTCCTCCGACACCCCGACCGGCCCGAGCGAGATCAGCATGCCCGTGTGCATCTGGGGCGACCACAGCACCCTGGGCATCGTGATCCACGTCGACATGGCCGACGCGATGTCCGGCAAGCCGGCCGACCTGGCGGCCAGCGCCGAGGTCGCCGCCAAGCTCCGCAAGGAAGTCCGCGTGTCCGCCAAGTGACTACGCAGACTTGAACCCGGCTGGGGTGGCCGCTCTAGCGACCTGGTTCTGCCACCCCAGCCGTGGGCGGGCGGTTACGCCTTGAGTAAGGGCAGCACAGTCATCACTGTGCTCTGGCCAAACTGCAGGCCGTGCTCATGTGCGACGTGTTGGTAATCCCCAGGGCAGCAAGGGTGGCGATACAGAGGTGTTCTGTAGCCCATGAGTCGTAATTACACGCCTGCCTGACTCCGCCCCCGACTACGTACCCTCTGTTGGCGAGAAACTGCATACAGTCGACAGGTGTGGCCTGGGCCGGCGTAGCCGTGACAACCGGCGCAACGCCCACCGCAATCAGAAGCCCGGCAGCCGCGAAGACACGTTTCATGGCAACCCCCATTGATCATTTGCTTGGTCCGCATCGACCCAAGCACACGCCATGTACCCGTCACAAGACAGGGACTCCAAGCCGTCTGGATCCTTCCGGCGGTTGTCCGTAGAAGGTTTGTCTCGGCGCGCCACAGGCAACTGAAGGGGCCCCGGTCGGTCGACCGGGGCCCCTTCTCGTGTGCTTCTCGTGCGCGCGGCAGCGTTACGCCGTCTTCTGCTCCCCCGTCCCCCGTCCCCGCGAATCCCGGGGGATCAGGGTGGGGTTGACGTTGGAGAGGACCACGTCGGCGGTGATGACGACGCGGGCCACGTCCTTGCGGGAGGGGACCTCGTACATGACGCCCTGGAGGACTTCCTCCATGATGGCGCGCAGGCCGCGGGCGCCGGTCTGGCGGAGGATGGCCTGGTCGGCGATGGCTTCCAGGGCCTCGCGCTCGAAGTCCAGCTCGACGCCGTCGAGTTCGAAGAGGCGCTGGTACTGCTTGACGAGCGCGTTGCGGGGCTCGACGAGGATCTTCAGGAGCGCTTCGCGGTCGAGGTTGTGGACCGAGGTGATGACCGGGAGGCGGCCGATGAACTCGGGGATCATGCCGAACTTGACCAGGTCCTCCGGCATGACGTCCTCGAACTGGTCCTTGGACTCGAGTTCGCGCTTGGAGCGGATCGTCGCGCCGAAGCCGATGCCCTTGGCGCCTGCCCGGGACTCGATGATCTTCTCCAGGCCGGCGAAGGCCCCGCCCACGATAAACAGGACGTTCGTCGTGTCGATCTGGATGAACTCCTGGTGCGGATGCTTGCGGCCGCCCTGCGGCGGGACGGAGGCCGTGGTGCCTTCGAGGATCTTCAGCAGGGCCTGCTGGACGCCCTCGCCGGAGACATCGCGGGTGATCGACGGGTTCTCGCTCTTCCGGGCGACCTTGTCGATCTCGTCGATGTAGATGATGCCGGTCTCGGCCTTCTTGACGTCGTAGTCCGCGGCCTGGATCAGCTTCAGGAGGATGTTCTCGACGTCCTCGCCGACGTAGCCCGCCTCCGTGAGCGCCGTGGCGTCGGCGATCGCGAACGGGACGTTCAGCATGCGGGCGAGGGTCTGCGCGAGGAGCGTCTTGCCGGAGCCCGTGGGGCCCAGCAGCAGGATGTTGGACTTCGCCAGCTCGATGGCGTCCTCGCGGCTGCTGCCGCCGTTCTCGCCCGCCTGGACGCGCTTGTAGTGGTTGTAGACCGCGACGGAGAGGGCCTTCTTCGCGGCCTCCTGGCCGACGACGTATCCCTCGAGGAACTCGTAGATCTCGCGCGGCTTGGGGAGTTCCTCCCAGCGGACCTCACTGGTCTCCGCCAGTTCTTCCTCGATGATCTCGTTGCAGAGATCGATGCACTCGTCGCAGATGTACACACCGGGGCCTGCGATGAGCTTCTTGACCTGCTTCTGGCTCTTGCCGCAGAACGAGCACTTGAGCAGATCGCCGCCGTCACCGATGCGTGCCACGGTGTGCTTCCCCTTCGCCTGGGAGTCGTCTGGACGCAGGCGTCCAGCGGCTCCTCGTGCTGCCTTATGTCCGACGGTACCTTGCCGAGCCCCCCGTTCGGGCCCCCCTTGGCGCGGTTCACTTCGACGTGCACTGTGCCAAGGGGCGGCACATCCTAACGGTGTCCGCGTCAGCGGACCGCGGCGTTGTTCATCTTGCGGGTGGAGATGATCTGGTCGATCAGCCCGTACTCCAGCGCGTCCTCGGCCGTGAGGATCTTGTCGCGCTCGATGTCCTCGCGGATCTTCTCGATCGGCCGGGTGGAGTGCTTGGCCAGCATCTCCTCCAGCTGGGAGCGCATCCGCAGGATCTCGTTGGCGGCGATCTCCAGGTCGGAGACCTGACCGCGGCCGGTCTCGCTGTACGGCTGGTGGATCAGCACGCGGGCGTTCGGCAGCGCCATGCGCTTGCCCGGCGTGCCGGCGGCCAGCAGCACGGCGGCGGCGGAGGCCGCCTGGCCCATGCAGACCGTCTGGATGTCGGGCTTGACGAACTGCATGGTGTCGTAGATCGCCGTCAGCGCGGTGAAGGAGCCGCCGGGGCTGTTGATGTAGACCGAGATGTCCCGGTCGGGGTCCATCGACTCCAGGCACAGCAGCTGTGCCATGACGTCGTTGGCGGAGGCGTCGTCGATCTGGACGCCGAGGAAGATCACCCGCTCCTCGAAGAGCTTCGCGTACGGGTCGTACTCGCGGATGCCCTGGGAGGTGCGCTCGACGAAACGCGGGATGACGTAGCGGGACTCGGCCGTGGGGCCGGTGTACTCGGCGCGCGCGGGGCCGTAGGGGCCGCTGCCGGGGAAGTCGTTCACGGTGTCTCCTGGAAAGGGGCTGGGGCGGTGGCTGGGCTGCGAGGGGGCCGTCAGGCCCCGCCGGGGGGTCGGGCCCCGCCGGGGGCCGTCAGGGCCGGTGAGGGGCCGCTACGGCCCTCAGGAGCCCGCCCCGGTGCCGCCGCCGCCCGGCATGCCGGCGGCCGTGGCGATGACGTCGTCGATGAGGCCGTACGCCTTGGCCTCGTACGCGTCGAACCAGCGGTCGCGGTCCGAGTCGCGGGTGATCTGCTCGACCGACTGGCCGGTGTGCTGCGCCGTGAGCTCCGCCATGCGCTTCTTGGTGTGCAGCAGCCGCTCGGCGTGGATCTTGATGTCCGAGGCCGAGCCGGCCAGGCCGGCGGAGGGCTGGTGGATCAGGATCTCGGCGTTCGGCAGGGCGAAACGCTTGCCGGGGGTGCCCGCGCTGAGCAGGAACTGGCCCATGGAGGCCGCGAGGCCCATGGCGATCGTCACCACGTCGTTCTTGATGTACTGCATGGTGTCGTAGATCGCCATGCCCGCCGTGATCGAACCACCGGGGCTGTTGATGTAGAGGAAGATGTCCTTGTCCGGATCGGCGGCAAGGAGCAGCAACTGCGCGGTGATCTTGTTGGCGATGTCGTCGTCGACCGGCTGGCCGAGGAAGATGATCCGCTCGCCGAGCAGCCGGTTGTAGACCTGGTCGCCGAGGCCACCACCGATGGAAGGCTCGCCGGCGGCGGAGGGCATCAGATTCGTCACGTATCCACCTGCTCGTCTTACGACGGCGCCGGGCCGTCTCACGTGTACTACGTATTCATGGACCCTAACGCCGTGTCCCCCCGGGGGAATCCCGGTAATGGGAGTGTTCGCCGGGGGCGTAGCGCCGTGTGAGTCGCGGTGCACGGCGGACCGGGTCCCTGAGGGCCCCGAGGTATGACAACGGGCCCCGGGGGCACAACGCACCCGGGGCCCGTCCTGTGTCATCAGAGGTGCCGTACGGCTCAGCCCTCGGACTTCTCCTCGGCGGCGGCCTCGGAGGTCTCGGCGTCGGCCGGCCCGGCGGCGGCCTCGGTCTCGTCCTCGTCCTCGTCGGAGAGGTCGATGATCTCGCCGTTGGTGTCCTTGACCGTGGCCTTCTCGACCACGACGGCCAGCGCCTTGCCGCGGGCGACCTCACCGACGAGCAGCGGGACCTGGCCCTGCTCGACGACGGCCTGGGCGAACTGGTCGGGGGACATGCCGGAGGAGGCGGCACGCCGCATGAGGTGCTCGGTGAGCTCCTCCTGGTTGACGTTCAGCTTCTCCTGCTTGACGAGCTCGTCGAGCACGAACTGGGTCTTGATGCCCTTGACCGCGGCCTCGCGGGTCTCGTTCTCGAACTCCTCGGCGGTCTTGCCCTGGAGCTCCAGGTACTTGTCGAGGGTCAGACCCATCTGGCCGAGCTGGTGGTGCTCCAGGTTGTGCTTGCGGGTGTTGATCTCGTCCTCGAGCAGCTTCTCGGGGACCGGGACCTCGACCAGCTCGAGGAGCTTCTCCAGGACGCGCTCCTGCGCCTGGGTGGCCTGGTCGAACTGCTTCATGTTCTCCAGGCGCTTGCGGCTGTCGGCCTTCAGCTCGTCCAGGGTGTCGAACTCGGAGGCCATCTGCGCGAACTCGTCGTCCAGCTCCGGCAGTTCACGCTTGGCGACCTGGGTGACCTTGACGGTGACCTCGGCCTCCTTGCCGGCCGCGGAGCCGCCCTTCAGCTCGGAGGTGAAGGTGGCCTCGCCACCGGCCTCCAGGCCCTTCACGGCGTCGTCGATGCCGTCCAGCAGCTCGCCGGAGCCGATGGTGTAGGAGACGCCGTTGGCGACGCCGTCCTCCAGGACCTCGCCCTCGACCTTGGCCTCCAGGTCGACGGTGACCACGTCGCCGTCCTCGGCGGCACGCTCCACCGGGGTGGTGGAGGCGAAGCGCTCGCGCAGCTGCTCGACCGACTTCTCGACGTCCTCGTCGGTGACCTCGACCGCGTCGACCTCGACCTCGATGCCGGAGTAGTCCGGGATCTCGATCGCCGGGCGGACGTCGACCTCGGCGGTGAAGTTCAGCGTCTCGCCGTCCTTCAGCTCCGTGATGTCGACCTCGGGCTGGCCGAGGACGTTCAGCTCGGCCTCGTTGACCGCCTCCGTGTAGAACTTCGGAAGCGCGTCGTTGACGGCCTCCTCCAGCACGGCGCCACGGCCGAACCGCTGGTCGATGACCCGGGCGGGAATCTTGCCCTTGCGGAAGCCCTTCACCGTGACCTGCTGGTTGATCTTCTTGTACGCCGCGTCGAGGCTGTCCTTGAGCTCCTCGAAGGGCACCTCGACAGTGAGCCGAACCCGGGTCGGGTTCAGGTTCTCCACGGCGCTCTTCACGGTTCGGTCTCCTTGTGGCTGACTGCTCGGGTTCTGCCGGAGCCAGACTGGTCCGGCGGATTTCGCCGCCCGGAGGAGTTTTAGGCCGCTAGGCCGGACACACGGGCGTGCAGCTTGCATAGTAACGGCAGCGGGTACACGGCCCAAAAGGCGATCATCCGCGATGGCGGGGTCGATCACTCATGGTGATCAGCCGGTGGTCGGGGTGGCGGGATTTGAACCCACGGCCTTCCGCTCCCAAAGCGGACGCGCTACCAAGCTGCGCCACACCCCGTCTGGTGTGCGACACGTAGGGTACATGCCCGGGGCCCGCTCGGCCGCCGTATTCGGGCACGCCCGCGCGAGGGCGTCGGCGCGGCGCCGGAAGGGGTGTGCGCCGAGGCGGGCCGACCCGCTACGATGCCTGCAGTGCCGCGGCCATCCGAGCAGCGGCGCCTTGCGTGCGGGCGTAGCTCAATGGTAGAGCCCCAGTCTTCCAAACTGGCTACGCGGGTTCGATTCCCGTCGCCCGCTCTCTACGGCTCAGGGCCGGCCGGAGATCATGTCTCCGGCCGGCCCTGACGCGTTTCGCGCGCCCGCCCGCCGGTGCGGGTCGGCTCCGGCTCAGAAGCTGATGGAGTTGATCGTTTCCGCTATCGAGTTGAGGAAACGATTGATCGACGGTGCCATGCCGCTCGAGGCGAGGAAGAAGCCGAAGAGGATCGCCACGATGGCGGGCCCGGCCTTGATCGAACCGCCGCGCATCATCACGACCAGGATGATCGCCAACAGCAGCACCACGGACAGTGAAATGGCCACAACAGATCCCACCCTCGGTCGGTCGGCTCACCCGGCCGGGGCATGCAGCCGCGCGCCCCCGCCAGAACCATCGTGCCACCAACCTGGCCGCCCTATGCGGCCCATGACGCAACGTCGGTCACAGTGGCGCTCCGCAGGCGCCCGGCCGCTGCCGTCAACACCCGCGTCCGGAAGCCTCGTACAGCATTCCGGACGACAATCCGCACAGCAATTCGAAGACATGCTCCCGACAGGAATTCGACGCGCCGGTTTCCTGTCCACACACCATCCGCACAGGTGAATCGAATTGCTCGTACCCGGACACTCCACCTGCATAAAAACGGGGTGACCGAGCGCTGAACCAGGAATGACGTGGAGGGTTTTACGGGACCCCGCGGACGACGCTAGGGTGCCTCAGATGTTCCACGCCGCCTCGTCCCGCCGCAGGGCGCCGCTCCCCCCGGCACAGTCGTCGGCCTCGGGAGTGCCGGGTCCGCGGGCACCGCAGAGTCCGCAGTCCGGAAAGCAGCGCGACGCGTTCTTCGACAACGCCAAATACCTGGCGATCGTGCTGGTGGCCATCGGTCACGCCTGGGATCCGCTGAAGGGCGGCAGCCGCGCCCTCGAAGGCGCGTACATCGTCGTGTACGCCTTCCACATGCCGGCATTCATCATCATCTCCGGCTTCTTCTCGCGCGGTTTCGATCTGCGCCCCGGCCGGCTCAAGCGGCTGATCACCGGTGTCGCCGTGCCGTACATCGTCTTCGAGACGGCATATCCGGTCTTCAAGCGGGTCGTGGGCGAAGACCCGGGCTATGACATCACCCTGCTCGACCCCTGGTACCTCACCTGGTTCCTGTGCGCGCTGTTCCTGTGGCGGCTCAGCACTCCGGTCTGGGGGATGATCCGCTGGCCGCTGCCGGTCGCGCTCGGTGTCGCGATGGCGGCGTCGGTCAGCCCGGAGATCGGCGACGACCTGGACCTCCAGCGGGTGCTCCAGTTCCTGCCGTACTTCGTGCTCGGCCTGTGCCTGCGGCCCCGGCACTTCCACCTGGTGCGCCGGCGCTCGGTGCGGATCCTGTCGGTTCCCGTCTTCGCCACCGCGCTGGCCATGGGCTGGTGGGCCGTGCCGCGGATGGACACCGCCTGGTTCTACCACCGGGACGCGGCGCAGGAACTGGGCGTGCCGTGGTGGGTGGGGCCGGTGATGGTGCTGGCGATGTTCGGCTGCTCGCTGGTGCTGACCGCCTGCTTCCTCGCCTGGGTGCCGCGCCGCCGCATGTGGTTCACGGCGCTGGGCGCGGGCACGCTGTACGGCTATCTGCTGCACGGATTCGTGGTCAAGGCCGGGGTCTACCTGGGCTGGTTCGACCACGCGTGGCTGCACCGGCCGCTCGGCGGGCTCTTCGTGACCGCGCTGGCCGCGGCCGGTGTGACGCTGCTGTGCACCGGGCCCGTGCGGCGGGTGTTCCGGTGCGCGGTGGAGCCGGGGATGGACTGGGCCTTCCGGCGGGACGCCGCCGAGGCGGCCCGGGAACGCCGGACCGGTGAGAGCAGCGGGGACCGCGGGAAGAGCGAGACGAGCGGGTCGGTTCCGGAGAACGAGCGGAACGACCGGGCCAGGCGCGAGACCACCCGCGTCTGAGGCCCGTTCCCGGCCTCGTACCGCCGGGCGCCGGCCTTCAGGCGTCGCCCTCCAGGCCGAGGAGCGCGCGCATCCGCGTGTACTTCTCGGTCAGCCGGGTGCGGGTCGGCTCGTCCAGGGCGGCGAGGCGGGCCGGGTCCGCGTTGTGAGCCAGATCGGCCGCCTTCACCAGCAGCGCGCCGGGCGTGGCGAGGATCCGGGCGGCGTACGCCTCGGGCGGCTCCCCGGCCCGCTTGGTGAGCGCCCGCACGATGGCCTTCGTACGTTCGCTCAGCGGGGCCTGGTCGAGCCATCGCTCGGGCATCGCGTCGTCCTCGACGGCGTCGTGCAGCCAGGCGGCGGCGATCTGCTCGGGGTCGCCGCCGCGGGCCCGGACGCCCTCCGCGACGGCCTGGAGGTGCTCGGCGTAGGGCCGCCCGGCCTTGTCGGTCTGGCCCTGGTGGGCGGCCCGGGCCAGGGCCTCCACCTCGGCGAGGGGCAGGGTGTGCGGGGTCTCGGTCACCCCGCCGGTGTTCTCGGTCACCCCGCCAGTGTCTCAGCGGGCCGCCGGCTGCGCCTGCGACGACCGGGTCTGCGCGTGGATCTGGGCCTGGGCGGTCGGGCCCTCGCGGCAGATCAGCAGCAGGGCCCGGTCGTCGTTGACGTCCTTGGCGACGGCCTCGATGAGGTGCCAGGCGGCGCCGTGGAAGCCGCCGGCGACATAGCGGTCGGCCTCGCCGGTGAGCCGGTCGATGCCCTCGACGATGTCCCGGTCGGAGGTCTCCACCAGTCCGTCGGTGAACAGCATCAGCACGTCCCCGGGTCGCAGCGAGCCCTTGACCGGGTCGAACTGGGCGCCCTCGTACACACCGAGCAGCGGGCCCTCGGCCGCCTTCTCCTCCCAGCGGCCGCTGCCCGCGCTGAGCTGGAGCCCCGGCGGGTGGCCCGCCGAGTACAGCTCGTAGTCCCCGGAGTCCAGGTCCAGGACGAGGTGGATGGAGGTCGCGAAGCCCTCGTCCCAGTCCTGGCGGAGGAGGTAGCCGTTCGCGGCCGGGAGGAAGGCGTGCGGCGGCAGGGAGCCGAGCAGGCCGCCGAAGGCTCCGGAGAGCAGCAGGGCGCGGGAGCCCGCGTCCATGCCCTTGCCGGAGACGTCGGTGAGCACGACCTCCAGGGTGCGGCCGCCGTTGGTGCGGGCCGCGACGACGAAGTCGCCGGAGAAGGACTGGCCGCCGGCCGGGCGCAGCGCCATCTCGCGGTGCCAGCCGGCCGGCAGCTTGGGCAGCCGGCTCTGGGTGCGGATGCGCTCGCGCAGGTCGAACAGCATGGTGCCGCCGCGCCGCCAGGGCACGCCGACCCGGCTGCGGAACTGGGCGATGAGCAGCCCGAAGAGGCCGCAGGCCGCGACCACGAGCACCACGCCCGGGGTGACCCGGGAGGGGCCCTCGGTGTACGGGCCGAGCCGGATGGACTCCACGATCAGCGCGGTGGCCGCCGCCGCGTACAGGCCGAGCAGGCTCGCCGGGCGCAGCAGCAGGCCGCCCGCGACGATCGGCAGGACCAGCGCGGCCGGGGAGCACCACACCGGGTTGGCGAGTGTGGTGAGCGCGATCAGCGGCACGGTGAGCAGCAGTCCGGCGAGGGCGACCCAGTCGGAGCCGTCGCCGCGGAAGTAGTCGACGGCGCTTCTGCGCAGGGCGACGCGGGCCCGGTGCCACTGCATCTTCCACCGGGCCGGGAACCTCTCGGCCGCCGCGCGCCGACCTCGTCCTGCTGCCATTAGTTCGGGACCCTATCCATCGGACCGGTCGCCCGGCACGGGAGGTCCCACTTGTCCCCCGTCCGAGGCTCGACTTCACAGTGAACTGCACGGAAAGCCGCCGTGGCGCCGCCTGCCGGAAATTCCGTGGCTCGCCCCTCAAGGCCCTGATAGGCATGGACCATGGCGATGGCGAGCGAGGGGCCGGACGGACTGCGCGTCCTGCGGCCGGACGACTGGGACGTGTGGTACGACACCCTGCTGCGCGCCTTCGGCGGTGCGCCGGAGGCGGCCGAGGAGCGGGAACTGTGGCGGGAGCTGACCGAGTTCGACCGTTTCCTGGGCGTCTGGGACGGCAGTGCCTGCGTGGGGACGGCCGGGGCGTTCTCGTTCCGGCTGACCGTGCCCGGCGGGGCGTCGGTGCCCGCGGCGGGCGTCACCATGGTGGGCGTGGCCGCCACGCACCGGCGGCGCGGGGTGCTGACCTCGATGATGCGGCGGCAGCTGGACGACGTCCGTTCGTGGGGCGAGCCGCTGGCGGTGCTGACCGCCTCCGAGCCGGACATCTACGGCCGGTTCGGGTACGGCGTGGCGACGTACGCGCTGGGCGCGGAGATCGACACCGGCCGGGTGCGGCTGTCGGTGCCCGCCGGGACCGATGACGTACGGCTGCGGTACGCGGCGCCCGCCGAGGTGCTCGGCGCGTGCGAGGCGGTCTACGCCGAGCTGGTGCCGCGGCGGCCCGGCATGCTGGCCCGGCTACCCAAGTGGGAGCGGGTGGGGCTGCTGGACCCGGAGAGCGAGCGGGAGGGCGCGTCGCCGCTGCACTGCGTGGTCGCCGAACGCGGCGACCGGATCGTGGGGTACGCGCGCTACCGGGTGAAGCTCGGCTGGGGCGAGAGCGGCCACGACGGCACGGTGATCCTGGAGGAGCTGGCGGCGCCGGATCCCGCGGTGGACGCGGCGCTGTGGCGGTTCCTGTTCGGCATCGACCTGACCTCCACGCTGGTGGCGCGGGGGCGGCCGGTCGACGACACCTGGCAGTACCTGGTGTCGGACACCCGGCGGTGCCGGCCCCGGCTGCGGGACTCGCTGTATCTGCGGCCGGTGGAGGTGGGGGCCGCGCTGGAGGCGCGGACGTACGCCGCCCCGGTGGACGTGGTGCTGGACGTGGAGGACGCCTTCTGCCCGTGGAACACGGGGCGTTGGCGGCTGAGCGGGGACGCCAAGGGAGCGACCTGCGGGCGGACCACGGACGCGGCGGATCTGGCGCTGTCCGTCCGGGAGTTGGGCTCGGCCTATCTCGGCGGGGTGTCCCTCGCGGCGCTTGCCGCGGCCGGGCGGGTGCGGGAACTGCGCGCCGGGGCGCTGACGGAGGCGTCGGTGGCGTTCGGGGCGGCGGGTCCCGCGCCGTGGCTGCCGCACGGGTTCTGATCCGGCTGCCTCAGGTCCGCTGACAGGCCGGGCACCAGAAGAGGTTGCGGGCGGCGAGACCGGCGGTGCGGATCTCGCCGCCGCAGATGTGGCAGGGCAGGTTCGCCCTGCGGTACACGTACACCTCGCCGCCGTGGTCGTCGACGCGGGGCGGGCGGCCCATCGCCTCCGGTGTGTGTTCGGGGCGGACGGTGTCGATGCGGTTGAGGCGTACGCCCTCGCGCATCAGGGCGACGAGGTCGTTCCACAGCGCGGTCCACTCGGCGGGCGTGATGTCCCTGCCGGCGCGGTAGGGGTCGATGCCGTGCCGGAAGAGGACTTCGGCGCGGTAGACGTTGCCGACGCCGGCGATGACCTTCTGGTCCATCAGCAGGGCGGCGATGGAGGTGCGGCTGCGGGAGATCCGCCGGTGGGCGAGGGACGGGTCGGCGTCCTCGCGCAGCGGGTCGGGGCCGAGGCGGTCGTGTATGGCCCGCTTCTCGGCGGTGGTGATCAGCGCGCAGGTGGTGGGGCCGCGCAGGTCGACGTAGGAGGTGTCGTTCGCGAGGCGCAGCCGGACCGTGTCGGTGGGCGGGGGCGCCGGGGCGTCGCCGAAGGCCACCTTGCCGAACAGGCCGAGGTGGATGTGGACCCAGTCGGCGTCGCGGAAGCGCAGGAAGAGGTGCTTGCCGTGGGCCTCGGTGGCGGTGAGGACGGCCCCGTCGAGCAGGTCGGCGGCGTCGGAGAACTTGCCCTGGGGGCTGGTGACCCGGGGGGCCGTGCCGGAGAAGCGGGCGGCGTAGTCGTGCGCCAGCCGGTGAATCGTGTGCCCCTCTGGCACGGTTCCTGCGTCCTTCCAGCCCCCCGAGGGGCACCGTCTCCCTGTCCGCCCCCTGGGGAGCGGGGTCAGTCCTGCTGCGGGTGGTGCGCCGGGATCGGCGGCAGGTCGCCCGTGGTCTCGTACGCCGAGAGCATGTCGATGCGGCGGACGTGGCGCTCGTCGCCGGTGAAGGGGGTGCCCAGGAAGACCTCGACGAACTTGGTCGCCTCCTCCTGGGTGTGCATGCGCGCGCCGACGGCCACGACGTTGGCGTCGTTGTGCTGGCGGCCCAGCGCGGCCGTCTCCTCGCTCCAGGCGAGGGCGGCACGGACGCCCTCGACCTTGTTGGCGGCGATCTGCTCGCCGTTGCCGGAGCCGCCGATCACGATGCCGAGGGAGCCGGGGTCCGCGGCCGTCTTCTCCGCGGCGCGGAGACAGAAGGGCGGGTAGTCGTCCTGGGCGTCGTAGATGTGGGGGCCGCAGTCCACGGGGTCGTGGCCCGCTGCCTTGAGCCATTCGACGAGGTGGTTCTTGAGTTCGAAGCCGGCATGGTCCGAGCCGAGATACACGCGCATGGGATGAGTGTGACATGCGCGCGGCCGGGCAGCAGGGTGGGGTGTCGGCACCGAGAACTGTGAGCAGGACCACTGAACCTCAGGGAAACCTCAAGTAACAATCCGGATTCAAAGGTTCAAGAATTCGTTCGCCTCGGATTCACTGGTCCGACTCGTACGCCGCTTGTACGGGAACTGATCATTCCGGCGCAAAGGAATCCGTCCCATGACTTCGCAGCCGACCCTGACGAAGGCCGACAACGGCCACGGAGGCCCCGGAGGGACCGGCGATCCCGGTTCCGGCAGCGGACTCCAGGCAGGGCTCAAGAACCGCCATCTGTCGATGATCGCCATCGGCGGCGTCATCGGAGCCGGACTCTTCGTGGGGTCCTCCTCCGGTATCGCCACCGCCGGCCCCGGCATCCTCCTCTCCTACGCGCTCGTCGGCACGCTCGTGGTGCTGGTGATGCGCATGCTCGGTGAGATGTCGGCCGCCAACCCGACCTCCGGCTCCTTCTCCGCGCACGCCGACCGCGCGCTCGGCCGCTGGGCCGGGTTCTCCATCGGCTGGCTCTACTGGTTCTTCTGGGTCGTGGTGCTCGCGGTCGAGGCGACCGCCGGTGCCGTGATCCTCGAGGGCTGGGTCCCCGCCGTACCGCAGTGGGCCTGGGCGCTCATCGTGATGGTGGTGCTGACCGGCACCAACCTGGTCTCCGTCGGCTCCTACGGCGAGTTCGAGTTCTGGTTCGCCGGCATCAAGGTCGTCGCCATCGGCGCCTTCATCGTCATCGGCGGGCTCGCGGTGTTCGGCCTGCTGCCCGGTGCCGACAGCGACCAGGCCGGCCTGTCCAACCTCACCGAGCACGGCGGCTTCCTGCCCAACGGGCCAGGGGCCATCCTGACCGGTGTGCTGCTGGTCGTCTTCTCCTTCATGGGCAGCGAGATCGCGACCCTCGCGGCCGGTGAGTCGGAGGACCCGCAGCGGGCCGTCACCAAGTCGACCAACAGCATCATCTGGCGGATCGGCGTCTTCTACCTCGGCTCGATCCTCGTCGTCGTCTCGCTGCTGCCGTGGGACTCCAAGTCCATCCAGGACAAGGGCTCCTACGTCGCCGCGCTGGACTCGCTGGGCATCGCGCACGCCGGTCAGATCATGAACTTCATCGTGCTGACCTCGGTGCTGTCCTGTCTCAACTCCGGCCTCTACACCGCCTCCCGGATGGCCTTCTCGCTCGGCCAGCGCGGGGACGCCCCGAAGGCGTTCGCCCGGACCACCGAGCGCGGTGTGCCGCGTACGGCGATCCTCGTCTCCGTGGTCTTCGGGTTCGTGGCCGTGTTCTTCAACTACAAGTTCCCGGACTCCGTCTTCCTCTTCCTGGTCAGCTCCAGCGGTGCCGTCGCGCTCTTCGTCTGGCTGGTGATCTGCTTCTCGCAGCTGCGCATGCGGAAGATCATCCAGGCCGAGGCGCCGGAGAAGCTCGTCGTGAAGATGTGGCTGTACCCGTACCTGACGTGGGCGACCGCCGCGATGATCGTCTTCATCCTCGGCTACATGCTCACCGACACCGAGCACGACGGGCGCAAGACCGTCCTGCTGTCGCTGCTGGTGGCCGCGGTGGTGCTGGTCATCGCCGTGGTCCGGCAGAAGCTCGGGTCCGGCCAGGACCGGGAGCGGGACGAGGTCGCGGCCGGCTGACCTCCGCCGTCCGGCACCCGGAGGGCCCGCGGCCCGTCCGGCACCTCGAGGGCCTCGCGGCATGCGCCGCGGGGCCCTTTCGCACGGCATGGCACGGCACACCGAGCACGGCGCTGAAAAGTTGACGGCAGTTGTCAGGTTATGCCGCCATCCTCGGCGGCATGAATCTCACCAGCACCGACATCACCGCAGCTCCCCTCGTCCTCCGCCCCGATGACGCCGGGTACACGGAGGAGACCGCCGGCTTCCAGACCGGGTTCGTACGGCGGCCCGCCGTCGTCTTCGGCGCCGCCTCGGCCGAGGACGTGGTGGCCGCCGTGCGGTACGCGGCCGAACGGAACCTGCCGCTCGGCGTCCAGGCGACCGGCCACGGCACGCCCGGTGACTTCGAGGGCGGAGTCCTGGTCGGCACGCGGCGCATGAACCGCGTCACCGTCGACCCGGTCGCCCGCACCGCCCGGGTGCAGGCGGGGGTCCGCTGGAGCGAGGTCGTCGCGGCCGCCGCCCCGCACGGGCTGGCGCCGCTCAGCGGCTCGGCGCCCTCCGTCGGGGCCGTGGGCTACACGCTGGGCGGCGGGCTGGGCCTGCTGGCCCGGGAGTTCGGCTATGCCGCCGACCACGTGCGCTCCCTGGACGTCGTCACCGGCGACGGGCGCCCGCACCGGGCCGTGCGGGAGGACTCCGAGCTGTACTGGGGGCTGCTCGGCGGCGGAGGCGGGCTCGGGATCGTCACCGAGCTGGAGATGGGGCTGGTCCCGGTGGCCCGGCTGTACGGCGGTTCGCTGGCCTTCGACGGGCGGCTCGTCGACCCGGCGGCGGCGCTCGCGGCGTACGAGGCGTGGACGCGGACCGTGCCGGACGGGCTGACCTCGTCCTTCGCCGCTCTGCCGTACCCGGACGTGCCCGCGATGCCGCCGCACCTGCGGGGCCGGTACGAGGTGTCCGTGCGTGTGGCGTACACCGGGACGGACGGGGAGCGGCTGGTGGCGCCGCTGCGGGAGATCGGGCCGGTCCTGGCCGACTCGCTGCGGGAGATGCCGTACACCGAGAGCCACACCGTCCACAGCGACCCGGACTTCCCGCACTCCTACTACGGGGACAGCGTGGTGGTGCGCGAGCTGGACGTGGAGCGGGCGGGGGAGGTGCTGCGGCGCACCGGGCCGGACGCGGACGCCATGGTGGTCGTGCAGGTCAACCATCTGGGCGGGGCGCTGGCGCGGCCCGCGCCGAACGCGGTGCCGTTCCGTGACGGGCGGTTCCTGGTGCGGCTGCTGACCGTGGTCGGCCGGGAGCCGGCCCGCGCCCTGCTGGACCCGGTGTTCGCGCTGCTCGCGCCGGACGCCCTCGGGCGGTCCGTCAACTTCGCCCTGGGGGCCGGGGACCGCACCGAGGGGCTGCACGACCCGGAGACGCGGAAGAGGCTCGCCGGGCTGAGGTCGTCGTACGACCCGGCGAACCTCTTCGGTACCGGCTGAGGGTCACCGCTCGCCGGCGAGCTTCCAGGCGGCGGGCAGCGCGCCCATCGCCAGGGCGGCCTTGAGGGCGTCGCCGATCAGGAACGGGGTGAGGCCGGCCGCGATCGCCGCGGAGGCGGACAGGTCGAGCGACAGGGCGAGGTAGGGCACGCCGACCGCGTAGATGACCGCCTCGCCGAGCAGCATCGCGCCCGCCATGCGCCACGGGGAGCGGTCGGCGCCGCGGCGGGCCAGGGCGCCGACGACGGTGGCGGCGAGCAGCATGCCGAGGACGTAACCGAAGGACGGCATGCCCGCGCCGGAGGCGCCCTCGGCGAACCACGGCACGCCCGCGATGCCGGCCAGGGCGTACAGCGCGAGCGAGAGGAAGCCGCGGCCGGCGCCGAGGGCGGTGCCGACGAGCAGCGCGGCGAAGGTCTGGCCGGTCACCGGGACCGGGGAGCCGGGCACGGGCACGGCGATCTGGGCCGCCAGGCCGGTGAGCGCGGCACCGCCGGCGACGAGGGCGATGTCGCGGACGCGGGAGGCCGGGAGCAGGTCGGCGAGGACCTGGCCCGGACGGGCGAGGGAGGTGGCGGTGGCGGTGCTCATGGGGACTCCGCGGGTGAGGGCGGTACGGGACACCGTGACGCTAACCCAGGGGGGTCGGGCCGATCACCGTTACCGGTCGACAAAGGCGGCAGCGCGGGTGTGGTGGGGTGCGCACAAAGAGTGCCGATCACACCCCCCGCGACGTGATTACGGTCACTGAGGTGGGGACGTGTGCGTCACGTGGGGCGGGGCGGGGCAGGCTGTAGGTTTTCGCCAACCCGGCGGGAATCGTGCTCTCCCGGGCCGGGTGAGCGGGGCCGTACACTCCGTATTCCGCGCGTCCGCATAGTGAACGGTGGTGTCCTGTCACCGGGGCCGCCGCCCAGACTGTGGGCGCTTTTACCTGTCCCCGCTCACGGATGGACGAGCCGCGCCCATGCCCAGCCCTACCGCTCAGGAGACCCCGCCGCAGGCGGACGCCTCCCTCTCCCACGGCCTGAAGCAGCGCCACCTGTCGATGATCGCCCTCGGCGGTGTGATCGGCGCGGGCCTGTTCGTCGGTTCCGGCGCCGGTATCGCCGCCGCCGGGCCGTCGATCGTCGTCGCCTACGTCCTCTCCGGCCTCCTGGTGATGCTGGTGATGCGGATGCTGGGCGAGATGTCCGCCGCCTACCCGTCGTCGGGTTCCTTCTCCGCGCACGCCGAGCGGGCGATCGGCCCGTGGGCCGGATTCACCGCCGGCTGGTCGTTCTGGGTGCTGCTGTGCACGGCGGTCGGCCTGGAGGGCATCGGCGCCGCGAAGATCGTCAGCGGCTGGCTGCCGGGGACGCCCGAGTGGGCGTGGGTGGCGCTGTTCATGGTGGTCTTCTGCGGGGCGAACCTGGCCGCCGTGAAGAACTTCGGCGAGTTCGAGTTCTGGTTCGCGGCGCTGAAGGTGCTCGCGATCTCGCTGTTCCTGGTGCTGGGCGTGCTCGCCATCCTGGGCGTGCTGCCGGGCACCGACGCGCCGGGCACCGCGAACCTCACCGGCGAGGGCGGCTTCCTGCCGGGCGGCGGTGAGGGCCTGGTCATCGGCCTGCTCGCCTCGGTGTTCGCGTACGGCGGCCTGGAGACGGTGACCATCGCGGCGGCCGAGTCCGAGGACCCGGTGCGCGGGGTGGCGAGCGCGGTCCGTACGGCGATGTGGCGCATCGCTCTGTTCTACATCGGCTCGATGGCGGTCGTGGTGACGCTGGTGCCGTGGGACTCGAAGGAGATCGTCGAGTCCGGCCCGTACGTCGCCACCCTCGACCACCTCGGCATTCCCGGCGCGGGCCAGCTGATGAACGTGGTCGTGCTGGTCGCCCTGCTGTCGGCGATGAACGCCAACATCTACGGCGCCTCGCGCATCGCCTACTCGCTGGTGGAGCGCGGGCAGGGCCCGAAGGCGCTGGGCCGGGTGTCCGGCGGGGTGCCGCGGATCGCGGTGCTGGCCTCCTCGGTGTTCGGGTTCGTGTGCGTGCTGCTCAGCTACTGGCGGCCCAACGACGTCTTCCCCTGGCTGCTGAACATGATCGGCGCGGTGATCCTGGTCGTCTGGATCTTCATCGCGGTCTCCCAGCTGCGGCTGCGCCGCCGGGTGGAGCGCGAGGCGCCGGAGAAGCTGGTGGTGCGGATGTGGGCGTTCCCGGTGCTGACCTGGGTGGCGCTGGCCGGGATGGCGGCGATCTTCGTGCTGATGGCGCGGGAGCCGGACACCCGGGTGCAGTTGTACTCGACGGGCGGCATGACGCTGTTCCTGGCGGCCGTCGGCTACCTCTGGCAGCGAAGGCGGGAGCAGCGGGCCGAGGCGTGAGCCGGGTTTGTCCCTCCCTGAAGGCCCCCACGTGGCGACACGTGGGGGCCTTCTTGTCGCCCTCGTCCCGCCCGCGCCCCTTGTTGTTGATAGCGTGTAGTTGCAAGCTCTTTGCAATAAGAGGTCGGAGGGGACCCGCCATGCCCGTCTACACGCTGCCTGAACTGCCGTACGACTACTCCGCGCTCGCCCCCGTGATCAGCCCGGAGATCATCGAGCTGCACCACGACAAGCACCACGCGGCCTATGTGAAGGGCGCCAACGACACGCTGGAGCAGCTGGCCGAGGCGCGGGACAAGGAGCAGTGGGGGTCGCTCAACGGCCTGGAGAAGAACCTGGCCTTCCACCTGTCCGGGCACATCCTGCACTCCATCTACTGGCACAACATGACCGGCGAGGGCGGGGGCGAGCCGCTGGAGAAGGACGGCGTGGGCGAACTGGCCGACGCCATCGCCGAGTCGTTCGGCTCCTTCGCGGCCTTCAAGGCCCAGCTGTCCAAGGCCGCCGCCACCACCCAGGGCTCGGGCTGGGGCGTGCTGGCGTACGAGCCGCTGAGCGGCCGGCTGATCGTCGAGCAGGTCTACGACCACCAGGGCAACGTGGGCCAGGGCTCGACGCCGATCCTGGTCTTCGACGCCTGGGAGCACGCCTTCTACCTGCAGTACAAGAACCAGAAGGTGGACTTCATCGAGGCGATGTGGCAGGTCGTCAACTGGCAGGACGTCGCCCGCCGGTACGAGGCCGCCACGTCCCGCGCGAACGCGCTGCTCCTGGCACCCTGACTCCCTGCCCCCTGACCCCCTGGAACGTCCCGCCTCGTGATCGTCTTCTCACCCTTCACGCGGGCGGGCGGTAGGGCGGAGACCCCCGTGAGGACCTGACTCACGGGGGTTTTCCGTACCCTCGCGGTCAACCGATCGGTGGAGGCGAGGTTCCACCGGGCGCCTCTGTCCGCCGACCGCCCTGGTCGACAAGGCTTCAGGGCATGAACTCACTCACTGTGCGCATGGCCCGGGCCAGCGCCCGGCACCCCTGGCGGGCACTCGCCGGCTGGCTGGTGTTCGTCGTGCTGTGCCTGGCGGCCGGCAGCGCCGTCGGCCTCGACAGCGCCCGGACGGCCGACTACCGGGTCGGCGAGGCCGGCCGGGCGGAGGCGATGGCGGCGCAGGGCGGCCTCGAACGCCGGCCGACCGAACAGGTGCTGATCTCCGCCCGCTCCGGCGCCCTGGACGAGGCGGCCGCCCGGACGGCGGCGCGGGAGGTGACCGCGCGGATGGAGCGGCTGCCCGAGGTGGCCGCCGTCGCCGCCCCCGTCCGCTCCGCCGACGGCCGCACCCTCCTGGTCGAGGTGGCCCTGAAGGGCGAGGAGCGGGACGCCAAGGACAAGGTCGACGCGCTGCTCGCCGAGACCGGGGCCGTCCAGCGGGCCCACCCGGAGCTGCTGCTGGCGGAGACCGGATCCCCCTCCATCAGCAAGGGAGTCGACCGGCAGCGCGGCGAGGACCTGGCCCTGTCGGAGAAGATCACGCTGCCGGTCACGCTGATCACCCTGCTGCTCGTCTTCGGCTCGCTGACCATGGCCGCCGTGCCGCTGCTGCTGGCCCTGTCGTCGATCGCCGCGGCCGTCGGGCTGTCGATGGTGGCCTCGCACCTCTCCCCCGACACCGGGGTGGGCACGAACGTCATCCTGATGATCGGCCTCGCGGTCGGCGTCGACTACACCCTCTTCTACCTCAAGCGGGAACGTGAGGAACGGGCCCGGCACGGAGGCCGGCTCGGCTCCGAGGCGCTGGTCGAGCTGGCGGCGGCCACCTCCGGCCGGGCCGTGGTGGTCTCGGGACTCGCCGTCGTCGCCTCCACGGCCACCCTCTACCTGGCCTCCGACGTGATCTTCTCCTCGCTCGCCACCGGCACCGTCGTGGTGGTGCTGGTCGCCGTCGCCAGCTCGCTGACGGCGCTCCCCGCCCTGCTGACCGTGCTCGGCAAGCGGGCCGAACGGCGGGCCCGGCGGCGCACGGAACGCGGCAGGCCGCCCAGGCGGACGCGCGGCGAGAGCGGCGGCCGGGTCTGGACCGCGCTGCTGCGGCCCGCCGCCCGGCACCCGCTCGGCACGCTCTGCGGCGCGGTCCTCGCCCTGCTCGGCCTGGCCCTGCCGCTGACCGGGCTGCACATCACGGAGATGAGCCGGGACACGCACTCCCGCGAGATCCCCGCCATGCAGGTCTACGACCGGCTCAACGACGAGTTCCCGGACCGGCGCGTCACCCACCAGGTCGTCGTCCGCGCCGACGCCGGCCGCACCGCCGAGGTCGGCGAGGCACTGCGCCGGCTCGCCGCGCGCGCCGCCCAGGACCCGCTGTTCAGCGGCTCGTCCCCGGTGCGCGCCTCCGCCGACGGCCGGGTCAGCGCCCTGGAGCTGAAGGTGCCCCACCTCGGCAACTCGGAGCAGGCGTACGACTCGCTGGATCGGCTGCGCGGGACGTACCTGCCCGCCACCGTCGGCCGGATCGACGGCGCCGCGTACGGCGTGACCGGCGACGTGGCCCGCTACACCGACTATCCGGCCCACCAGAACGCCAAACTCCCGCTGGTGCTGGGCGCCTTGCTGCTGGTGACCTTCGCGATGACGCTGTGGGCGTTCCGCTCGGCGGTGCTCGCCCTGCTCGGGGTCGTCCTCAACCTGCTGTCCGCGGCGGCGGCCCTCGGGCTGCTCGTGCTCGTCTTCCAGGGCACGTGGGCCGAGGACCTGCTGGCCTTCGACTCCACCGGCTCGATCGGGTCGCGGGTGCCGCTCTTCCTGTTCGTGATCCTCTTCGGACTGTCCATGGACTACCAGGTGTTCGTGGTCAGCCGGATCCGTGAGGAGGTGCTGGCCGGGGTACCGACCCGGCAGGCCGTCCTCGACGGGATCCGCCGCTCCGCGAGCGTGGTGACCAGCGCCGCGGTGGTCATGACGACCGTCTTCGTGAGCTTCGTCTTCCTGCACATCATCGAGATGAAGCAGATCGGGTTCGTGCTCGCCGCGGCCGTGCTGATCGACGCGTTCGTGGTGCGGATCCTGCTGCTGCCGGCGGCACTGCTGCTGCTGGGCGAGCGCACCTGGTGGCCGGTGCGTCCGGACCGGTCCGTGCGACAGCCCGCCGAGCCGCCGCTGGCCGGCGTACGTTGATCGTCATGACCACGCTCGCCGGAACCCCGGCCGACGCCTTCTGGGCCGCCTCGCTGCGCCGCTGGAACGCGGTGTGCTGGGTGCTGTTCGCGGCGATGGCCGCCGGGATCGTCCTCATGGGACGGCCCGGCGGCGCGACCTACGCGGCGCTCGCGTTCCTCGCGTCCGTGGCGATCAGCTTCGCGGTCCTGGTGCGCTTCCCGGACAACCCCGTCGTACGGCCGCACGGCTATCTCACCGTGCTGGTGCTCGGCCTCGGCGGGCTCGCCTTCCTGCGCACCAGCTACGCGGCCCTGTTCATGGTGACGCTGCCGCACTACTGGATGTTCGGACGGACCCCCCGCGCCTCGATGACGTTCCTGGGCCTGGCCACCGGCGCGACCCTGGCCGGCGGCTGGGTGCGGCAGGGCCCGTCGGCGGAGTTCTTCGGCGAGACGGCGGTGTCCACGCTGATCGTCGTCGCCGTGGGTGTGCTGATCGGGCTGTGGGCGCACGCGGTGGTCGCGCAGAGCGCCGAGCGGGCCCGGCTCATCGGCGAGCTGGAGCGGACCCAGGTGCAGCTGTCCGAGGCGCACCAGCGGCAGGGGGCGGCGGACGAGCGGGAGCGCATGGCGCGGGACATCCACGACACCCTGGCGCAGGGGTTCGCGTCGATCGTCGTGCTCGCCGAGGCGGCCCGGGCCGGGCTGGCCACGGACCCCGCCCGCAGCGCCCAGCAGCTGCGCTCCATCGAGTCGACCGCCCGGGAGAACCTCGCCGAGGCACGGGAACTGGTCGGATCCGCGCAGCGGCGGGGCGGCGCGGTGGCCGGGCCGGTGGCCCTGACCCTGCGGCGGATCCTGGACCGCTTCGCGGAGGACACCGGGCTCACCGTGGAGGCGGAGCTGACGGAACTGGACTGCGACCAGCAGACCCGGATCGCGCTGCTGCGCTGCACCCAGGAGTCGCTGGCCAATGTCCGCAAGCACGCCCGTGCCTCCACGGTCGGGGTGGTGCTGGCGCGGCGGCCGTACGGGGTGGAGCTGGAGATCACCGACGACGGGATCGGGTTCGCGGCGGAGGACTCGGCGGGCTTCGGGCTCGACGGGATGCGCAAGCGGCTGGCGGAACTGGGCGGACGGCTCACCGTCACCAGCTCGGTCGGGGACGGGACGAGGGTGCTGGCGACGATTCCGGTCGCCGGCCGGGCGGACGGCGAGGGGACGCGATGAGCGGGGAAACGCTGCGGGTCGTGGTCGTGGACGACCACACCGTGATGCGGGCCGGGGTGATCGCCCTGCTCGGCGGCGAGGACGGCATCGAGATCGTCGGCGAGGCGGGGGACGGCCGCGCGGCCCTGGAGCTGATCGCCCGGCACGACCCGGACGTGGCCCTGGTGGACCTGCGGATGCCGGTGCTGGACGGGGTGGCGACGACCACCGAGATCACCGCCCGGCACCCGCGCACCCGGGTCCTGATCCTCACCACCTACGACACCGACGCGGACATCGAGCGCGGGGTGGAGGCCGGGGCGATCGGTTATCTGCTCAAGGACACCACCCGCGAGCAGCTGGTCGAGGCGATCCGGGCGGCGGCGCGCGGGGAGACGGTGCTCGCGCCGCGCGTCGCGGAGAAACTGGTCGCCCGGATGCGCCGCCCGGTGCAGGACCCGCTGACCGCCCGGGAGACGGACGTCCTCGACGCGGTCGCCGACGGGCTGACCAACGCCGAGATCGNNTGGAACGGGGGCTGCTGCGGCGGCCGTAGGAGCGTGGTCGCGGCTCAGGGCCCGGTGGGGACGTTCAGGGAGAGCAGTCCCGCCGTGCCGGTCTCCGGGTCGAGGCGCAGCTCGGTGACGGCGGCGTTGCGCAGCTTCGGGAAGACGCGGCGGTAGTCGGCGAGCGGGATGCCGAGCAGCCGGCACAGCACCAGGCGCAGCAGGGAGTTGTGGGCGACGACGAGGACGCGTCCGCCGGGGTGGGCCGCCGCGATGCGGCGCAGGGCGGCGGTTCCGCGCTCGGCGGCGGCCGTCGGGTCCTCGGCGCCGGGGAAGGGGTGGGCCACCGGGTCGGCGCGGTAGGCCGCCGCGTGCGCCGGGTCCTCCGCCGCGAACTCGGCGAGG
>NZ_MUND01000150.1 GCF_002154375.1 Streptomyces glaucescens | reverse complement strand
GCCGAACCGTGGCATACGCCGCCCAGACCGGCACGGCGACCCGTCCCGCCGGTTTCCGCACCGCCACGCGGCTGATCCGGTTCGCGGACCGGCTGGGCATCCCGGTGCTGACGCTGGTGGACACGCCGGGCGCGGCCAATGACGCGGAGGCGGAGCGGCAGGGGGCGGGGGCGGCGATCGCGGAGCTGTTCGGGGCGGTGGCCGGCGCGCGGACGCCCCTGACGACGCTGGTGATCGGCGAGGGCGGCTCGGGCGGGGCGCTGGCCCTGGCGGCGCCCGGCAACACCTGGGCCACGCCGGACAGCTACTTCTCCGTGATCGCACCCGAACTGGCCGCGGCCATCCTCAAGCGGCCCGCCACACAGGTGGCGGCGACGGCGGACCAACTCCTCATCCGGCCGCAGGACCTGGAGCGCCTCGGAGTGGCCCGGGTCCGAACGGGCGAGCAGTTGCTCCCCGGAACGGGCGATCGTCGCTCTGGAGGTCGCAGCTGACCCACGGGTGTCCGCCGGCCCGGGAGACATGCGACGGCGCCGCCCCGTCCCGGGGAGGCGGCGCCGTCCGCCGTCACCGGCGAGGTCAGCGCACGGTCACGGCCCGGACGATCTCCTGGACCACCGAACCGCCCCGGTCGTCCCGCGCCGAGGCCCGCAGCGAGACCGAAGGTGCGCCCTCCGGGACGTGCAGCGTGCCGCGCCAGGCGGCCGGACCGGCCTCGTCGAGCGGCACCTTCCGCCAGGACGCGCCCTCGTCGTACGACACGTCGAGGGTGCCGCCGCCGAGTGTCCCGGTGCCCGCCGCATCCCGTACGTACCCGGCGTGGATCCGCACCGGCACCCGTCCGTCGCGCACCGTGCCCGCGAGGTCGGTGCCGAGGTCGAAGCCGAGGTTGATCAGCGGCAGGACGGTGCGCCGGTCCGCCGGGGTCCGGGCCGAGCGGAAGGTCCACTCGGTGTGCCCCTCGGTGGCGGTGGGCCAGCGGGCCGGGTCGAGCGCGGTGTCGGTGACCACCGTGTACGCGCGCTCCTCGGCGGGCGCGTCCCACACGTACGCGGTACTGCCGGTGCGCCGGTCGGCGAGTTCCCCGTCGAGGTACACCGCGGTGGTCTGGGACATGCCGCTCTCCTCGCTCCACACGTCGCCGAAGCCGGTGTGGTCGGGCCCGGAGTCGCCCCAGCCGGGGGTGTTGAACCGGAGCTGGTCGCCGGTGCGCTCCTGGCCCCAGCCGAGACCGGTGCCGAGCCAGGGGTGCCAGACCGGCTTGAACCAGTTCAGCGCGGGCCGGGTGCCGCTGCGGTAGCGGACGAGTCCGCTGCGCTGCTCCAGCTCGCCGGCCCCGAGGTCCACCGACTCGTGCCACAGCTGTCCGGGGCCGGTGGAGACGTGATCGGTGCGTTCGGCCGGGTAGTCGATCCGCTCCTTGAAGCCGACGCCGATGGGGAAGGTGTCGGTGATCGAGTAGCGGAACTCGCCGCCGGACGCGGGCCGCGCCGCGTGGAACCTGGTCTGCACGGCGGCCAGTTCGTCGCCGGGCCGGTAGGTCAGGTCGCGGTCCGGCACGGCGCCCGGGTAGCCCTTCGATAGGTCGTAGACGTACGGCGTGTTCTTCGTGCCGGTCATGTCGACCCGCCCGGCGTCCCGCAGGCGCTGCGCGTCCGCCGCGTCGACCGTCGCGATCGGGAACGGGCGGTCGCCGCCCTCGTCGGAGCCCCACCAGGCGTTCAGCCGGCCCGGCGCGTGGTCCGTCACGAACAGCGCCGCGACGCCCGCGTCCTCGGCCGCCGCGGCCAGCGCGGCCCGTTCGGTGCCCGCGGGCAGCTCGGCCAGCACCGCCTTGCCCCGCACCCCGGTCAGGGGGCCGGCTCCGGCATCCACCAGGGGCAGCCGCACCCGGCCCTCGACGAGGGTGCCGCCGGGCTGGGCCGTCGCCTCGCCGACGCCCTTCACCTCCAGCAGCGGTTTGCCGAGCCGCCACACGGTCCGGTACTCGAAGGAGCCCTGGGTGACCCTCCGGGTCGGTGCCGCGAAGACGCTGTCGTACTTCACCGGCACCATCACCGCGCCGAACAGCCCGGCGCCGTGCGCACGGCGGTCGTACTCCATGAGCAGCTGCCGGGTCTCCGTGCGCCGGTCGACCTCGGCCGTGATCTGCCGCAACCGCCGTCCGTCGAGGACGACGTCGCGGTCCCGGTCGAGGACGATCTCGGGGTCCGCGAGGAAGCCGAGGCCGAGCGAGTCGGCGCCGTGGCCGCCGCGCACGTCGAGGAAGGACGCCACGCTGTACGTCCCGGGCGCGAGCCGCAGCCGCAGCGTGCCGGAGTCGCCGACGTACGCCGGGACGGGGTCGGCGCCCTCGGCGAGCCGCTGCACGACGAGGTCGGCGGCGGCGGGGGCGCCGTCGCGGTCCTTGACGTGGACCGTGAGCGTGTACCGCTCCTCTTCCTTGACCAGCCCGAACGCGGTGTGCGCGACCGGCGTCCCGGCGACGGCGGCCACGATCCGCCCGCTGGTGTTCCCGACCGGCGCCCGCGCCCCGTCCCCGGTCACCGTGGTGGACGCGGTGCCGTGCGCGGGAACGGTGAGCGTGGCGTCGGCGAGGGCGGCGACTCCGTCCGCGCCCCGCACGGACAGGTCCAGCGTGACCGGCTCGTCCCCGGAGTTGGTGTAGGTGACGGTCCTCGTCACGGGCTCGTTCGCCTCGTACGGCCAGCCGAAGAAGCCGAGGTCCACACTGCCCGTCGCGGTCACCCGCGCCCGCACCGCGTCCGGCACGCTGACCCGGCCCGCGCCCAGCGTGTACGCGGACGCGTCCAGCGGTGTGGACGTGGACATCAGCGCGTCCTTGAGCCGGGCGCCCGACCAGTCCGGGTGCCGTTCGGCGAGGAGCGCGGCCACGCCCGCGACATGCGGGGTCGCCATCGACGTACCGCTCATGGCGGTGTAGGCGCCGCTGCCCTCGCCGAGCGAGGAGCGGGCGGCGAGGATGCCGACGCCGGGGGCGGCGAGGTCCGGCTTGAGGGCGTGGTCGCCGTGGCGCGGGCCCGCGCTGGTGAAGTAGGCGGCCTCGTCGGCGGAGTCGACCGCGCCGACCGTGAGGGCCGCGTCGGCGGCGCCGGGCGAGCCGATCGAGGAGGGCGCGCCGGTGTTCCCGGCGGCGACGACGAACAGGGCGCCGGTCTGCGCGGAGAGGGTGTTCACCGCCTGCGCCATGGGGTCGGTGCCGTCGCTGGGCCCGGTGGAGCCGAGGCTCATGGAGACGATGTCGGCGCCCACCTCGCGGGCCGCCCACTCCATCCCGGCGATGATCTGCGACTCGCTGCCGGAGCCCTGGTCGCTGAGCACCTTGCCGACGGCGAGGGCCGCACCGGGTGCGACGCCCCGCTCCTCGCCGTCGGAGGCGGCGCCGCTGCCGCCGACGGTGGACGCGACGTGGGTGCCGTGGCCGTTGCGGTCGGCGACCTCCTCGCCGTCGACGAAGCTGCGGCTCACCGATATCCGCCCCGCGAGGTCGGGGTGGCTCGCGTCCACCCCGCTGTCGAGGACGGCGACGGTGACGCCCTTGCCGGTGAGCCCGGTCTCCCAGGCGGCCGGGGTGCCGATCTGGGCATTGCTTTCGGCCATGTCGGCGGTGACCCGCCCGTCCAGCCAGACACGGTCGATCCCGGCGCCGCGCCGGGTGAACTCCTGCCAGAACACCCGGCTTCGGTCCGCCTCGACGGCGGCCCCGCGCACCGAGGGCAGCGCCCGGGTCCGCTCGGCGCCGCGCGGGGTCACCGCCCGCGCGTCCTTGCCGTACGTCACGATCAGCGGCAGCGTGCCCGCCTGGTCGTCGGCGAGCTGCTGCCGCAGCAACGCGTCGACGTCGAAGAGCCGTTCGTCGAGCGTGCCCGCGCGCAGATACGGCAGTGCCTCGTCCGGTACGACGGTCAGCGCGCCGTCGGCGCTCTGGGTGCGCACCGCGCCGGTGGCGCCCTCGGGCCGTTCCACCTCGACGGCCTTCTTCCCGCCGCCCAGGTCGGTGACGGTCACCCTGTCGCCGGTGACGAGGGTGACGGTCCGGGCGGCGCTCGCCGTCCGGGTGGCCGGCTGGGCCTTCGCCGTACCGTCCGCCGGCTCCGCCGCGCCCGCCTGCGCCGCCGGCAGCAGCGGGAGCACGAGCGCCGCCGACAGGAGGATCGCCCCGCGTCCGACTGGTCCTCTGATCATCCCAACCCTCTCTCGATCGAGTGGTGGGACGAGTGTCGGGGGCCTCGCGGCACGGCGGAGCCGGCCGGACGTGGCGGGTTGGCGCTCTGGCGGGTTTCCGCCAGTGGGGGCGCACAGCCGTCGACGGTTGCCGGGACATCGGCAACCGGCCTCCGTCACAATGGAGTTCGGCGAGGCCACACGTACCACACACGGGGGAGCGGACGACGCATGGACGGTCTGGTGGAGTTCAGGACCGAGGAGGGCGCGCTGATCGTCGTGGAGGGCGTCGAGGACGGGACCGGCGCGCGGCTGGTCGCGCGCGGCGACGGACCCGCGCAGGCGACGCGCACCTTCGAGGGGGCGCTCGGCGGGGTGCGCGCGGCGGCGGAGTCCGCGCTGCGGGTGTTGCGCGACGGCACCCTCCAACCCGACTCGGTGGAACTGGAGTTCGGCGTGAAGCTCAGCGCGGAGACCGGGGCGGTGATCGCCAAGGGTGCCGCGGAGGGCCATCTCCTCGTCCGGCTGAGCTGGACCCCGGACCGGACCGCCGCGCAGGCATGAGCACATCCGCCTGGCACACCCGGATCGTGTGCGGCAGGGAGGTCGGCGCGGGCTTCCTGGTGTCCGCGCGCCGGGTGCTGACCTGCGCCCACGTGGTGCGGTTCAGCGACACGGCGGAGATCACCGTCGCCTTCCCGGGCCGCCGGGACCTGGGCGCCGTCCCCGCCTCCGTGGCCGTGCACGGCGGCTGGCGGGGCGGCGCCGCCGACCCCGGCGACCTGGCCGTGCTGGAACTGGCGCGGGAGGTGGACGTCACCCCGGCCGCCTTCGCCCCGCCCGGCGCCGAGCACGGCGGCGCGGAGCTGGTGGCGTACGGCTTCCCGCAGGGGTACGACGAGGGCATGCTCGCCTCCTACCGGGCGCTGCCCGGGCCGCTGATCTCCGGTGAATGGGTCCAGCTGGAGGCGCGCACCGCGCACGGTCAGCCGCTGGCCGCCGGGTTCAGCGGGGCCGCGGTGACCCTGGCCGACGGCACGGTGGTCGGGATGGTCTCGGCGATCGCCGGTGACCGGACGGTGCGGGTGGGCCGGATGCTGCCCACCGAGGCGATGGCCCGCTACTGGGGCGAGCTGGGCGAACTGGTCCCCACCCCCGGCCACCGCCCGGAAGCCCTCCGGCGGCTGTACGGGCTGCTCCGGCAGGCCGCGGAGGCCGGGCCGGTGTGCGACCCGAACCGGCTGTACGTCGACGCGGTGGGCGCGTTCGGGCCACCGCTGCCCGAGGGCGGCTTCGACTCCCTCACCCGGGCGGCGGCGTACGTCCAGTGGGAAGTGCCGGACCCGGACGCGGTGACCCGGTTCGCGGACCGGCTGGCAGAGCTGCTGACCGCCGGACCCGCGCGGCCGGACCCGGCGGACGGCCCCGGGGCGACCGCCTGGGCGCCGATCGTCGTGGAGATCGAGCACAGCGGCGCGGGCACCGACCAGGTCACCGTCGAGGTCTCCGCCTACCGCGACGGGCAGCGTCGCCCGGTCGGGGCACGCCGGCTGCCGCGCACCGGAGTACGCGCCTTCGTGCAGGAACGGATCGACGAGGCGTTCACCCAGCTCGCCCCGGACGCCGAGGAGCTCATCACCTTCGTACTGCCCCGGGAGTGGCTGAACGAGCCGGTCGCCCGCTGGGAGTGCAGCCCCGACGACGCCACCCCGCTGGGCTGCGCCTACCCGCTCGTCGTCGCCGACCGCGCCCGGCACCGCAGCGGCCGGCTCCGCCACCAGCTCGCCAAGAAGTGGCAGAAACTGGACGTCGGCGGCGGGACCGCCCTGCACCGGATCGGCTGTGGAACCCCGGAGCGCCCGCCGAGCCTGCGCAAGCGCCTGCGCGACCACGACGCAGGCCTCGCCGCCTTCGCCGCCCCGCCCACCGCCCTGCGCGCCCACTTCGAGGCCGGCCTCAACGTGCCCGTCCCCGTGCTGCTGTGGCCGCGCACCGGCTGCCCCGGCACCGGCCACGACGGTCCCTGCGCGGGCGAGACCTTCCTCGGCGAACTGACCGAGTCCGTCACCGGAGTCCCGCCCGCCGAACTCCCCCGCCACGTCCGCAC
>NZ_MUND01000015.1:345-4232 GCF_002154375.1 Streptomyces glaucescens | reverse complement strand
CCGGCGCCGGCCGGCCCTCTTGACCACCCTCGTGGTGACGCTCGTACTCGCTCTCGCCGGCGGTGGGTTCGTGGTCTGGCGGACCCTGAACGGCGGTGACGACGAGCCGCTGGCCGGCCGCCCCCGCGTCGAGGACAGGGCGGCCGGGCTGTCGTACGCCGTCCCCGAGGGCTGGCAGCGCGGCGACGGCGACCTGATCAACAGCTTCACGTCCTCCGTCACCCGCGAACACCCGGGCGGGCAGGGCGGCAGCATCGTCGCCGCCGGGCGAGGCGACGGAGTCCCGCGCGCGCAACTGGGCGCGGCCACCGAGCGCTGGGCCCGCTCCAACGCCGTCTTCTTCCACCCCGACGGCCGGTCCACCGTCACGGAGTCCGAGGCGACGACCGTCGACGGCCGCCCCGCCCACACCGTCACCCTGAAGGTGACGGACGGCGAGAACGGGACGGGCCACCTGCGGATGACGGTCGTCGCCGTGGACGACGACCGGGTGGCGTTCCTCCTCGCCGTCGTGCAGCCGGCCACGGGGGCCGAGAAGCGGACGGCCGATCTGGTGCTGAGCAGCGCCGCCCTGCTCTGAGACGGCCGGACGGCGACGGCCGAATCCGCACCCCTGCAAGGGTTTTGCACAGACGTAACGCGCGTGGGGGACTGCGGCGACGCTCCGTAGGTGTTTACGTGGTGTCGGACTTTCCGGGATCGCTGTCACGGAGGTGTGCACCATGTCGGACGCCGCGCCGCGGCTGAAGGGGCTCTTGGAGCAGGTGCTGGGAGCACCGCTCCCGGTCCGTATTCGTGCCTGGGACGGTTCTCAGGCCGGTCCGCCGGACGCGCCGATGCTGGTGGTGCGTCACCGGCGGGCGCTGCGCAGGCTGTTGTGGAAGCCGGGCGAGCTGGGGCTGGCGCGCGCCTGGGTGGCGGGGGAGCTGGAGGTCGAGGGGGACCTGTACGCGGTCCTGGAGCTGATGGCGGGGCTGATCTGGGAACGGGACGAGGACGCCCGGACCCTCGCGCAGGCCCTGCGGGAACCCGAGGTGCGGGCCGCCGTGCGCGGGCTGGTGCGGATGGCCGGGCCCGCGCTGCCGCCCGCGCCACCGAGGGAGGAGGCCCGCCGGCGGCGGGCCCACCTGCACACCAGACGCACCGACAAGCGCGCCATCAGCCACCACTACGACGTCGGGAACGACTTCTACGAGCTGGTGCTCGGCCCGTCGATGGTCTACTCGTGCGCCTACTGGGAGGCCCCCGAGGCGGAGGGCGGCACCCTGGAGGACGCCCAGCGGGACAAACTGGAGCTGGTCTCCCGCAAGCTCGGTCTGAGTGCGGGCCAGCGGCTGCTCGACGTCGGCTGCGGCTGGGGGTCCATGGCCATCCACGCCGCCCGTGAGCACGGGGTGAACGTCGTCGGCATCACGCTCTCGCAGGAGCAGGCGGCGTACGCCCGCAAGCGGGTCGCCGACGAGGGGCTGACCGACCGGGTGGAGATCCGGGTGCAGGACTACCGCGACGTCGTCGACGGACCGTACGACGCGATCTCGTCGATCGGCATGGCCGAGCACGTGGGGGCGGAGCAGTACCTGAAGTACGCCCGGAACCTGTACGCGCTGCTCAAGCCGGGCGGGCGCCTGCTCAACCACCAGATCGCGCGGCGGCCGCGGCGCGACGAGTCGGTGTACGACGTCGACGAGTTCATCGACGCCTACGTCTTCCCCGACGGCGAGCTGGCCCCGATCGGCACCACCGTGGGCCAGCTGGAGCGCGCCGGGTTCGAGGTGCGCGACGTGGAGTCGATCCGCGAGCACTACGCGCTCACCCTGCGCCGCTGGGTCGCCAACCTGGAGTCCGGCTGGGCGGAGGCGGTGCGGCTGACCAGCCCGGGACGTGCCCGGGTCTGGCGGCTGTACATGGCCGCCTCCGCGCTGGCCTTCGAGCGCAACCGCATCGGGGTGAACCAGGTGCTCGCCGTGCGGACGCCCGAGTCCGGAGCCGCCGGGATGCCGCTGCGGGCGCGGACCTGGAACGACTGACGCAGGAACGCGGCGAGGGCCCCGCACCCGGGTGGGTGCGGGGCCCTCGCCTGTGGCGTCGGTGGCTACTCGGACTTGATCGCCGTCAGCATGTTCAGCCGGGCCGCCCGGCGGGCCGGCCACAGCGCCGCCAGGACCCCGACCGCGGCCGCCAGCAGCAGGAACACGGCCATCCGGGTCCAGGGCAGGACCAGCTCGTACGTCGCCATGCTGCTCGCCATCAGCTCCCCGGCCGCCCAGCCGAAGAACACGCCGAGGCCGATGCCGAGCACCCCGCCGAAGAGCGAGATGACCAGGGACTCCAGGCGGACCATCCGCTTGATGCCGGTGCGGTCCAGGCCGATCGCGCGAAGCATGCCGATCTCCTGGGAGCGCTCGAAGACCGACATCGCCAGGGTGTTGATGACACCGAGGACGGCCACGATCACCGCCATGGCCAGCAGGCCATAGAGCATGTTCAGCATCATCGTGAACATCTGCGCGATGTCCTGGGAGATGTCCTTCTTGTCCTGGACCTTGATCGCCGGGTTGGAGCCGAGGGCCTGCTCCAGCCGGTTCTTCGTCGCGTCCGACGTGCCGTCCGCGGTCTTCACCATGACCTGCATGTCGGCCGGGTCGGTCTGGTGCGGGGCGAGGGTGGCGAGGTCGAGCATGATCCCGCTCATCATCTCGTTGGCCTGGTAGACGCCCGCGACGGTCAGCTTCTCCTTCTTGCCGTCCTCGAACGACGCGGTGAAGGACGAGCCGGCCGTCCAGCCGCGGGACTTCGCGGTGTCCTCGTCCACGACCACGCGGTCGCCGCCGACCTTGAAGGCGCCGTCCTCGACGGGCAGCTTCGTCAGGTCGCCGAAGGTGGCGCCGTCGACCCCGGTCAGGTACTCGGTCTCGCCGCCGATCCGGGCGGCCGCGTTGCGCATCGGGCTGGTGGCGGTGACGCCCTCGGTCTCCTTCAGTTCCTTCTCGACGTCCGGCGAGAGGGCGTTGCCGTTCGCCATGAAGACGACGTAGTCCGCGCGGATCGCCTCCGAGGCCATCTTGTCGATCGACTTCTGCAGACTGCCCGCCATCACCGTCATACCGGTGATCAGGGTCAGGCCGATCATCAGGGCGGAGGCGGTGGCGGCGGTACGGCGCGGGTTGCGCACCGAGTTCTGGCGGGCCAGCTTGCCCGACACCCCGAACAGCCGCAGCACCGGCGCCGCAGCGGCGATCAGCGGCCGGGACAGCAGCGGGGTCAGCACGAACACGCCGATGATCAGCAGACAGGCGCCCAGGCCCATCGGTGCCTGCCCGTCCGAGCCGCTCATGGTGGTCGCCGCGAGGACGACCGCGACGCCCGCCGCCGAGAACAGGGCGCCGATCGTGTTGCGCAGGACCAGCGACTTCACGGAGGCCTTGGCGTGCACGCTGCTCATCGCGGCCACCGGCGGGATCTTCGCCGCGCGGCGGCCCGGCAGCCAGGCGGCCAGCATGGTGACGAGGACGCCGACGGCGAGCGCGGCGCCGACGGTGCCGGGGGTGATCACCAGCGGGCCGTCCGGCACGGTCTCGCCGAGGGAGCCCATCAGGGAGCGCAGGCCCGCGCCGATGCCGACGCCCGCGACCAGGCCGGTCACCGCGGCGACGACACCCACCACGAACGCCTCGATCAGCACCGTCCGGGTGACCTGGCGGCGGGAGGCGCCGACCGCGCGCAGCAGCGCCAGCTCCTTGGTGCGCTGGGCGACCAGCATGGTGAAGGTGTTGGCGATGATGAAGGTGCCGACGAACAGCGCGATGCCGGCGAACACCAGCAGGCCCTGCTTCATCCCGCTCATCTGCGAGGCGATCATCTCGGCCTGGTCGTCGGCGAGCCGCTGC
>NZ_MUND01000015.1:0-306 GCF_002154375.1 Streptomyces glaucescens | reverse complement strand
CAGCTGCTGCGCGGTGGCCGTGTCGAACAGCGTGAGGCTGCCGCCGGCCGCGACGTTGCCGTCGTCGGTGGTGAAGACGCCGGCCACCTTCGGCGTCAGGACCGGGCCGTCGACCGACAGGCGCAGGGTGTCACCCACCCGGTAGCCGGTGCGCTCGGCGGTCTTCGCGTCGATCAGGACCTCGCCGCGGCCCTTGGGGGCGTGTCCCTCGACGAGCGGGTAGCGGGGGTCGTCGGTGCCCCAGTAGTTGCCGCCCTGGGACTGGAAGCCGTTGCCGACCAGCTTGCCGTCCTTGTCGGCGAGGGC
>NZ_MUND01000149.1 GCF_002154375.1 Streptomyces glaucescens | reverse complement strand
TTCGAGTCCCTGGCGGCGCACTAGCGATTAGGTCGCTGACCTGGGCGTTCTCGATTGCGAGAACGCCCTTTCGCTTTTCCTGGCGCCGTTCTCCCGCACTGTGATCAGCTCTCCCGCGCTGGCGAGATCTTGACGGTCCAGGCGCCCGACGCCGTCCGTCCCTCGACCTCGACCCGGACGTCCTCGCCGGGCACGGTGAAGCTCTCGCCGACCCCGACGGGCGCGTCGGCGAGTGCCGGGTAGACCGAGTTCTCCCAGCAGGCCTCCGTCTGTGGATGGGCGTCCATCACCTGGACCGGCCCGCCCCCGGACTCGGCGCCGCTGTGCACCCGGTACACCAGGATCCCCTGCCGGCAGGCGGAGTGATCGTTGCCGACCGCGCCCCGCGCCTCGAACGCGAGCACCCGGTCCGGGCCGGTGCGCACCACCGCCAGCTTGGTCCCGCGGCCGGAGCCGAAGAACGGCACCCCGGCGGTCCCCGTCACCGCCACGCCCGGGCCGGCGCCCAGCGATTCCAGGGTGAGCCGGGCCGGCTCGCTGCCGGGCACGCACATCACCTGGCGCTCCTCCAGCCAGCCCAGCTTCCACTTGTGCCAGCCGAAGAAGTCCGGGGCCAGTCCGAACTGGCTGCCCATCAGGTCCCAGTCTCCGACGTGGGTGTCCCAGTCGCCCTTGTCGTCCGTCGGACGGTGGTAGAGATCCGGCAGATCGAACACGTGGCCGGTCTCATGGGCGAGGACCAGCCGGTCCGGCGGATGGTTCTCGAACACGGTGACGATCCGCCGGATGTCCGTGCCGTCGGCCCGCAACGGAGTGTCCAGATTGACCACCTTGGTGGCGTCCGAGTCCACGCCGGGCGCGTGCGGATCGGCGACGAAGTAGACGATGTCGTAGCGCGAGTAGTCCACCTGCCTGTCGCTGACGGCGAGCGCGTCACGCAGATAGGCGGCACGCTGCGAGGCGTTCCAGTCGCGCTGTATGGCGTACGCCGTGGACGGGCGCGGCATCCGGATCCAGTTCCGCAGCGGGTGCGGGCGCAGCGTGAACCGGCCGTACGACGCCTGCGCGAAGAACCGGCTGGTGACCGGGAAGTGATCGGCGGTCAGCTCCGCCGGGGTGGTCAGCGGCTCCGAGTCCGGGAAGGACAGGAAGACCATCACCGCGTCGAGTGAGCGGGTCGGCTGGGGATAGGCGGCGTTCCAGGTGTCCAGGCCCTCCGAGTGGTGCGCCTTCGTGCGCTGCAGGGCGCAGGGGGCCGCCGAGAAGGGCTCGGCGACGGAGGGACCGGTGAAGAGGGAGGTCGCGGCGAGGGCCGCCAGGGTGGTGAACACGGCCGCGGTGCTGCGCAGTCGGGGGCGCGGGAGCGGACGCGGCACGAGAACCTCCGGATGCGGTCGGGGGACACCGCATCCAGCGTGTGGCAGATTGTCGTACTGCGTCCTGTTTGTCTGGCCCGGACGAGTGAGTCGGAACGGTGGTCCGGAAGGGCGACACCCCCGATGTGCTCACGGAACGTCACCAGTGGTCCGGAGGCTGGCGAACCCGTCCAGCTGTGGGCAGAAACGATCCGCCCGCGAAGTGGGTATGTCTTGAGTGGCGGGCAGTGGCTGGAAGGGCCGGAGGGCAGCCTCTATGATCGGCACACTTTCCTGCGCGGACGACGATCGAGTGCACTGCGGGAGCGAGCGGTGAGCGGAACCTCCGAAGGGCCGACGCCCGCGGCAGACCTCATCCGGACGGCCGTCACGGACAGTGATCCCAAGGCGTCGGGTGGTACGGACGCCGTCGCCTTCCTGCCCATGAGCGAGGACGTGCGCGCCACCGCTCCGGCGCCCACCGGCGAGGACGTGGATACGGCCGCCGTCCCGCCCACCGGTGAGGACGTGGGTCCGGCGGCTGTCGCGTCCAGCCGTGAGGGCGCGGGTGCGGACGCCGGGGTGGTCCGCGGACCCGACTCCTACCGGTCCGCCTTCGCCGCCGCGCCCCTCGCCATGGCCGTCGTCGACCGTGAGGGACGAGTCGTCACCGCCAACGAGACGCTCGCCGCCCTCTTCGGCACCGGGCCCGGCGCGCTCGTCGGACGCGTCGCCGCCGATCTGCTCGACCTCGCCTCCGACCCCCGCACCTGGCACGCCTACCGCGAGGTGCTGCGGGGCCGGCAGGCCCGACTCCGCTGCACGCGCCGCCTCAAGCACCCCGACGGGCCCGCCGTGTGGGCGCAGATCACCGTCGCCCCGCTCGCCGACGGCGCACCCGGCATCCTGCTGTCCGTCACCGACATCAGCGCCCGGCGTGAACTCCAGGCGCAGCTACGGCACCTGCAGATGCACGACCCGGTGACCCGGCTGCCCAACCGCACGCTGTTCTTCGAACGGCTCTCCGCCGCCCTCGACGCCGAGTTCTCCACCCGCGGCGGCACCGGCCGGATCGGCCTGTGCTACCTGGACCTCGACGGCTTCAAGGCCATCAACGACACCCTCGGCCACCGCGTCGGCGACCGGCTGCTGGCCGCCGTGGCCGACCGGCTCACCCGCTGCGCCGAGACGGCCGGATACACCCGATCCGGCGCCCCGCTGGTCGCCCGGCTCGGCGGCGACGAGTTCGCCCTGCTCGTCGAGGACTCCACCGGCACCGAGCAGCTGGCCGACCTCGCCGAGTCCGTGCTGAACGCCCTCCAGGCCCCGTTCGACCTCTCCGGGCAGCGGCTCAGCGTCTCCGCCTCCATCGGGGTCGTCGAACGGCAGGCCGCCGGGACCACCGCCACCGGCCTGATGCAGGCCGCCGACACCACGCTGTACTGGGCCAAGGCCGACGGCAAGGCCCGCTGGACGCTCTTCGACCCCGAGCGCAACGCGCACCGCATGACCCGCCAGGCGCTCGCCTCCACCCTGCGCCCGGCCATCGACCGGGGCGAGTTCATCCTGGAGTATCAGCCGCTCGTCGGCATGGCGGACGGGCGCCTCAGCGGCGTCGAGGCACTGGTGCGATGGAATCATCCGCAGTTCGGCACACTGACGCCGAATCGGTTCATCGGACTGGCCGAGGAGGAGGGCGCGATCGTCCCGCTCGGCCGCTGGATCCTCGCCACCGCCTGCCGCCAGGCCCGCCGCTGGCAGCTCGAGAACCCCGACGAGCCGCCCATCTTCGTCAGCGTCAACGTGGCGGTCCGTCAGGTGTGGGACTCCGACCTGGTCGCGGACGTGGCCGAGACCCTCGCCGAGACCGGCCTCGCCCCGCACCTGCTGCAACTGGAGCTGACCGAGTCCGCCGTCATGGGCTCCTCGGGCCGCCCGCTGCGCACCCTCCAGGCGCTCAGCGACATGGGCGTGCGCATCGCCATCGACGACTTCGGCACCGGCTACTCCAACCTCGCCTACCTCAGCCGGCTGCCGGTGTCCGTGCTGAAGCTGGACGGGTCGTTCGTGCGCGGCTTCCAGTACGAGGACACGAGCGCCCACGCCAGCCCGGCCGACGAGGTCATCGTCGAGGCGATGATCCAGCTCGCGCACCGGCTCGGGCTGACCGTCACCGCCGAGTGCGTGGAGACCTCCGCGCAGGCCGGACGGCTGCGCCGGATCGGCTGCGACACCGGCCAGGGATGGCTGTACTCCCGGCCGGTGGCCGCGGACCGCATCTCCGAGCTGCTGGCCTGCCCCGCGGGTCAGGCGGCCGGCAAGCCGTAGGCGTCGGCGATCAGTTCGAAGCTGCGCAGCCGCACCCCGGCGGTGGGCGTGTTGGCCGTGATCATCAGCTCGTCCGCGCCGGTGCGCTTCTGCAGGTCGTCCAGGCCGGTGCGGACCTCGTCCGGGGTGCCGTGGACGACGTTCGAACTCCACGACCGCGCGAAGTCCAGCTCCATGGGGCTGAACTCGTACGCCTCCGCCTCCTCCGGGCTCGGCACCAGGCCGGGCCGCCCGGTGCGCAGCCGGATCATGCTCAGCACGGAAGCCTTCACCTCACGCCGGGCCACCCGCTCCTCGTCGGCGGCCAGCGCCGAGACACCGATCAGCGCGTACGGCTCCGACAGCAGCTCGGACGGCTTGAAGGACTCCCGGTACAGATCCAGCGCCGGAATGGTGTTCTGCGCGGAGAAGTGGTGGGCGAACGCGAACGGCAGGCCCAGCAGGCCGGCCAGCCGGGCGCTGTAGCCGGAGGAGCCCAGCAGCCACACCGGCGGGCGGTGCGGGGACTGCACGCCGCCCGGGGAGGTCGCCTGGACGGGGCCGGGCACGGCGTGGATCCGGCGGTAGGGGTGGCCGTCGGGGAAGTCGTCGTCCAGGAAGCGGGTCAGCTCGGCCAGCTGCCGGGGGAAGTCGTCGGCGCCCTCGTCGGGGCGGTCGGTGCGGCGCAGGGCCGCCGCCGTGGCGCCGTCCGTGCCGGGCGCGCGGCCGAGACCGAGGTCGATCCGGCCGGGGGCCATCGCCTCCAGGGTGCCGAACTGCTCGGCGATGACCAGCGGGGCGTGGTTGGGCAGCATCACACCGCCGGAACCGAGCCGGATGCGGTCGGTGTGGGCGGCGAGGTGGGCGAGGATCACCGCGGGCGAGGAGGAGGCGACGCCCGGCATGGAGTGGTGCTCGGCGACCCAGTAGCGGTGGAAGCCCCGCGACTCCGCCAGCCGGGACAGGGCGACGCTGGTGCGCAGGGCGTCCGTGGAGGTGCTGCCCGCGCTGACCGTGACCAGGTCCAGCACCGACAGCGGGGTGGGGGCGGAGCCGTGGGCGGTGCCCCGGATGCCGTCGCTGTCGCTCGTGCGGTCCTCGGCGTCCCGGGTGTCGTCTGCCGCCACGATGGGCCTCCTGCTCTTGTCGCCATGCGGTGGGTCATGGGCGTCAACGGGAGGTACCCGGAGGTTCATTCCCGGATTTTGCGATACGTCACCCACGCCACAGCGGCGGCAGGTGGCCCGCCGGGGGACCGGGGGCCACCGGGAGACCCGTCGGCCTAGGGGCGCCAGCTCACCCGGTGTTCCGCCAGGTGAGCCAGGACCGCGTGGTTCGCCTCCCAGCCGTCCGGGAACTTCACCAGCGTCCCGAGCTGCACCGGCTCCGTCGACGGATAGTCGTCCAGCAGTTCGCCCACGCCCGCGCGGCACACCACGATGCACGCGTGCCGGTGCCGGGAGGCGAGCACGCACAGGCGGCCCGTCTCCAGGTGGAAGGCGGTGGCGTCGGGGCGGCCGGAGAGCGGATGGAGGACCACCGTCACGTCGTACTCCCGGCCCTGCAGCCGGTTCGCCGTGTCCACCGTGACCCCGCTCACGCCCAGCTCGGCGAGGGCCGCGCGGACGGCCGCCGCCTGGTCCCGGTGCGCCGTGCCGACGGCGATCCGCTCGGCGGTCAGGGGCGCCGGGTCCGGGGACCGCTCCGAGGTGGCCGCGCCGCCCCGGTCCAGCAGGCGGCGCACCACCGCCGCCACCGCCCGCACCGCCTCCGGGTCGGTGCGCGGGGTGTGCCGCGCGGGAAGCTCCAGCAGCCCCCAGCCCGACTCGGCCGCCTCGTCGATCACCCGGTCCGGACCCGAACCGTCCGACGGGACCGCGAACGCCAGCCGCCGGTCACCGTGGCCGGTGCCGCTGCGGAACCGGGTGTACGGATAGAAGGCGTCCGAGACCAGCGGCGCGGCCGAGGCCGGCAGCCGCCAGGAGACCGGGAGCCGGTGCTGCGGCAGACCGGGGTTGTGCGCGAGCAGCGTCGTCACCGCGGACGCCGACGGATCGTACGACAGCCCCGCCCACTGCTCGCTGCCGACGATCGCGAACGGGTCGAGCTGCCCCGGATCGCCGACGAACAGCGCCCGCTCGAACAGTCCGGCGACGGCGAGCAGCGCGTCGGAGCGCATCTGGTACGCCTCGTCGACGATCGCGTGCCGCCACGGCTCGTCGACCTTGATGTGCGCCCACTTGGCGGCGGTCGACAGGACGACGGGCAGACCGGTGAGATCGGCCGCCTTCGCGGACGTACGGACGTTCGGCAGCGAGTCCAGCGCCTTGTCGTACGGATCGGCGTCGCTGCTGTGCAGCCGGCCCACCGGCAGCTCGGGGCTCCGCTCGGCCAGCCGCAGCACCAGGTCGTCGACCTGGGCGTTGGTCTGCGCGATCACCATCAGGGGGCGCCCGGCGTCGGCCAGTTCCAGTGCCGCCCGGACGACGAGGGTCGACTTGCCCGCGCCGGGCGGCGAGTCGACCACGACACCGCGGGCCGGGCCGTGCAGCGTGTCTCTCAGGATCGCCTCGGTGGCCCGCGCGGCGGCGGTGCCCGGGTCGAGCGGGGCACCGGGGTCGGCGATGGCCTCGGCCGTCACAGCACGTCCTCCTCGGTCACGGGGTCGGCGGGTTCGGGGGCGGTCTCCTCACCGGGCGGACCGCCGTGCGTCCACGGGGTGTCCTCGGGGTCCGGCAGCTTGGCGCCGCCGCGCTGCTCGTGCTCGAACAGCGTGAAGCAGATGCGGTCGCCCTTCTCGGGCACGGAACCGGGCTCGGGCTCCTTGCCCCGGCCCATCTTGTCGAGGACCCGCAGGACGACCAGCGCGCCGTCCGCGCCGTCGTCCTGTCTCGCCACGAACTCGTACGACTGCGGCTTGCCGCCCAGCGAGCGGTACACCTTCACCCGCTCGCCGAGGTACGGCCGGTCGTCGGTGCGGACCGTGACCAGCGGGCGCGGGCTGGGCCGTCTGCCCTCGCTGTACGCCATCTCCACGTCGACGACCTCGCCCGCGAACGCCTCCCCGGCCAGCCGCCGGCCCGCCATCACCAGCGGATCGTCCAGCGCCTCCTGCGCCTCCAGGCGGGCCTGCTCACGCTCCCGCGTGGCCAGCTTGTTCGCCGCGGTCACCGCGTCGTCGCGGCGCGGCTGCGGCGGCTCGCCGGACAGCACCCGGTCACGGTGGCCGGTGAACGACCAGCGGTCCCGCGTCCACCGCTCCGCGACGTGCCCGCCCTCCGGCAGCGCCCGCAGCAGGTCCAGGCCCCGCCACACCGCGTCCCAGGTGGGCCGCGTCACGCTCTCCACCAGGGCGCGGATCTCCCGCTCGGCGGCGGTGACGGCACCGAGCCGGTCGTCCGCCTCCAGCCCGTCCTCGGCGGCGGCGAACGTGCCGCGCGCGCGGTCGTAGCGCTCGATCGCCGGGGCGAGCAGCTTGTTGTCGAACGCCGGGTCGGTCGCCGGACCCGCGGGCGGGCACAGCAGCTGTCCCCGCTCGTCCCGGGCCAGCTCCGCCCGCAGCGCCGCCTCGGCGCCCGAGCCGCCCTCCGGCGGGTCGATCCAGGCGAGCAGCGCGCCCAGGTGCTGGTCCTCCAGTCCGGACTGGCCCGTCGCCCAGTGCCGCGCCAGCACCTCGGTCAGCGCCAGCAGCAGCGAGGAGCCCGGCACCCGGGACCGCTCCGCGTAGTGGGTCAGCCAGCGGCCCAGCAGCGGCACCCGCGGCGGGGCCGGATGCGGCGTCTGCGGGTCCTGCTCCGCCGTACGCCGGAAACGCATCGAGCGGCCCAGCAGCCGGACGAGCTCGACGCCCGCGCGGCTCGGCACGATCAGCTGCGGGGCGTCCGCGCACAGATCGACCTCGACCTTGACCCGCTTGCCGGTCTCCGGGTCGGTCTCGGTGCGCTCGGCGACCTCCACGGCGTCCGCGTACGCGTCGATGTACGGCAGCACGATGTCCGCCAGCTCCGCCAGGAACGCGAACCGCAGATCGCGGTCGCGGGGCTGCGGGACGACGAGCAGCCGGGGCGCGTCCCGGTCGGTGCCGACCAGCGCGCCCAGCGGCGCCCCGGCCTCACCGGCGGTGATCAGCGGCACGAGGACCAGCGGCCGTTCCGACAGGTGCCGGTGCCGCACGGTCGCGGCGGGCTGCGCGCGCCCGCTGTCGACGGCCTCCAGCCGCGCGAGGGTGGTGATCAGCGACACGGGGCGGCCTCCTGGGCGGGGGTGCCCGCGCTGTCGTGGACGGGGGTGCCCGAGCCTTCGTGACCGGGGGTGCCCGTGCATCGGTCCGGGGCGTCCACGAGGGCGGCCAGTGCCTCCGCGCGCAGGCGGGCCGCGCGGCGCAGGGCGGCCACCGCAGGGTCGTCCGGGTCGCCGCTCTCGCCGCGGGCCGCCGACAGGACGTCGCCGACGGTGGTCAGCCCGCCCAGCTCGGCGCGGGCCGCGCGGCCGAGGGAGGTGACCGCGGCCTGCGCGCGCGACCGGGCGCGGCAGTGGAAGGCCAGCTCGCAGGCGGACAGGCACTCGGGCGCGTACGCCGCCGGGACCGACTCCACGGCGGCGGTCAGCTCGGCCGCCGGCAGCTCGGGCGAGAAGCAGGTGCCCTCGGGGAGCGCGTCGACGATCTCCTCGATCCGGGTCAGCCGGGCCAGCTGGCGGCGGGTCACCGCGCGCTGCTTGCGCACGTCCACCGCGGAGGCGGCGGGCAGGTTGGAGAAGTCCTTCGGGCACACCAGCAGGATCCGGTGCCGCACGCGCGGGGCCGGGTCCAGACGGGCCGCGACCTCCTCGAGGGCCAGCACGTACACCGCCGCCTGCCGGGCCGCCGCGCCCACCTTCGCCGGGTCGGCGGAGCCGTCCAGCATCGGGAACGACTTGATCTCCACGACCGTCCAGCTGCCGTCCGGGTGCACGACCACCGCGTCCGGCTCCAGGAACGCCGGGGACCCCGCCACGTCGAGGGCGAGCATCGGATGGTCGAGCAGCGTCCAGCCGCCCGCCTCCACGGCCTCCCGCAGCGCCAGCGCCGTACGTGCGGCGCGGCCCTCCGGGCCGATCGCGGACAGGTCCGGCACCCGGCCCTCCTCGGGCGGCGCGGCCTGCGGGTCCAGCTTCCGGTGCGCCAGGCGCAGCAGCTCTGCGCCGCCGTCCGCCTTCACCCGCGCCTCGAACGCGTTGCCCCGCGTCAGGGCGAACTGCGACTGCCCGAAGGCGGACGGCGAGCCCAGCGCGTCCGCCAGTCTCGTCTTGTCCACCCCGGCCCCGTCGAGGACCGCCCGCCGCGCGCAGCCCGGGTTCGCGGCCAGCGCCGCGAGGGCACGCGCGTCGAGCGCCTTGGCCGGTACGTCGGGACCGCGCAGCTCAGCGAGCCGCTGCCGGAGCGCCGTCCCCCGCCTCCGAGGGTGCGGCACTCGGCTCGGCTCCCGGTCCGAACCGTGACTCGCGCTGCCGTGGAATTCGCTCACCCGCCGAAGTCTGGCATCTGTCACTGACAATCGAGGCCTGTGCGGCCGCGGCGGCCTGCGGGACGGGTGCGACGGCGGGTGCGGTACGGGCCGCGAGCCGGGCCTTGACCCGGTCCGCGCCGCGCATGACGAGCGGGGCGAGCAGCAGTCCGGCGCCCATCACGGCCGCGCCCGCGACCGCGTCGAGGAAGTAGTGGTTCGCGGTGCCCATCACCACGATCGTCGTCACCAGCGGATAGACCACGGCCGCGACCTTCGCCAGACGGGTCCCGCCGTACCGCCACAGCATCACTCCGCACCACAGCGACCAGCCGACGTGCAGGCTCGGCATCGCCGCGTACTGGTTGGTCATGCCGCCCAGTCCGCGCGGCGCGCTGGCCTCGCCGCCCCACCAGCCGTACGAGCTGTACTGCGCCATGGTGTCCACGAAGCCGTACCCGGCCGACAGCAGTCGGGGCGGGCAGGTGGGCAGCAGGGTGAAGCCGATCAGGCCGATGAAGGTCGAGGTCATCAGCCAGGTGCGGGCCGCTCGGTAGTGCACCGCGCGGGAGCGGAAGATCCAGATCAGGATCGCCGGGGTGACCAGGTAGTGCAGCGACGCGTACCAGAAGTCGGCCGGGACGCCGATCCACGCCTCGCGCGTGAACAGCCGGTTCAAGGGGTGCTCGGCGTTGAGGTGGAGAGCCTTCTCGACGCGCAGGATGGCCAGGCCGTGGTCGACGGCCGTGGAGACATCACCGCGGGCGAGCAGGCGGCCCGCCGAGTAGCAGGCGTACACCATGACGATCAGCGGCAGTTCCGTCCACCAGCGCAGCCGAATCCGCGGGGCCACCTCGGTGCCTGGTGACTCGGTCTGCGGCATCCGATCGCCCTCCCCCTTCGTTCCACTTTCCACGGCCACGCCTCCCTGGGCGCCCCGGCCTCTATAGACGCAAAGATCGCCCCCCAGGTTGCCCCATCACAGGGTGCGCGATGATGGAGGGGTCCCGCCTCTGGTTTCCCCCGGAAAGGTCATTCATGGCACCGCGCATCCTGCTGGCCCGGCACGGACAGACCGAGTGGTCGCTGTCCGGCAAGCACACCGGCAGGACCGATGTGCCGCTGCTCGACGAGGGCCGGCGCGGCGCGAAGCTGCTCGGCGAGCGGCTGCAGCGGGCGCCGTTCGACGGCCTGCCCGGCGTCGAGGTGCGCACCAGCCCGCTGTCCCGCGCGCGCGAGACGTGCGAACTGGCCGGGTTCGGCGACCGCGCGCAGACCTGGGACGCGCTGATGGAGTTCCACTACGGTGCCTACGAGGGCATGACCCCGGCGGAGATCCAGGCGATACGTCCGGGCTGGCTGATCTGGCGCGACGGCGTGCCCGACGGGGAGACGCTGGCCGAGGTGACGGCCCGCGCGGACGAGGTCGTCGCCTGGGCCCGTGAGGCCGACCGCGACGTCCTGGTCTTCGCCCACGGCCACATCCTCCGGTCCATCGGCGCCCGCTGGCTCGGTCTTCCCATCGCCTTCGCCTCCCGCATCCGCCTCAACCCGACGTCCCTGTCGATCCTGGGCTGGGCCTACGGCGAACCGGCGATCGAGAGCTGGAACGACATGGGCCACCTGGCGGTCTAGGAGGAGTCGTCACACTCCCGTCGTCGTCCGCAGGGCGGCCCTGCGGCGAGAGTACGTGCCGGGCGTCGCGGGGCGGACGGGAGTTTGACGACACCCCCTAAGCCCGGCCGGGCTGCGCACCCGGCCTCCGTCCGGCACCGCCGGCGGGACGCCTCACGCCGTACGCGCCGCCCCGGCGTGTCTCTCCAGGAACGCGGACACCCCCGCCGCCCGCCGGTGCGGCAACAGCACCCGCGCCGTCCCGGCGAGCATCCGCTGCACCCGGGACGACTGCACCTGGTCCAGCAGCGCCAGCACCCGCAGGCCGGCCACCGCCGCCTCGTCCGGCCGTCCCCCGCGCGCGAGATCGTCCGCCAGCTCGGCGGTGTACAGCGCGATGTTCCGCGTGAAGTGCGGGTCCTGCAGCCGCGCCGCCCGTCCCGCGTGCCGCGCGGCCCGCTGCCAGTCGCCGAGGGCCGACCAGCACTGCGCTTCCAGACCGGCCAGCTCGGCCTCCCCGTAGAAGCTCATCCACTCGGGGTCGGCGTCCGAGGGACCTCGCTCGAAGAGGGCCTGCGCGCGCGTGAGGGCCTGTTCGCAGCCCGTGCGGTCGGCGAGCCCGGCCCAGCCGCCCGCCTCGCGCAGCGCGAGCAGTGACAACAGCCGGGGGGAGCCGAGGGGGCGTGCGATGCGCTGCGCGGCCTGCGCGGCGCGCACCGCCTCCCGGGGCCGCCCGGCGTCACGCGCGAGGAACGCCGTGTTGCAGAAGGCGTGGGCCTCCAGCGCGCAGTCCCCGGCCATCCGCGCGGTCGCCAGTGCCTCCGCGTAGTGCGAGCGCGCGTCGTCGAACCGTCCGGAGTCGTGGGCCAGCCAGCCCACGGAGATGGCCAGTTCACCGGCGCCGGAGTGCAGCCGGTGGGCGGTCGCCTGCCGGGTCGCGCCGGCGTCCAGCAGCGCGAAGGCCGCGCGCAGCGGGGCTGCCGCACGCCGGTAGAGGCCGTCGGCGCCGTGCCGGTCGTCGAGCAGCCGGATCCGGCGGACGGCGTCTTCCAGGGCGCTCGCGGCGCTCGCTCCGACGCGGCGGACGGGACGCTCGACGGCCGTCGCCTCCGGGGCGAGCCCGATCGGGCCCAGTGAGGCGGCGGCCACCGTGGCGCTGCCGCCGGTCATGAATGCGCGACGCAGCACGTCGCTCTCCTCATGGTCGATGTGCGGGTCGTACGGGTACTGCGGGTCATACGGTTCAAACCCCGCGCAGGTCTCAGCGGGGGTGCGGGCGGGGCTCAGGTCGTGCGCGGGGGGCGTGTCGGCGGTGCCGCGCGCTCCGCGTCCGCGCACGGACGAGCGGGGCGTGAACCCCAGGTCGGTGAGGGTGCGGCCGGGGAACATGTGCAGGAACACCCGCTCGTATGCGTAGTTGGGGCAGCGGATCTCGCCCGACTCGACTCGGCCGATGTACCGCGCGTCACAGCTGACCTGCTCGCCGATCTCGCGGGCGGCCCGGCGTACCGCCGCCGCGAACTCCGCGGGCGAACGCCGGCCGCGCAGCTGCCGGAAAGCGAGATTCGGCCGCGGCGGCCGACTGGGCTGAGACGAGGTCACCGCTGACGACGTCATGGCCGGGTCCTCTCGTGCGAACCGTCGAACCATGCCGGATTCCGAACGAGTTGACCGAACCGCCGTGATGCTGGCTTCGTTCGGTGTCAGGCCCTGTTTCCGGCGGGGAAGAAAGTACCTGCTGTCACGGGTACGACACGCTGTGTTTGGCTACAAACCGGATATCTCATCCACGATCCGCCATGAACTGCCATCCTTTGCGGCGCACTTCCGCCGTAGCCGTTGACGCTCTTCCGCGTTGAACCCGGTGGACCGGGAGCCGCCCGACTCCCGAACCGCTTGGCGCAAGGAGGGGTTCCGTGGTGGAGGCCGTGGTGGAGACCAGCCAGAGCATCGATCCGCGCACGCCGCCGTCCACGCCGCAGGCCGCGTGGGACCTGGTGACGGTGCCGGCGCGGCAGGGGCTGGAGGCGGTCGACATCCTGCGGCGCGGCGACGGGGACGGAGTCGGCCCCGTGCTGCACGACGACGACGGCGACACCCTGGGCTTCCTGGTCCCGCCGGGCACCGCGGACGATTGGGACGTCCCCGGCAGCACCTGCACGGGGACGGACGGCCGCGGGCTGAGCCTCGACGCCGCACCCCCTGTCCCGGGCATCCCGGGCGGCTCCGGCCCCGCCGACGGCGCCGACTGCACCTGCTGGATCCTCCCGCCCGGCGAGGCGGACCGGACGACCGACCCCGCGGTCCTGCGCCGGGCCCTGGACGAGGCGGCCCGGATGCTCGAGGCGGCCGACAACTGCCGCTGACCCCGCGTCCCGCGCAGCACCCCGCCGACCGGCTGCGCCGGACCCGTCGTACGACCCGATAATGGCCGAATGGGAAAGTCCAGGAGCTCCCGGCGGGCCTCGGCCGCCGCCGACGGCGTCGCCGAGACCGTCGACGGCGGGCTCGCGCAGCTGATACCCGACCGGGACCGGGCGCGGGCCTGGACGCTGCTGATCGACGGGGCACCGCAGTCGCACGTCGACCTGGACGACCCGGCGTATCTCTCCTTCGACTACCAGCGGCGGCTCGGCCATGTGATCGACCTCGCCGCCCCGCCCGGCAAGCCGCTGAACGCCGTCCACCTCGGCGGCGGCGCCCTCACCCTGGCCCGCTACGTCGCGGTCACCCGTCCCCGCTCCACCCAGCAGGTCGTCGAGCGGGACGCGCCGCTCGTCCAACTGGTCCGCCGGGAGCTGCCGCTGCCACCGAACGCGCGGATCCGGGTGCGCTCAACGGACGCCCGGGAAGGGCTCGCCAAGGTACCGGACGGCTGGGCCGACCTGGTCATCGCCGACGTCTTCAGCGGCGCCCGCACCCCCGCCCACCTCACCTCGACCGAATTCCTGGACGAGGTCCGCAGGGCGCTGAAACCCGGCGGCCTCTACGCCGCCAACCTGGCCGACGGCCCGCCCCTCGCCCACCTGCGCGGCCAGATCGCCACCGCCGCCGCCCGGTTCGCCGAACTCGCGCTGATCGCCGACGCGGCCGTGCTGCGCGGCAAGCGCTTCGGCAACGCCGTCCTCGTCGCCGGCGACCTGCCCCTGCCGGTCGCCGAGCTGACCCGCCGGTCCGCCTCCGACCCGCACTCCGGCCGGGT
>NZ_MUND01000148.1 GCF_002154375.1 Streptomyces glaucescens | reverse complement strand
GTGGGGAGGGGGCCGGTGGCGCCGGCCGGCTTCTGCACCAGGGCGTGGATGCGGCCGCCGGGGCCCTCCACCCAGACGTCCTCGACGGGGACGGAGCCCGGGGACTTCAGGCCGGGCGGGTCGAGGACGACGCCGCCGCGGGTCGAGCGGACCGCCGACGGCTCGGCGGCCGACGACCACAGGTACTCGACGCTGCCGTCGGGCCGGGGCGTGGCGCCGGAGACCGTGCCGGGCGGGGTGGGGATCTGCTCCAGGCGGCGGGTGGCGAAGTCGTAGCGGAACAGTTCGCTGCGGGCCTCGAAGCCGTGGCCGATGAGCAGTCCCGAGCCGTCCGGATACCACTCGGCGCTCACGTCGCCGGGCAGCTCCAGGGCGAGGTCGGTCTCCTCGCCGCTCGTCACGTCCCACACCAGCGGCTCCCAGCGGCCCCGCCGCTGATGGCCGACGAGGAGCCGGGTGTCACCGGCCACCGGGGCGAAGCCGAGCACCTCGAGGCCCAGCTCCCTGGTGCCGTCCTTGGTGTCGTCCAGCTCGGCGACCGTGCTGCCGTCGGGGCGCAGCACGCGCAGCGCGGAGTGCATCGCGTCGCCGTGCTCGGTGTGCTCGACGGCGATCAGCGTGCCGTCGTGGGAGAGGTCGCCGACGCCGGCGGACTCGCGGTGGCGGTAGATCTCCACGGGGGCCTCGCCCTCGCGGGCGAGGTGGATGGTGGTGCCGTCCTCGTCGGTGGAGCGGCCGATCACCGCCGTACGGCCGTCCCTGCCGAGGGCCAGGCCCGCCGGGTAGGACGGGTCCAGGCCGGGGACCGCCAGCTCGTCCTCGCCGCCCTGGAAGGGCTGGCGGCGCCAGACGCCGAACTCGTCGCCGTCCTTGTCGTCGAACCACCAGATCCAGGCGCCGTCCGGGGAGAGCACGCCGTCCGTCGTGCCGTTCGGACGGTGGGTGACCTGGCGCTGTTCGCCGGTCGCGCGGTCCCAGGCGTACAGCTCGTACGTCCCTGTCGCGTTGGACACGAAGAGGGAGCGGTCCGGGGCGTCCTCCGCCCAGTCGGGCAGGGACACCCGCGGTGCCCTGAAGCGCTTCTCCCAGTCCGGCATGTCGGGCATGTCCTCGGTCCGCTGCGGCGCGGCGACCCCGTTGCTCTCAGTCATGACCCCATACTGCCCGGCCGCACCGACATTCCGCTGACGCGGCCCCCAGCCTGTGGACAACCCGCCGCTCCGCCGACCCCCGCGGCGGTCGTCCCCCACCGCCCCCGTACCGTTGAGGGCGTGTACCGGTTTCTGCTGACGCCCCGCTGGTGGGGCATCAACATCTTCGTGCTGCTCGCCATCCCCTTCTGCGTGTTCATGGGGTCCTGGCAGCTGAGCCGGTTCGAGGACCGGGTCGACAGCCATCGCAGCGCGGGTGAGCAGGCCGCCTCGAACCAGCGGGAGGCCGCCCGGCCGCTGGCCGAGCTGCTGCCGGTCACCAAGGCGACCGCGGGGAAGCAGACCACCGCCTCCGGCACGTACGGCCGGCAGCTGCTCGTCCCCGACCGGGAGCTGGACGGCAAGCGCGGCTTCTACGTGCTGACCCTGCTGCGCACCTCCGACGGCAAGGCCCTCCCGGTGGTGCGCGGCTGGCTGCCCGGTGCCGCCGCCCCGGCGAAGGCGCCCGCCCCGCCGTCCGGCGAGGTCACGGTCACGGGGGCGCTCCAGGCGTCCGAGAACCCGGGCGAGAACGGGGTCAGCGCGGCGGGCGGACTGCCGTCCGGGCAGACGGCCGCGATCAGCGCGGCCTCGCTGGTCAACCTGGTGCCGTACGACGTCCATGACGCCTGGCTCACCCTGAACCGGGGCGACGCCGGGATGAAGACGGTGCCCGTGGCGGCCACCCCGGACACCGGTCTCGACCTGAAGGCGTTCCAGAACCTCGGCTACACCGGGGAGTGGTTCGTCTTCGCGGGCTTCGTCGTCTTCATGTGGTTCCGGCTGCTGCGGCGCGAGGTGGAGTTCGCCCGCGACGCGGAGCTGGGCCTGGTGCCGGACGAGGAGGAGCGGGTCCCCAGCCCGTCCGGCACCTGAGCGGTCCACGACGGCCACAGCCGTTGCCTCACGGGGCCGGTCGTACGGGGCCCCGGCCTCACGTCGTCCGTTGCCTTCACGAGACCCGGCCGTACGAGGCCCGGCCTCACGACGCCCCTTGCCTCACGAGGCCGGCAGCAGGCCGGTGCGGTAGACGGTCCCCGCGCACGCGTTGGGCACCGTCACGCCGGCCCCCGTGCCCGCCTCCGCCGTGTACGAGACGGCCACACTGCCGTCGACCGTGCCGTCCTCGGCCATCAGCTGGGTGGTCGTCCCGGTGTCGCCGCCCGTGGAGGTGCCCTCGGTGGACGTGGTGGGCGTCTCGGTGGGCGTCGGGTCGGGTGACGGGCCGCCGGTCTCGCCGCCGGTGGGCGGCGGGCCGCTGTCGGTGGGGCAGGTCTCGGACGGCACCCAGGCGAACCGCACCTCGTACGCCGCGCCCGGCAGCAGCACCAGCTGCGGCACCTCGACGGACGGGTCGGGCAGGTTGGCCGCCGGGTCGCCGGCGACGTGGGCGGCCTGGCCGATCTTGGCGGGGTCGGCGGCGCCCTGGGCGAGCGGGACCAGCGAGCCGGGGCCGCTGACGGTGCAGCCGGCGCCGGAGACGTTGGTGATCCGGAAGGTGCCGTAGACGGTCCCCATGGAGTCCGGGGCGTCGGCCCAGCCGGTGGCGCCGAGCTGGTCGGCGGCGCAGGGCGCGGCCGAATCCGAGCTGGGCGCCGACGGGTCGGCGCTGTCGCCGGGACCGCTCTCGGTGCCGCCGCCCTTGCCCTTGTCCGGCTTCTCCTCGGTGGCCTTGTCCTTCTCCTCCGTCTTGCCGGAGGAGCCGCCGGGCTTGTCGCCCGTGCCCTCGGTGCTCCTGCCCTCGCTGGTGCCGCCCTGGGCCTGGGAGCCGTGGCCGGCGATGGAGGGGTTGGCGTCGCTGCCGGTGGCGTTGGAGACGTGCACCAGGGCGGGGACGGCGGTGCCGACGAACAGGGCGGCGGCCGCCATGCCGACGACGGCCTGCCGCTTGCGCGCCCGCCGGGCGGGCACCGCCCGCCGCAGGTGCTCCAGGGTGCCGTCGCGCGGTGCGATGTCCTGCACCGCGCCGTGCAGCAGCCTGCGCAGTGCCAGCTCGTCCGAGTCGAGCCCGTCGGGGCCCTGTTCGTCGGGGCCGTGGTTCACAGTTCCGTTCCCAGCGTGCGGTTGGTTCGGCTGTTGCTCGTGCGCTTCGGTCCCCTCGGGCGGCGCCTCGTCCGTCGTGGAAGCCGGCTCGGCCGGCTCCGGCGTCACCTCGGTGGCCGGCTCGGCCGGCTCGGCCGGCTCGGCCGGCTCCTGCGCCGTCCCGGTCGGGTCGCGGGGTTCGTGCGGCTCGTGCGGGACGCCCGGCTCGCGGCGCCCCTGTTCCTCGGGGCCTGTCATGCCGGCGCCTCCATGGCCACGCGGAGGGCCGCGATGCCGCGGGAGCCGTACGCCTTCACCGAGCCGAGCGATATGCCGAGGGTCTCGGCGACCTGCGCCTCGGTCATGTCCGCGAAGTAGCGCAGCACCAGGACCTCGCGCTGGCGGCGCTGGAGGCCCTTCATCGCCTTGATGAGGGAGTCGCGCTCCAGCTGGTCGTACGCCCCCTCCTCCGCGCTCGCCATGTCCGGCATCGGCTTGGAGAGCAGCTTCAGGCCGAGGATGCGGCGGCGCAGGGCCGAGCGGGACAGGTTGACCACGGTCTGCCGCAGGTAGGCGAGCGTCTTCTCGGGGTCGCGGACCCGCTTGCGCGCGGAGTGGACGCGGATGAACGCTTCCTGCACGACGTCCTCGCAGGATGCGGTGTCGTCGAGGAGGAGGGCGGCGAGGCCCAGCAGGGAGCGGTAGTGGGCGCGGTACGTCTCGGTCAGGTGGTCGACGGTGGTGCCGGCGGCCTTCGTCTCCTCGGCGTACTCGGCGCCGTCACGCTGGCTGGGGATGCGGGCGGGCCGCGCTGCGGGCATGGGCGCGATCACCGGCATGCCGCCGGGCGCGCCGGGCATGCGGGTGTGAAGCGGCCGGCGGACCGGCCGCAGGGCCGTGCCGCGCGTCGGCGCGGGAAAGTCGAGAACCTCTGCCACGCCAGTTGGACGTGTTTCCCCCCGAGAGGGTTGTACGTGCCGAGCGTCACGTTCGTTCTCGCGTCAGGCAGCACAGCCATCGGCGCCCTGAATGCCGTCATGCGTCCCGCACTTCCCCTATGTCCCATAGGAACGACGCGTCCCCACGCCTCGTTCACGGTCCCCACACCCCGGAAGGGCGACCGCATAGACGCTCCCCGCCCTTCGCACGGTTGCGGAGGGCGGGGAGGAATTCTCTTACGTAGATCCTACAAACGGATCAGGTCATCACCGGGACTTTTTTCGTGAGCGGAAGCTCTCACGAGAACTCCGCGGCCACCAGCTCGGCGATCTGCGCGGTGTTCAGTGCGGCACCTTTGCGCAGATTGTCGCCGCAGACGAAGAGTTCCAGCGCCGTCGGGTCGTCCAGCGCCCGGCGCACCCGCCCCACCCACGTCGGATCGGTGCCCACCACGTCGGCGGGCGTCGGGAACTCCCCGGCGAGCGGATTGTCGTAGAGCACCACGCCCGGCGCGGTGGCCAGGATCTCGCGCGCCCGGTCCACCGTGATCTCGTCCTCGAAGCGGGCGTGCACGGTCAGCGCGTGCGCGGTGACCACCGGCACCCGGACGCAGGTCACCGCGACCGGCAGCCGCGGCAGCCCGAGGATCTTGCGGGTCTCGTCCCGCAGCGCCAGCTCCTCCGACGACCAGCCGTCCTCGCGCGGCTCCCCGGCCCACGGCACCACGTTCAGCGCCACCGGCTCCGGGAACGGCCCGGTCCGGTCGCCGACCGCCCGGCGCAGATCGCCGGGGCTGGTGCCCAGCTCCGTGCCGGCGACCAGGGACAACTGCGCCCGCAGTGTCTCCACGCCGGCCCGGCCCGCCCCGCTGACCGCCTGGTACGACGACACCACCAGCTCGCGCAGCCCGAACTCGGCGTGCAGCGCGCCCAGCGCGACGATCATCGACAGGGTCGTGCAGTGCGGGCCGGCGACGATCCCGCGCGGGCGCACGCGCACCGCGTGCGGATTGACCTCGGGGACGACCAGCGGCACGCCCGGGTCCATCCGGAAGGTGCCCGAGTCGTCGACGACCACCACGCCCTTGGCGGCGGCGATCGGCGCCCACTGCGCGGACACCTCGTCCGGTACGTCGAACATGGCGATGTCGACCCCGTCGAAGGCCTCCTCCGACAGGGCCACGACCTCGACCTGCTCGCCGCGCACGGCCAGCTTGCGGCCGGCCGAGCGCGGCGAGGCGACGAGTCGGATCTCGCCCCAGATGTCCTTGTGCTGCGACAGGATCTGGAGCATGACCGCGCCGACGGCTCCGGTCGCTCCCACGACCGCGAGCGTCGGTCTGCCGGTCATCGTCCGGTGCCTCCGTAGACGACGGCCTCGTCGCTGTCGGAGTCCAGCCCGAAGGCGGTGTGCACGGCGCGCACGGCCTCGTTGACGTCGTCGGCGCGGGTGACGACCGAGATGCGGATCTCGGAGGTCGAGATGAGCTCGATGTTCACGCCCGCGTCGCTGAGTGCCTCGAAGAACGCGGCCGTGACACCCGGGTTGGTCTTCATACCCGCGCCGACCAGCGAGATCTTGCCGATCTGGTCGTCGTAGCGCAGCGAGTCGAAGCCGATGCCGGAGCGGTTCTTCTCCAGCGCGTCGATGGCCTTGCGGCCCTCGGTCTTCGGGAGGGTGAACGAGATGTCCGTCAGCCCGGTGGACGCGGCGGACACGTTCTGCACGACCATGTCGATGTTGATCTCGGCATCGGCGATCGTGCGGAAGATGGCGGCGGCCTCACCCGGCTTGTCGGGCACACCGACGACCGTGATCTTGGCCTCGGAGGTGTCGTGCGCGACACCGGAGATGATGGCCTGCTCCACCTGCTTGTCCCCTTGGTTGATCGGCTCGCTGCTGACCCACGTGCCCTGCAGCCCGCTGAAGCTGGAGCGGACGTGGATCGGGATGTTGTAGCGACGGGCGTACTCCACACACCGGTGGAGCAGCACCTTGGACCCGGAGCTGGCCAGCTCGAGCATGTCCTCGAACGAGATCCAGTCGATCTTCCGGGCCTTCTTCACCACCCGCGGGTCGGCGGTGAACACACCGTCGACGTCGGTGTAGATCTCGCACACCTCGGCGTCGAGGGCGGCCGCGAGGGCCACCGCCGTGGTGTCGGACCCGCCGCGCCCCAGCGTGGTGATGTCCTTCGTGTCCTGGCTGACGCCCTGGAACCCGGCGACGATGGCGATGTTGCCCTCGTCCAGCGAGTCCCGGATCCGGCCCGGCGTGACATCGATGATCCGCGCTTTGTTGTGGACCGAGTCGGTGATGACACCTGCCTGGCTCCCGGTGAAGCTCTGGGCGGAGTGGCCCAGGTTTTTGATCGCCATGGCCAGCAGTGCCATGGAGATCCGCTCTCCGGCGGTCAGCAGCATGTCGAGCTCGCGCCCGGCAGGGATCGGGGATACCTGCTCGGCGAGATCGATCAGCTCGTCCGTCGTGTCGCCCATCGCGGAAACCACGGCGACCACCTGGTGGCCGTTCTTCTTGGCTTCCACGATCCGCTTGGCGACGCGCTTGATGCCTTCGGCATCGGCTACGGAGGAGCCTCCGTACTTCTGCACGACAAGGCCCACGTGCGCTCCTCGCTCGATGTGTGTTCTTTCCGCATATACGACGGTGTACTGCGGGTCGGCTCAGTCTATCGAGCGTCCGAATTACACCTCCGCGATATCGCATCGTGAGATGTCCCCGGCCGTCCGTGACCAGGGGGCTCATGCCCAGGGGTGATCGAGACACGCGGAAATGTGCCCCGGGTCACAGGGCCGTCAGCCGACGGAGTCCTTGAGGGGGTCGGTGTCGAGGGTGATGTCCACGGGGTCGGGCAGTTCGACCGTGGCACCGAAAGGCTTGTCGGGCTGGAGGCGGTAGCGGCGTCCTCCGGGTCGCTGAAGACGGTGACGTGACGGTGCCGTCGTCACGGTCGATGCGGAGGTGGACGGGGATGCCCGCTGCTGCGCAACCGTCGGGCTTCTCGACACGGTCTCGCTGATGGGCGTCCGAGTCGTAGGACGTGATCTCCACGGCCATCAGAACGTCCTCGGCATCCGGCCACTCACCCCGCCCTTGAGGCTTCCCCTGGGCACGAGGACAGCGTCCGCGCGGGCCCGCCCGTTGCGGTACGCCTCTGTCTTGAGGCCACGCTCGGGATGGAGTCGCAACGTACGTCGGCATCCCGGCGCCGGACGGGAACACCTGGCCGCTGCGGTGGTACAGCGAGCCGACGGCGACCGCGCCGTTCGTGGCGGCGGGGACGCTGTCGGTGGTGGTGCGGGACGTGGGATCCGGTTGCCGCCGGGCTAGTTCTTGGCGGGCCCCAGGCCCAACGGGCCCAGGATCTCCTGTTCCATGACCCGGCCCGCCTCGAACTCCAGGGTGTCGTCGCCGAGGCCCTGGTCGGTGTCCAGGCCGTCCAGTTCCTCCAGGGGCTGGTTGAGGCGGACGTGGGCGACCACGGACTGCAGGGCCCGCAGGGTCGCGGACGCGGTGCCGCCCCAGTTGGAGAAGTAGGAGAACTGCCACCACCACAGGGCTTCCGTGGTGCGGCCCGCACGGTAGTGGACCATGCCGTGGCGCAGGTCGGTGACGACGTCGGTGAGGTCGTCGGAGATGCGGGCCGGGACCGGCGCCTTGCGCGGCTCGTACGGGTCGAAGACCTCGGAGTAGACGTCGATCGGCTCCAGGAGGCGGGCGAGGTTCTCCCGGAGGTCGTCCACGTCGGGCTCGGGGCCCGGGTCCGGCTCGTAGCGCTCGTCGGGGACGATGTCCTCGTGCGCGCCGAGGCGGCCCCCGGCGAGCAGCAGCTGGGAGACCTCCAGGAGGAGGAAGGGGACCGCCGAGTCCGGCTCGTCGCCCTTCGCGACCTCCGTGACGGCCACCAGAAAACTTTCGATCTGGTCCGCGATCTGGACCGCGAAGTCGTCCGGATCCTGCGTCGCGGAGTGCAGCGTGGCGTCAGACATCTAGCAGTCGTCTCCCCTCGAAGGCGCGGCCGAGGGTCACCTCGTCCGCGTATTCCAGGTCACCGCCCACCGGGAGGCCGCTGGCCAGGCGGGTGACCTTCAGACCCATGGGCTTGATCATGCGGGCAAGGTACGTCGCCGTGGCCTCGCCCTCCAGATTCGGGTCGGTGGCCAGGATCAGCTCCGTGACCGTCCCGTCGGCCAACCGCGCGAGAAGTTCTCGTATACGCAGGTCGTCGGGGCCGACACCCTCGATGGGGCTGATCGCCCCGCCCAGGACGTGGTAGCGGCCGCGGAACTCGCGGGTGCGCTCGATCGCGACCACGTCCTTCGGTTCCTCGACGACACAGATCACCGACGGGTCGCGTCGCGGGTCGCGGCAGATCGCACACTGCTCCTCCTGCGCGACGTTGCCGCACACCGCGCAGAAGCGGACCTTCGCCTTCACCTCAAGCAGCGCCTGGGCGAGACGGCGTACGTCCGTCGGCTCCGCCTGGAGGACGTGGAAAGCGATCCGCTGCGCGCTCTTGGGACCGACGCCGGGCAGCCGACCCAGCTCGTCGATGAGGTCCTGGACCACGCCTTCGTACAACGGACTGCCGTCCTTCCTGGGGTGCCTTCACTACGTACGGTAGAGGGCCCCTGCCGGTCTTCGAAAGGCAGGGCCCGGGGTCGGAAGGTCAGAAGGGCAGGCCCGGGATGCCGCCGCCGCCCAGTCCCTGGGCGAGCGGGCCGAGCTTCTGCTGCTGGAGGGCCTGCGCGTTCTCGTTGGCCGCCTGGACCGCCGCGACGACCAGGTCGGCGAGGGTCTCGGTGTCCTCCGGGTCCACCGCCTTGGGGTCGATGACCAGGCCGCGCAACTCGCCGGCACCGGTCACCGTGGCCTTCACCAGGCCGCCGCCCGCCTGTCCGTCGACCTCCGTGTTCGCCAGTTCTTCCTGGGCGCGGGCCAGATCCTGCTGCATCTTCTGAGCCTGCTGGAGCAGCTGCTGCATGTTGGGCTGGCCACCACCGGGAATCACGATCAGCTCCTGTTTTCGTATGGCTGTCGGGCGGGTTTTCCGCCTGGCACGAGCCTACGTGGTCCGCGCGGGCAACGCCCCGGCACTCTTTCGAGTGAGTTGACTTCGGGGCGTATACCTGATCAAGGCCCCCTTCCGGGCGGAAAAGCGATGAAAGGGTCCACCTTCGCCACCCATTGGGCGGTAGGAAGGGTCCGGCACGTCAGCGTCCATCAGCATCAGCAGTAGGGAGCGCCGGGTGGGTCAGCCGGAGATGCAGCCCGAGGGGCCGCCTCAGGACGGGCGGGGCGAGGGGGCCGCCGGGCTGCGGCCGGGCGATCTGACCGGGCGGCCGTTTCCGCTCGGGGACTGGGCCGAACCCGCCCAGCGCCTCGACGAGCTGTACCGCTGGGTGGAGCGCGGCGCCCTGGACACGGCGGCCTGGTACCTCGCCGACCGGGTGTGGAAGCGGCGCGGGGCGCGGGCGCTGCGCACGGGCGCGGCGACGGGGGCGGTGGCGGGTGCCTCGCTGCCGCTGCTGGACCTGACCGGGGTGACCGACGGGGTCGCCCTCTGGGGGTATCTGGCGCTGATGCTCGCCGTCGCCTGCGTGGCCGCCGACCGGTTCTTCGGGGTCACCTCGGGGTGGATAAGGGACGTGGCCACCGCGCAGGCCGTGCAGCGCCGGCTCCAGGCCCTGCAGTTCGACTGGGCCTCGGAGAGCGTGCGCGAGGTGCTGGGCCCCGCCGAGGGGACGGCGAGCGAGGCGGCCGAGCGGTGCCTCGGGGTGCTGCGGCGGTTCTGCGAGGACGTGACCGAGCTGGTGCGCACGGAGACCGCCGACTGGATGGTGGAGTTCCGCACCGGGTCGGCGCCGCTGGGCCTCCAGGCGGCGGTCGCGTCGGGGCCGCGGGTGGACGGCGGGGGCACGCACGGCCGGTTCCCGATGCCGCCCGGGCCCGCCCGCCCGAACATGCCCCGGCAGCGGCCCCCGGAGCCGCGCTGACGAGCCCCTGGCGGCGGGCCCTTCGCAGGGGTCACTGCCGGGTGTAGGTCAGCTTTTCCCCCGTGCTCGTGTTCACGCGCTCCAGCGTGTCCGGGGAGACCAGGGTGATCTCCGTGGCCGCTCCGGGGCTGCACGCGGGCGGCTCGCCGACCGTCACGGTGGACGGGCCGATCGGCAGCGGGCCGTTCGCGGCGGGCTCCCCGCTCAGTGCCGCCTCGAAGACGCAGTGGTAGTCCGCGCCGTCGGCGGTGAGCGACAGCACCGTGTCGCCGGGCTC
>NZ_MUND01000147.1 GCF_002154375.1 Streptomyces glaucescens | reverse complement strand
ATCCGCAGCTGCGGATCCGGGGCGTGCTCGCCCTGCTGGTGTTCGCGGCGTTCAGCACGCTGTGGAGCGGCGTGGCGCAACCCCTGAGCGGTCCCCCGTGGTCCCTGTCGCACACCGCGATCGGCGCGTTCGGCATCGCCGGGGCAGCCGGAGCCGTCGCCGCGGGAGTGGCCGGGCGCTGGAACGACCGGGGGCTCGCCCGGCGCACGACCGGAGTCGGCCTCGCCCTGCTGGCGCTGTCCTGGCTTCCGATCGCTCTGACCCGGCAGTCGCTGTGGGCACTGGCGATCGGCGCCGTCCTGCTGGACTTCGCCGTGCAGGCCGTGCACGTCACCAACCAGACCCTGGTGCACGCGGTCCGCCCCGACGCGGGCAGCAGGATCATCGGCGGCTACATGGTCTTCTACTCGGCGGGCAGCGGCCTGGGCGCCCTCGGCTCCTCCCTCGCCTACGCGTCGGCGGGCTGGCCGGCCGTGACCGCCCTCGGAGCGTCCTTCAGCCTGGCGGCTCTGCTCCTGTGGGCGACGGCCTGCCGTGCGGAGCCTGCAGCCGTCCCGTCGGGCGAGACGGACGGGCGGTCCGGGAGCACGGCACGCGGGGCGCAGCGCCCTGGGGGCCGGTGCGGGCTCAGGCTTCCTCGACGGTCACGGTGACGGGTGTGCCGCTCTCGACCGTGCGGCTGACCGTGCAGAGACGATCGTGGGAGGTCTTGACCGCGCGGGGAAGGATCGCGCGGGCGCGCTCCGCGCCCTCGCCGTCCGGGAAGACGACGTGGAACGTGACCGTGAGGCCGGTCATGCGGTTGCCGAGTTCGTCGCTGATCTTGTCACCCGTCACGGAGACCGAGAACTCGGCGGGCTCGGCGTGGCGGCTGGTGGCGACATCGACGTCCGCGGCGCTGCATCCCCCGAGCGCGGCGAGCAGCAGTTCGACCGGGGTGAACTCGGTGTGCGTGGCGCCGTCGGAGGCGGTGCCGAAGCGGATCGTGCCGCCACGGGTGTTGGTGGCGACGAAGTGGCTGGTGCCCGTTCGCTCGACGACGACGGAACGCTTGGAGTCTTCGCTCATGCGTCGACCCTAGTACCGCACGGCCGCCGCCGACCGACACCCTGTCGCCGCGGCCACGGCCAGGGGCCGAAGCGGCGCGCTCGGTGGTGGCGGACCTCCGCGCGGCGGTCGGCACGGCGGAGATCTTCGCCGCCGGCGTGACGGACGAGGGCGCCGTCGCGGATCTCGGCGCGGACGACACCGCCCGCCTCCCGGTCGAGCGGCACGCCGGAGCGAGCCCCGAGCCGCGAGTCCCTGGCCGCGGACGGCGGAGGCGCACCGCCGCTCAGCCGGCCTGGGGCACCGGGGCGGTGGATTCCCAGACGAACCCGTCCGGGTCGCTGAACGGGCTGGTGGCGCCGGACAGCACGATCCGGTGCGAACCGCTGCCTTCGGCCGGGACCCCGGCGACCTTGGCGAGAGCACGACGCTTGTACAGGGACAGCTTGACGGTGCCCGGCCCCGTGGCGAACTCGACGTACTTGCCGCCGAAGCTCTTGCCCACGGTGAGGCCCTGCCCGACGTAGAACTGCTTGCTCGCCTTCACGTCCTCGACGCCCAGCAGGAGCACGATCTCGTCGACGTCCCGGGTGACCGGCCGGGTGTCCTTCTTCGCCGACGTCGCGATCTGCCAGATCGTGCCGTCCGGAGCCTGCACCACGCCGCCGTAGCCCCACAGCGACTTCGACGCGGGCTTGAGGACGGTGGCACCCGCCTCGCGGGCGGCGCCGACGAGCGCGTCCACATTGCCCGGCTGGGACACCACGAGGGACAGCGTGAAACCGCGGAAGCCGGTCGTCGGGGTCTTCGAGCCACGCAGGCGCACCTGCGCGGAGTCCAGCCCGAAGGCGGTGGAGTAGAAGCGGGCGGCGGCCGCGGTGTCGGCCACCTCCAGGGTGACGAAGTCGATGGAGTTCATGTCTTCGACCGTAGGCGGCGCCGGGCCGCCGACGCTTCTCGAAAACTGACCGTTCCGGCCGGCGCGTCCCCGCCCGCCCCCGGGCGGACTCCGCTCACCCGCCGGGGCACTCCTTCCACGCCATGTGGTACACCGTGCTGATGTCGCCGTCGGTCGAGTCCATCGTCATGAAGCTGACCTTGCCCGGCGAGGAGGTGCCCGCGTTGACACGGATCTCCGTGTTGATGTTGAAGTTGCGCTGCACGCCGCACGGCGCCCACACCAGTTGCGCCCAGTCGGTGACGTCGGTGACCTGCCAGTTGTCGTTGTAGGCGCCCGCGAGGGGGTGGCTCTTGAACGCCGTCTGCGACGAGCCCTGGAAGTAGTACGAGGCCCGCTGGACGGCCGTGGCACCGGGCTGGAGCGCGGCGAAGCCCCGGTAGTCCGCGCTCGCGATGGCGTACGTGAAGCCCTGCGGTACGTGGACGATCAGGTTGAGCTGACAGTTCTTGCGGAACGCCGTCGGGTCGGAGTCGCCACCGGCCTGGGCGAGGTAGTCGCTGTAGGTCACCGTGAACGCGGTGTTGTCCTCGGAGACGGCGACGGCGGCGGTGCCCGCGGGGCAGCCGGAGCCGTTGACGGTGGCGACGTTGATGACGATCTTGTCCGGCGGCGGATCGACGAACCCGGTGGACGGGTCGTGCGCGGGCAGCGCGGCGGTGACGAGCGCGGCGACCGTGCCGCTCAGGAGCAGCCCACTTGCCATGGTCTCTCCCCTTCGTTCGGATCGGTGGGGGGTGGATGCGCCCGGACCTTCGTCGGCCCGACTCCATGAAGAATCAAGGGGGACCGCCGAGATGAGCCGGAGCGATGGCATCGTAGGAAGCCGCCGCGGACCCGCCCAGGGAAGACTCCGGCCATTCACCCCGGCCCGTTCACACCCAGGCAGGCCGGGGGGGTACGGCTGGGCCCTCCCGCCGTGGGTGGGTCCCCCCGGGGGCGTGCGAGACGAGCAGGAGGGTAAGGCATGGCAAAGGTGAGAGACGTCGATGTGCGCGCCACGCAGCACTGCGAGACGACGACCCTGGGGGTGCTGCTGCGGCATCAAGGGCTCGATCTGTCCGAGCCCATGCTCTTCGGCCTGGGTTCCGGTCTGTCCTTCGTCTACTGGGACAGCAAGAACATGGGCTTCCCCTTCCTCGGGGGCCGCGTCAAGCCGTTCGAACTCACCCGGAACCTGGCCTCGGCCCTCGGGCTGGAACTCGAGGTCCGGGAGACCGCCTCCCCGCGCAGAGCCTGGGAGAACGTGGCCACCCTCATCGACGCCGGCCGACCCGTCGGACTCCAGCTCGACAGCTACCACCTCGACTACTTCACCTCGAAGGTCCACTTCGGCGGCCATGTCGTCGCCATGTACGGCTACGACGACCACGACGCCTACCTGGTCGACACCGCGCAACAGGGCGGAGCGGTCTCCACCAGCCGTGCCGCTCTCGCCGCTGCGAGAGCCGCGCGCGGCCCGATGACCGCCAGACACCGGTCCTTCACCCTCACCGTTCCGGAGGATCCGCCCTCCCTCCGAGACCGGGTCGTCCCCGCCATCACCGGCTGCGCCGACGCCTTCCTGAACCCGCCCATCGCCAACCTGGGCCACCGGGGCATCGAGAAGGCCGGCAAGCGGGTGCGCACCTGGCTCCAGCGGACCGACGACCCGCAGCGGGACCTGCCGCAGGCGGCCCTCCTGATGGAGAAGGCCGGAACGGGCGGGGCGCTGTTCCGCAATCTCTACCGCGACTTCCTGGCCGAATGCGCCCAGCTCGTCGACAGCGGCCACCTGCGCTCCGGTCACCGCTTGTACGCCGAGGCGGCCACCCTGTGGACGGAGGTCGCCGGCCTCATCGCCAAGGCCGGCGAGTCAGGCGACGCCGAATGCCTCGCGCAGGCCGGTGGCGTCCTCCGCGACCTCTCACGCCTGGAACGCGAGGCCATGGAGGCACTGAGCCTGCTGGGGAGTCGGTAGGGCACGCGGCGCTGCCCCTGCTGACCGGAGGCGGTACCCCGGTTCGTGCGGAGCCCGGGCACCGTCGAGGTGGTCACGTTCGGGGACGACCACCCGGGCGTCGTCGGCAGCGGTGCGCGCGTGTTCCACGAGCGGCCTCGGCTTCCCGCCCGCCGAGGCCGCTCGGCCCGGCCCGGAGGGCGGTTCACGGCAGATCTACCGACGGTCTGTCAGCTAAGGGCGGACACAGGCCATTTGAATGCTGCGCCCACGAGCGGGCGGTGTCGTGGACGCGGCATCATGGGCGGTCCTTGGCTCAGGCGCGGCTCGGCCGGTAGGGCCCTTCCAGGTAGACGAGCGCGTCGCCGACGGGGCGTTCGGTGGCACCGCTCGGCTTGTTCACGAGGGTGCCTTGCAGGGACATGGTGGTGGAACCGCCGCCGTCGAGGTTGACCGCGTCCCGCAGGCCCAGGGCGTGGGCCACGGCGGCGGTCTCCTTCATGGTGGTGCCGACACTGGTCGTCATCCGGCCGTCGATGGTGACGAGGACGATCCGGCCGTCGCGCATGGTGCCGGCGATGGTGCGCGGGTTGCGGTCGAAGAAGCTGCCGACGCCGTCGGGAACGACGATCTCGCCGTCCCGGGTGAGGCGGTAGCGCCCGTTCACCCCGTACAGGCCGTCGCGGACGGGGATGCGCCGGCCGCGCTCGTCGAGGAGCTGGGAGGTGGTCCGCAGACAGCCGTTGCCCGCGACGCGCAGCAGGTCCGCGCTCTCCCGGCCGGTCGCCTGGAGGGACGTCTCCCCCGGGGCCAGCGCGGTACCGCGGGTCGTCGCCGTGCGGACGACGCAGCCCTTCCGGTCGAGGACGACCTCGGCACCGGCGCCGCTGGGCGTGGCCGGCGCGAAGTCGTGGGTGAAGCGCACGACGTCACCGGGTGAGGCGCACGTCGCGCCGGGGGCCGGCACGGCGCAGTCGGGGGGCACCACCGGCGGGTGGTTGAGGAACTCCAGGGGCAGTTCGGCCCCGGTCTCGCGGTTCTTCACCTTGCCGAACCACTTGAGCTTGCCCATGAGGGTGCGGTGGGTGCGGGCGTCCAGGACGAAGTCCGCCTCGGTGGGGTCTGTGGTGGGCTCGCTGAGCAGGCGCCCGTCGTACAGGCCGAGTCCGACCGGGTCGCCGGGGTACTGCCGGTTGGCGGTGAAGGTGAAGAAGGAGGCGTTGACGCCGACCAGCGCGCCGGCCGAGCGGACCAGGTCGGTGGTCCGCTCGGTGGCGGCGAGGTCGGGACCGTAGGTGACGGCGAGGTGCCCGTCCGCCCTGCGCGGGTCGATCGTGAGCACGTTGACCACCCAGGGGCCGCGGGTCGTCGTGTTGATCTCGCCGGGGGGCGCGGGCTCGGTGCCCCGGACGATGCGGGTGAGGGTGACGCCGTCCGCCAGCGTCCGGCTGCTGCGCGTCTCGACCAGGTCGGCGTCGCCCAACGGCAGTCGGGGACCGGCCGGTTCGGCGGCACCGGAGTGGGAGGTGGAGGTCAGCAGAAGCGTCAGGGCGGCAGCGGCGACCGTCACGGCACGAGCGGCAGCGGATCTCTTCGCGTTACGTGTCATGTACGGAGCATGACGGTCAGTGAGGAACGTGCCCAGCCCCTCGGCTGACCGAACGGTCGCGTACGGGTGAACCTTTGGGAGCGTGCCGTCTCAACTCGGCCGGTCGGCCCACCGGTCGGGCGGATGCCGCGACCGGGCCCGTTCCAGGGCTGTGGGCCTGCCCGTTCGCCGCTGGACCCGATGGGCCGCTCAGGGCCGGGTGGCGGTGTCGCTGTCGGGGTGGAAGGTGAGGATCTGGTCCAGACCGACGATCCGCAGGACGCGCAGAGTGTGGTCGGGTACGGCGGCGAGCGCGAAGTCGGCCTGGGCGGCGAGGGCGTGGTTGCGGGCGGCGATCAGGGCGCTGATGCCGCTGGAGTCGCAGAACCTCATGCCGCCCAGGTCCAGCACGAGGCGCCGGCCCGGCTGCAGGGCGACCGCGGTGATCCGGTCCAGCAGTTCGGCGGCGTTGGTGTAGTCGAGTTCGCCGGTGACGTTCAGGACGGGACCGGTGACGGCGTCTCGAAGGGTGATCTGCAGCGGGCTCATATCGTGTGTTTCGTCTCCGTGCCGGGTGCGGGCACGCCTAGGGCGAGGAGGGCGGTGTCGTCGTCGAGGCCGTCACCGAAACCGCGGAGCAGCTCGGTGAGGGCGTGGATCACGTCGGGCGGGCGTTCGCCCGCGTGGTCGGTCACGAAGGAGAGCAGGGCCTCGTCCCCGTACAGGCGGGCGCGTCCCTCGCCGGTGCGGGCTTCGGTGAGGCCGTCGGTGTAGAGGAGGAGGGTGTCGCCTGCGGTGAGGACGGTCGTGGCGGTGGCGAACGGCGCGGCGGGCAGGATGCCGACGAGGAGACCGCCCGGGGTGGGCAGGAAGCCGGCTGTGCCGTCGGCCCGCAGGACGAGGGCGGGAGGGTGGCCGCCCGAGGCGAGATGGACGGCCGTCTGTCCGGTCGCGGCGTCGGGTTCGAGAACGCCGAAGACGACCGTGCAGAAACGCGGGTCCCCCTCCCCCGCGTAGCGCTCGTGGAGCACCTTGTTCAGCGTGGTGAGGGCGGAGACGGGGTCGGGGTCGTGCAGGGCGGCGGCACGGAGCGTGTAGCGGGTCAGCGAGGTGACCGCCGCGGCCCGCGGGCCCTTGCCGCACACGTCGCCGAGGAAGAACCCGAAGCGTTTGCCGTCGATGGGGAAGACGTCGTAGAAGTCGCCACCGAGACGGTCGGGCGAGGCGGTGTGGTAGTAGGAGGCCGTCTCGACGCCGGGTATCGGCGGCAGGGCGTCGGGCAGCAGCGCCTGCTGGAGCACCGCGAGGGCGTCCTGGAGCCGGGCGCGGTCGGCCTCCGCCTGTCTGCGCGCCTCCTCGGCCACCTTCCGGCCGCGCAGGAGTTCCTCCTCGTAGGCGCGGCGGTCGCGGGCGTCGAAGACGGTGGTGCGGATCAGCAGGGGCTCACCGGTGCTGCCGTGCTTGACCACGGAGGAGACCAGCACCGGGACACGTCCGCCGTCGGCCTGTCTGATCTCCAGGGCGATCCCGCTGATCTCACCCTGCATCCGCAGCAGCGGCGCGAAGTGCGTCTCGTGGTACAGCCTGCCGCCCACGGTCAGCAGGTCGCTGAAGCGCATCCGGCCCACGACGGCCGCCCGCTCCCGGCCGAGCCAGCCCAGCAGCGTCGCGTTGATCTTCGCGATGGTGCCGTCCATCAGGGTGGACAGGTATCCGCACGGCGCGCTCTCGTACAGCTCCTCCGCGCTGTCCTCCAGCAGCGCGGCGAAGACCGCCTGGTCGGCGCCGCGCGGGTCGTGCTCTTCGCGGCACATCATCGCAGGCCCGCCAGGAACCTGGTGATCGCCTCGTTGGTGGCCTCGGGCGCGGACATGTGCGGGCAGTGGCCGGTCGCGTCGAGCGTGACGAGCGTCGAGCCGGGTATCGACCGGTGCACGAAGGCACCGACCTCCCGGGGTGCGATGGCGTCGTTCGTGCAGTCCAGCACGAGCGTCGGGACACGCACCCGCTTCAGGTCGTCCCGCGAGTCCGACAGGAACGTGGTGCGGGCGAAGACCCGGGCCATGTCCGGGTCGGTGGCGCAGAAGCTGTTCTTCAGTTCCTCGCCGAGTTCGGGCCGGTCGGCGTTGCCCATGATGACCGGCGCCATCACCGCCGACCAGCCCAGGTAGTTCGACTCCAGCGCGTCCAGCAGCTCGTCGATGTCCTGCGCGCTGAACCCGCCCCGGTAGTCCTCGTCGTCGATGTACCGCGGCGACGGGGCGACCATCACCAGCGCACCGATCCGTTCCGGAGCCATGTCGGCGGCCAGCACCCCGATCATGGCGCTGACGGAGTGCCCCACGAACGCCGCGTCGCGCAGGTCGAGCGCCTCGCAGACCTCGACCACGTCGCGGGCGTAGCCCTCCAGGGAGGCGTACCGGTCCGGGACGAACGCGGAGGGGTCGGAGCGGCCCGACCCGACGTAGTCGAAGAGCACCACTCGGTAGTCCTCGACCAGGGCGGGAACCGTCGACCGCCACATGTTCTGGTCGCAGCCGAACCCGTGGGCCAGCAGTACGGCCGGTCCCTGCGGGTTGCCGGTGACGGTGACATTGTTCCGCCGGGCAACATCCATACCAACAGTCTCCCCAGATCACGCCCGGCGCTCCAGCGCGGGCTCGTATGACCGCATGCCCCGCCCGCCGCTTCGCAAAAGGAATTCCTGTGATGAAACGTGCGGCGGGCGGGAGTCCTCTCCACGCGGGTGGGGTCTCAGATACGGCGTACGGTGTGCAGCGTCGTCGCGTAGGTGCCCGTGCCGTCCAGCAGCGAGGGGCCTCCGAGGTCGCCCATCGTGGGTCCGTTCACCGTCTTGCGGCTGGACAGGAACCGCCGCTTGCCCGCCGCGTCACGGCCGAGGTAGATGCCGACGTGGTCGACGGTGGCCGTCGGGTTGTCGTCACCCGAGTCGGCGTTGAACAGCACGAGGTCGCCGGGCTGGAGCTGGGCCGCGGCGGGCGGCCGGCTGCCGTCCGTCCGGTCCACGAGCACGCCCGGCGCGTGGTTCGCGATGTCCCGGGACTTGCGCGGGATACGCAGCCCGGAGGTGTCCGCGCCCGCGGCGAGCGGCACACCCATGTGGTAGCCGTACACCATGCGCGTGTAGCCCGAGCAGTCCAGGTTGCCGGCCTGCTTGCTCGACGGCCCGGTGTGGGTGCCGTCGGGGAAGGTCCAGCCACTGTTCATGTACTCGTGGAAGTCGGCGCCCTCGTAGCGGTATCCCTGGGGATCCAGGTAGCCGTAACCGGCCTCGCCGAGGACCTGCCTGCCCTGGGCGGGACCCGCGCCCGCCGTGACGGCGGGTGCCCCGCCGAGGAACATGGCGGCGTACGCCAGGACGTCGGGTGCCGTGGAGCCCGCCCAGGCGCGGACGGTCCGCTCCAGGGCGTCCGTCCAGGTGCCGTCGAAGGGTTCGGGCAGCACGCGCACCCAGTCGCCGTGGGTGACGGCCGGAGGCACGGCCCAGGTGGCGGCGGACACCTCGAAGCGGCTCACGGACAGCTTCACGGGCAGGTTGGTGCAGCCGTCGTTGGCCAGCGCGCGCAGGCCGACCCGTCCCGGGCCGAAGGTCGGGTCGGTGGTGTCGACGGTCCACGCGGACGGCTCGGCCGAGGCGGTGCGCCAGGCCTTGACCCGGATCCGGGTGCCCTCCCGGCGCACCCGGACGGTGAAGTCGGTGCCGGCCGCGACCGAGGTGGCGACGGTCACCGCCGGTTCGAGCGGGGCGACCGTGTCGGCGACCTCCTTCTCGACGCGCAGTTCGACGGCGCCCGTGGTCAGGAACGACAGCCGGGCCCGGTAGTTGTCGTGGGGATTCTGGTAGCCGAAGGACAGCGCGAACGAGCAGGCCTGCCCCGTCGGCACCTTGTCGAACCGGCCGACGCAGCGCACGTCCACGTCGGCGATGTCGGCGTCGCGCAGGGTGGCGTGCCGGCTGGCGTGGTCGGTGGTGAGGGCGATGACTCCGGCGCCGGGCGTGACCGAGTAGTCGCCGGCCGCCGGGCCGAGCGTGGACCAGCTGCCACCCCCGGGGGACGAGCCCCAGTACTGGCGCTGTTCCTCCGGGAGCGTCAGGTCCGGCAGGGTGCGCGTGAAGTCGTCGGCGAAGGGGCGCTTGTTCTCGGCGAACGTGCGCCGCGGGCCGGGCAGCAGGACGGTCCGGGCGCCGTGGGTCAGCAGTGCCACGCGCCGGCCGCCGGAGGTTATCTCGGTGCGCGCCGGGGTTCCGGGCAGCACGGTCGCCGTGAGGGGGCTGCCCAGGGTGAGCGCGGAGAAGTACGAGGCGTCGAGCGGCGCGAGGGTCACCGCCGACCCGGCCGTGCCGAGGGCGGACGGGCCGGTGAGCGGATCCACCGCGGCGACCGACGCGGCGGCCCGGGCGTCGGACGCGGCCAGAGCGGTGAGCGGGAGGGAGGCGGCGGAGGCCGCGAAGGCGGCGAGCATCCGCCGCCGTGAGGTGTTGACCATGCGCACATGATCGCGCAGCTCTCTCAGCAGCGGGCGCGGGGACCGCTCTTGACGTCGGGGTTACGGTGCGTGACCCCTCCGACGCGTCGCGACAACGATCGTTTGAGCGCGCGAGAAGTGTGCAGGAGACCTGCCGGTAGTTCACCGGCGAAAGGAATACTGTCATGGCGGCGACCGGCAAGGACGAGTCGCTGGAGCCCGCTGCGGTCAGGCGCCACCGGGTGCTCTTCCGCGCGATCGAGAAGCGACGTCATCCCAGGCTGCGCCGCAGCGACATCACCGTCACCGACGAGGCGGCGGTGAAACGCGCCACGAAGGCCGCTGCCCTCGGCAACGCGATGGAATGGTACGACTTCGGCATCTACAGCTACCTCGCCGCGACGCTCGGCAAGGTCTTCTTCCCCTCCGGCAGCGACACGGCCCAGCTCCTCAGCTCCTTCGCGACCTTCGCGGTCGCCTTCCTGGTGCGTCCGCTCGGCGGAATGGTCTTCGGGCCGCTCGGCGACCGCGTCGGCCGCAAGCGCATCCTCTCCATCACCATGATCATGATGGCCGTGGGAACGTTCGCGATCGGCCTCATCCCCCCGCACGCCGGCATCGGCGTCTGGGCCCCGGTCCTGCTGATCCTCTTCCGGATGGTGCAGGGGTTCTCCACCGGCGGGGAGTACGGCGGCGCCTCGACGTTCATCGCGGAGTACGCGCCGGACAAGCGGCGCGGCTTCTTCGGCAGCTTCCTGGAGGTCGGCACGCTCGCCGGCTACGTGGGCGCCTCCGGACTCGTCGTGCTCCTCACCAGCGTTCTCACCGAGCAGCAGATGCTGGACTGGGGCTGGCGCATCCCCTTCCTGGTCGCGGCCCCGCTCGGCTTCATCGGCCTCTACCTGCGGCTGAAGCTGGACGAGACGCCCGCGTTCCAGAAGCTGGAGGGCGGCCAGGTCAGGGCGAGCGAGGCCGCCGATGCCGTGGAGACCTCCGCCACGGGTGACCTCGGCAAGATCTTCACCCGCTACTGGCGGCCGCTGCTGCTGTGCGTCGCGCTCGTCGCCGCGTACAACATCACGGACTACATGCTGCTGTCGTACATGCCGACGTACCTGTCGGACGAGCTCGGCTACGGGACCACGCACGGACTGCTGATCCTGCTCGTCGTGATGGTCCTCCAGATGTGCGTCATGAACCAGGTCGGACGGCTCTCGGACCGCTTCGGGCGCAAGCCGCTGCTGATGACGGGGATGCTCGGCTTCCTCTTCCTCTCCGTGCCGTCCTTCCTCCTCATCCGGCAGGGCAGCGTCGTCCTCATCACCGTGGGCCTGCTCCTGCTCGGGCTGTCCCTGGTGACGATGCTGGGCACGATGTCCTCGGCGCTTCCGGCGATCTTCCCCACCCAGGTCCGCTACGGCTCCCTCTCGGTCGCCTACAACCTCTCCACGTCGCTCTTCGGCGGTACGACTCCCCTGGTGATCACCGCTCTGATCAGCGCCTTCGACACCAATCTGATGCCGGCCTACTACGCCACGGGCGCCGCCGTCATCGGTGTGATCGCCGTCCTGTGCATGAAGGAGACCGCCAACAAACCGCTGGCCGGCTCCCCGCCCTGCGTGGAGACGGAGGCGGAGGCCGCGGAACTCGTCCAGGCACAGTCGCCCAGCCCCAGGTTCTGACCGAGCGGCCGGACGAGGAGACGCCCCCTGCCGGATGCGGCAGGGGGCGTCTTCGTCGCCGGGAAACGGGAAGGCAGTGGTGCCTCGCCGTTCAGGCGCCCGGCCCTGGGTCCGGCCGTACGGCGGTGGTCAGCCCTGCCCTCGCCGCCTCCAGCTGTGCGGCGAAGGCGATGCCGAGGAACAGCGCGACGCCGGTGAGGTTGGCCCAGAGCAGCAGCGCCACGAACGCCGTGAGCGGCCCGTACACGGCACCGAAGGAGCCGCTCTCCTCGACGTACAGGGCCAGCAGCCAGGTGGCACCGACCCACAGCACCAGGTGGAGGGCCGAACCGAAGACCAGCCATGTGTAGCCGGGCTGGTCCCGGCGCGGTGACCAGCGGAAGATGACGGCCGAGGCGACCACGGCGAGGACCAGTCCCACCGGGACGCGCACGGCCGCCCACCACACCGCGGTTCCGGACCAGCCGAAGGCCTCGGCGGTCGACTCGCCCACGGCCTCGCCCGCCACCAGGACGAGGAAGCCCAGCACCATCGGCACTCCCGCGGCGAAGGCGAGCAGCAGTGCCCGGCCGTACTTCGCCGGGAAGGGCCGGTCGCGCTCGATGCCGTAGATGCGGTTGGCGCCCCGTTCCACCTGGGCCATGGCCGAGGCCAGGTTGAGGACGGAGAACGCCAGACCGAGCCAGAGCGCGATGGTGCTCCAGATGTCGGAGTGGGCGCTGCGGCGGGTGCCGGTCAGCGCCTCCTCGACCACCTCCGAACTGGCACCGGGCACGATCCGGCCCAGGGTCAGCTCGATGATCCGCCCGACGCTCTCGGTGTGGGCGGCCGTGGCGACACCGACGAGGGCGATGGTGAAGGGCACCATGCCGAGCACGATCTGGAAGCCGAGGGCGCGTGCGTTGGTGAATCCGTCGGCGTACCGGAACCGCGAGAACGCGTCGGTCAGCAGCCGGATGCCGCCGTAGTGGCGCAACGCGGTGAAGGCCTCGTCGCCGGACAGTTCCTCCCCGATCATGTCCCGCGTCTGCGGAACGTGTACGGCCGTCCCCATCGTCTGCGTCTCCTCGCGCCTCAGGCCGGCGGCCAACCTGCCCCGCCGGGGCGCCTGCCGGTCCGGCTTCCCGGGATACCGTCTGCCCGGCCGTGCGCCATGCAGGCGTGCGGGCGGGCGGTGGCCGGGTGACTCGCCTGGACCATGCGTCAGTCCCGGCCGACGACCACGACCTCGTCCCGCGCGCCCCAGCGGCGGCGCTCGGTCTTGGGCGGGTTGATCCGGACGCCGTACCCGGGGCCGGTGGACGCGTCGTCGTGGCTCCGGTAGCCGATGGCGCACTCGCCCCTGAGCCGGGCCGCGGCCACGACCGTGGCGAACGGCGTCTCGTGTTCCGGCAGCACGTAGTCGGTCGCCGGTCTCAGGTGGACCCCGCTGCCCTCGGCGGAGAACAGCTCCTCGAACACCGCCGCCAGGTGCCGGTTCTGGGAGATCTGCGCCATCAGCAGGCCGATCAGCTTGCCGCTGATGATGACGTCGGCTCCGGGGCTGATGGGAGCCAGCGCCCGGTTGCGGTCGTCGATCAGCTCGGTGACCACGGGCAGCTCACGTCCCGCGGCCCGCTCCAGCCGGCGCAGGAGCAGCAGGGTCACGAGGGTGCGCATGTCGGGTTCGTCCGACGAGTGGCCGGGGGCCGGGTCCCGGCCGAGCACGATGACGCTGTCGTACGCGGCGATCTCCAGGCCGCGCAGGGTTTCGGGGCAGGTGACGTCGCCCCGGCGCAGGGTCAGCGTGAGCCCCGTTCCGGCTTCCCGGTCGGCGTCGTCGACCTCCTGGGGGGTGACCTCTCCGTTCTCCGCGATCACGTCGACGGCCGAGCCGGGGCGGGCGCAGCGGCGCAACTGGTCGATGACGAGGGACGCCCGCCGGTTCCAGCCGAGCAGGAGCACCCGCTCCGGCCGCTCGGGAGGCGGCTGCTCGCTCGCCATCGCCGTCTTCTCCACCAGGTGGGAGCAGTCGTCCAGCCGTACGGTGTCGTCGTCGCGGGAGATGACGACGAGCAGGTCGCCCGGGCCGATCGGCGTGTTCGGCGGCGGGCTGAGCAGGGGGACGTGGCCTCGCATCAGTCCGACGACGCTCGATGTGGTGTACGACAGCAGCGCGTCGCCGAACAGGCTTCCGACCAGGGACGGTTCGGTGGTCAGGTAGAACTCGTCCCCGGCGAAGTCGAGCAGTTCCCGGTGGACGAGGGAGAGGCCGGGGCGGCGGGCGGCCTGCACGATCAGGGCGGCGGTGACGGTGTCGCTCTCCAGGACGATGCCGCTCGGACCGGCGGCGAGGGACGCCGCCAGCCGGTAGCGGTCGTCGCGCAGCGCGGCGACGACGGGCGGTCCCGCGTCACGGTCGGGCAGCGCCGCCCGTAAGGCCAGCAGCGTCTTGACGACCTGGGCGTCGGCGTCGGGCTCGTCGTGGGGCAGGACCAGCACGACACCGGCCTCGGCCGGGTTGGTCAGGGCGAGGACCGCGGGGTCGGTGGGGGGACCGCTGCGGCAGATCAGCCGGGTCCGGCCGCCCGGCCCCGTCTTGGTGTTCAGCGCCTCCTCCATCACGGTCTTGTCGCGGTCGGCCAGCAGGGCGACCGCCGCGCCCCGCCGGTTGGCGTTGGCGGCGACCAGCTCACCCACCACCGTGAAAACCTGCTCGGACCAGCCGAGTACCACGGCGTGCCCGCGTTCCAGGACCGTGGAACGGCCCCGGCGCAGCGCGATGAGCCGCTCGGTCAGGGCCGTGGTGATCAGGCCGACGAGCGTGGAGACGTACAGCAGCGCGACGAGGGCGAGCAGCACGGTCAGCACCACTCTGAGCGGCGCCCCGGTGGCACCGCCCAGCCGCAGCGTCTCGCCGGTGAGCCGCCACACCTGGGTCAGCCGGCCGCCGAGGGAGGCCGGAGCCTGCGGGTCGGTCCACACCACCACCGCGCTGGCCGGCACCACGACCGCCAGGCACAGCAGGGCCAGCCAGCCCACCAGCGCCGGGGCGCCGCGGGCCAGCGTGCTGTCGAACCAGTAGCGGAACCTCTCTCCGAGTGGAGTACGCCGCGGCGCCACCCTGTTCCCCCTCTCGCCGTACGTGCGGTCGCGGTGGCCCGGCGCCTCCCCGGCACGCGCGGCCACCCACATCAGAACCAGCAGTGTGCTGACCCGACCGCCCGGACGGAGGAGGATCGTCCTCCTTTTCACACCATCGAGCAGATCACCGCCGCCGCGCTCAGCGCGCCGAAGCGCCCGCTCCCGGGTAGAATTTCGAATTTTGATACGACATTTCATAGCCACCCAGATGTCCACCGCAATCTTCCTCACCCGAAGAGGGCCACTGACCTGGCCGGAGTGATCGATGACCCGGAAGCACCCGACCGACGACGGTGACGAGCTGCTCGCCAGGCTCGGCGCGCTGACCGCGCAGGCCCGGGAGCGCGCGGAACTCCAGCGGTCACGGGTGGAGCTGGCCGTCGCCCTCCAGCAGGGCATGCTCCCCACCAGCCTGCCGAGGGTCCCCGGGTTCCGGCTGGCCGTCGAGTACCAGCCCGCCCACCACGCCCTCAGCGTGGGAGGGGACTGGTACGACGCCTTCACGATGCCCGACGGCTGCGTCGGGCTGTCCATCGGCGACGTCCAGGGACACAACATCGAGGCGGCCGCCTTCATGGGGCAGGTACGGGTCGGACTGCGTGCCCTCGCCTCCGTCACGAGCGAGCCGGGCGAACTCCTCACCCGCATCAACAACCTGTTGCTCTCCCTGGGCACCGACCTCTTCGCGACGTGCACCTTCATCCGCCTCGACCCGTCGACCGGAGTGCTGCAGAGCGCGCGGGCCGGACACATACCGATCGTCTGGGCCACGGCAGACGGCCGCTCGGGCCTCGCCGAGGACGAGGGCGGACCGCCCCTCGGCGTACTTCCGGAGATCACGTACCCGGTGACCGAGCACCGCCTCTTCGCGGGCGACGTCTTCGTGCTGGTCACCGACGGGGTGGTGGAGGGACCCGCGCTGAGCCTGGACGAGGGCCTCGACCAGGTCGTGCGGCTGGCGGGCGTCGCCGCCGTCGCCGGCCTGGAGGCGACCTCGCTGGCCACCGCGGTGATCAAGGGCGCCGAACGGGTGGGACACACGGACGACGCCGCCGTCCTCGTCGTGGGCCGCGAGAGACCCGCCCCTCACTCGCCTTGATCAGCCGAAGGGCGTCCGACAGGCGCCACCGCCTCGCCGAACGGCCCGTCCCGGTGTGTGATGGCTACTGTGGTGCGTACCCCTGATCGGCGCCGAGCGATCGTCTACGGATTCCAGACGCTGGCCGTGGCCGCCTGCTACTACGCGGCGGGACGGCTGGGCCTGCTTCGCCAGCTCGTGGTCGGGGACGCGGTCTTCACCCCCATCTGGCCGCCCACCGGCGTCGCCCTGGCCGCCCTGTTCGTCTTCGGCCTGCGCTGTTGGCCGGGCATCGCACTCGGAGCCTTCTTCGTCGTCCTGTCCCTCGCTCCGCTGCGGCCCGCCGTGCTCGGCAACATAGCCGGGAACACCGTCGCCCCCGTCTGCGCCTACCTCATGCTGCGCAAGGTGGGCTTCCGGACGGGTCTGAGCCGGTTACGGGACGGCGTCGCCCTGGTCTTCCTCGGAGCGCTGGCCGCGATGCTGATCAGCTCCACGGTGGGCGTCGGCCTGCTGGTCCTCACCGGCAAACTCGGCACGGACGGCTTCTGGCCGGTGTGGCTGGCGTGGTGGGTGGGTGACGCGATGGGGGTGCTGCTGGTCACCCCGGCTCTGCTGCTGCTGAGCGAGGCACACCGGACACCCGACCCGGCGCGCTGGAAGGAGGCCCTGGTCCTGTTCGTCGCGGCCTGCGCCATCATCCCGCTGGCCACGCAGAGCGAGCTGAGCCTGCTCTATCTCATCTACCCGTTGCTGATCTGGGCGGCGCTGCGGTTCCAGCTGGCGGGCAGCGTGCTGTGCGCCCTGTTCGCCTCCGTGCTGGCCACCGTCGCGGCCACCGACGGCAGCGGCCCCTTCGTGGACCTGACGCGCACGGAGGTGATGATCAAACTCCAGGTCTTCAACGGCTCCATGGCCCTGACCTCCCTGCTGCTGTCGGCCGTCATCATCGAGCAGCACAACACCCGGCGCTCGGTGGAGCTGGCCTGCCAGGAACTGGTCGAGGTCCTCGAGCACCTCACCGCGGGCGAGGCCCCGCCCGGCCGCCCGCCGACCGACCGCAACGGCCCGCCGGGGGCCGGAGACGGCGGGGACGCCCGGCCCCGCGGCCCATGAGACCAGGAGGCCGCGCGGCGCCCCCGCTCAGCCCGCTCGTCGAGCCTGCTCGGACGTCCTCGCCCGCCATTGGTCCACCGTCAGGCGCCAGATGACGTCAGTGCCCGACTCGCCGGGAGCGGACAGCGGCTCCGGCGCCGGCCGGTGTTCGATCTCGGTGAAACCCAGGCGGCGGGCAACGGCCCCGCTGGCGGGGTTGGCGGCATCGTGATGGATCTCGATGCGGTCGATGCCCGCCAGCCGGGAGCCCTGATCGACGAGAGCCGCCGCAGCCATGGTCACGAGGCCTCGCCCTGTCCAGCGCGGGTGGATCCAGTAGCCGATGTCGAGTCCTCCCGCGCCGACACGGCGGTGCAGGCCACAACTGCCGGTCAGCGCGGCACCCGAGGTGATCGCGTAGCCGAAGGCCTGCCCGGTCTCCCACTCGTCATGGCTGCGGGCCAGGAAGTCGGCGGTCTGCCTCCTGCTGTGGCCCGCCGCCCAGGGCAACCACGGCAGGAGGTGGTCCACGGATTCACCGATCGCCCGTTCCAGGGCGTCGAGATCGGTCACACGCCATCGGCGCAGTACGACTTGGTCGGCACGGAGTGTGCCGGCAGGCTGTTCCATGCCTCCGGATGCTCTCGCAGCGCCGTGGGGCCGTACAACGCATTTCGGGTGCGCGAGCAGGGGTGATCAGGCGGGTGTCAGGGAGGCGAGTTCGCCCAGTACCCGGGCCGCCGGGGCCGGGTCGGTCAGCCACTTGAGGTGGCTGCCCTCGAGTGTGCGGACGTCGTACGGGTTGTCCGGGGTCAGCGCGTTGCCCTCGCGGATCAGCCGGTCCTGCAGGGCTAGCGGCAGACTCGCGTCGCCGGCCAGCCGGACGTAGGTCTTCGGGATGGTCCCCCAGGTCGCGGCCTGCGCCCGGTCGGCGGAGGTGCCGACGTCCAGGTTCTCGTCGGGCTGGAAGGTGTTCAGGAAGGTCAGGAACTCCTCGTCGGTGCCGTCGGCGAAGAAGGCCGCCTTCAGGGCCGCGAGGGCGTCCGGGTCCGCGGTGCGGAAGTTGACGCGCAGCAGGCCGAGTTCGGCGGGGTTCCCGGCCATGGCGCGGCCCACCGAGGCGGTGTCGACCGTGGCCATCTCCGGCTCGGCGTAGTAGTCGTTGACGTCGAGGTCGACCGGGCACCAGGCCGCGACGTAGACGAGGCGGTCGATCAGGTCGGGCCGGGCGTTGGCCGCCGCGGTGGCCGTGACGCCGCCACGGCTGTGCGAGACGAGGATCACCGGCCCGTTCTCCTTGGCCCGTTCCAGGATCCCGATCAGGTGGGCGGCGTTGTCGGCGAGGGTGACGCCCTTGATCGAACCGGGCGCGGTGGCGAGGCCTTCGAGATCCTGCGGCGCCTGGTAGGCCCTCAGGTAGGTCGCGCCGAAGCCGTGGCCGGGGAGGTCGACGGCGACCGACCGGTGCCCGAGCAGGCCGAGTTCCGCCTGGAGCGGCGCGAAGGAGAAGGAGTTCGCGAACGCGCCGTGCACCAGCACGAAGGTCGGCTGCATCTGTCTGCCCACTCTCTGGTCCCGCCGCGCTCCGCGACGTTCGGGACACTACGCAACCGAAGATCACCGACGCAACCGGTTCGAGCGCCTCTCACGGTAGCTGCACGGGACGTTGCGCTCCGGCTCCGACGGCCACTTGCTCAGTGTTGGGACCGGCATGCCACGCCATGCACCCCGGCCCGCAACCGCGACGACACCTAGCCGGCCAACCGTCGTTCCGTGGCCGCCAGGTACTCCCGCAGTGTCTCGCGGGACCGGACGAGCGTGTCGATCTGCTCGTCCAGCCCGGCGATGCGTGCCCGCAGGAGGTCCAAGGTCTCCGGGCAGGGCTTCAGATCGGGGGCCGCGCCGGAGACGCACGGCTGCAGATACCCGATCTCCTGGGTCGACAACCCGGCGTCGAGCAGTCTCCTGATCTGCGTCACGGTGATCACGGCGCCGTCGTCGTACTCGCGGTAGCCGTTGTCGCCGCGGTCGGGCACCAGCAGGCCCTGCGCCTCGTAGTACCGCAGTTGGTGCGGGTTCACCCCGGTCCGCCGGCTCAGCTCCCCGATCAGCATGCGGCGTACTCCTTGACCTTCATACCGGTATGAACGTCGACGATTCTGCCACCGAGCAGAGAAGGAGCACATGATGCACACCAGCACACCCGTCACCGTTCTGGGTCTCGGACTGATGGGCGGCGCCCTTGCCGGGGCGTTCCTGGACGCGGGGCACCCAACGATCGTGTGGAACCGTACGACGGCCAAGGCCGATGACATCGTGGCGCGGGGTGCGGTGCTCGCCGAGTCTGCGGCGGCCGCGATCACGGCCGCCCCGCTCGTGGTGGTCTGCGTGACGAACCACGATGCCGTGGCCGACATCCTCGACGGACCGCTCGACGGCCGGACCGTGGTCAATCTGTCGTCAGGTACGCCCTCGCGTGCCCGAGCACTCGCCGAGGAGGTGGCGCGTCGCGGCGGCGCTTACCTCGACGGTGGGATCATGGCCGTCCCGGAGGCCGTCGGCTCGGCCGACGCCGTGGTCGCCTACAGCGGGCCGCGACCGCTGTACGAGGCGCACGCGTCCACGCTCAGCAGTATCGGTACAGGCCTCCACCTCGGAGACGACCCCGGGCTGGCGTCCCTGCACGAGATGGCCACGCTCGTGCTCATGTGGGGCCTGCTCGACGGTTTCCTCAACGGTGCCGCGATCCTCGGGACGGCCGGCGTGTCCGCCACGGCGTACCTCCCCCTCGCACGGACGGCGATCGACACGGTGGCCGGCTGGCTGCCCGACTACGCGCGACAGGCCGACCTCGGCATCTACTCGTCCGACGACGGCACTCTCGACACCCACCTGGCGGCGATGGCGAACGTGATCGAGGAGAGCGAGACGCTCGGCATCAACGCCGAGTTGGCGCGGCTCGTCAGAGCACTGGCCGAGCGAGCGGCGTCCGCCGGTCACGGCGCCAGCGGGTACGCGGCGCTCGTGGAGCAGTTCCGCAGGCCATAGGGTCGCGCAGGACTCTGCCGGCCGGCTGCAGCGAGCGTCTCGCTCGGCAGGTGGAGGAGTCGAGGTGGCGGTCGTCACCGGGACGGCGGGGCGGGAGGCGGCGGAGCGGCGTCCGCGAGGATGGCGCGGCGGGTGCGGAGCGCGGCTTCCAGGAGGTCTTCGTCCAGCCTCATCTCGGCGTCGCGGGTGGAGTCGTTGACGGGGATGCGGGTACGCATGTCGATCAGCGCCGTCACGGCCGGCAGTGCCGGGCGCGCGCGGCCGCCCATCCGGGCGAGCCCCGCCAGGTAGTACTCGCCGACCGCATAGTCGGCCAGGTGCGGTGTCATGAGGGCGAGCAGCCGGGGAAGTGCGGAAGGACCGGCGTGCCGCAGCCACAGCGGGGCGCACTCCGCCTGTGAGCGGCCGGGCCGGCGGAAGGTCAGGTTGTACAGCTGGGCCGCTTGCCGGAAGGTCAGCGGGCCGGCGTCCAGCAGGGCCGAGAAGATCTCGGAGGCGTGGGCGAGGCGGGTGATGCCCACGGGCCTGACGGCGAGGAGCGCGGCGGCGGACACGCTGTCGTACGCCGTCGTGGTGGGCGGGCTCCGACGGGCCCCCCGGGGCGGGGTGAAGGGAACGTCGTCGAGGAGAGTTCGGTGTGTCCGCATCGCCGCCGCCGAGATCGAGGCTGTCGTGAGGGCCGCACCAAGAGCCGGGGTGGCCCTCTGGCCGCGGTGCCGGACGAGCAGCGGCAGCAGTGCGACCGGGGCCGCCCGCCAGTCGTGGCACGCTTCGCGGGCCAGGTCGGCGCCGATGTCCCGGGTGGTGGGGTCGGCGAGGAGGCGGGCCACGAGGGTGTACGTGTGGTGCTCGCGCCTCAGTCCGTACAGGGCCCGGCCCCAGAGGTGCCCGACGTCCTCCAGGTGGTGCGCGGCTTCCCGGACGTCGTCGAGGAGTGCGGCGTCCAGGCAGGCCCACCGCATCGGTGGCGCTGCCCGCAGCGTCTGCAGGTGGGCGAGGAAGCGGACCGAGGCGAGGTCATCGTCCGTCAAGGGGGCGGCGGCCGGGCCGAGTGCCCTGGCCAGGATGGTGCGCACGACAGGATCGGCGAGTTCGCCGAGGGCCGCGAGAACCGAGCCGGGCTGCCCGCGGCAGCCGAGGAGGCGCGCGGCTCGGCGCCGTACCTCCTCGTCGGGGTCACCGAGCCGGGCCACTGCGGCGTCGACGGCCTCCGGCCAGGGCCGTTCGTGAGCCAGCCCATGGAGGAGGGCCATGGCCTCCCGCCGTACGAAGGGGGTGTCGGCGTGGGCGAGCCGGAGCAACCGAGCGGCCACGGGGCCGGATCGGTCGGCGCGTATCGCCTCGAGGAGCGCGATGCGGGACGGGTGGGCGGGGGTCGTGGCGGTGCCCTCGGCCACGGCCTCGTCCGGCCACGTCATCGGACGGGGCGGAGACCGCCCTTCCCTGCTGGAGCTTCGGTCATGAGGCCGATCGTCCCACATGTCCCAACGGTTCGGGCAGGGCGTCGCGGCCCGGGCGCCACAGGGGACGGAACCCGCCGCCTGAACCGCTCCGGCGCGGGGATGCGAACGAGCGCTTCAGCGGGTCGCTCCCGGTCGTCGACCGCGCCGGCCGTGCGGACGGTGACCGGCTTCAGGAGGATGACGGTGCGGGCCGGCAGGCCCGGCTCCCTCCGGCCGGTCCCTCCCGTCTTCGGGGACGTCCCGGAGACGTTTCCGGCGCTTGGGTGCCCTCGCTCCCCCGAACAGCCCGCATCCGCGCGCGTGGGCGAGCGCCCGCGCCGGAAAAATGTAATGGTATTGGCGGATTTGACCGCAGTAGTTGTGGACCGGAGGAGGCGGAATGCCGCAGGCGGGAGTCGCCGCTGACGCCGTGTTCGCTGTCGCGGCAGCGGATGCGGGCGTGGCCGCACAGAGCCCCGGGCGTGACTTCGGTCAGCTGAGCGCGGTCGCCGACGCCGTCCTGTACGAGGGCTATCTGCTCTACCCCTACCGCCGCTCGTCGCCCAAGAACCGGGTGCGCTGGCAGTTCGGCGTGCTCTTCCCGCGTGACTGGGTGGAGCGGGAGGGCTCCGTGACTCCCGGCGTCTCGGGATCAGCCGACTCCTGGTACCAGCAGACCGAGTGCCTGCTGCGGGTCCGGCAGCCACAGGCGGTGGTGCGCGTGCGGGTGCGCTACCTGCAGATGCAGCACAAGCAGGTCGAGGAGGCCGGCCAGGACGGAAGGCACCGTCCGGTCGAGTCGCTGCGCGCGGACGACGGCACGGTGCACCTCACCTTCGACGAGGCGGTACCGCGCGAGACGGACCTCGTCGTACACGTGGAGGATCTGCTTCGGCAGGAGTCCGCCTTTCCGGTCGGCGCACCCGCCGGGGAGGAGATCGAAGGGCTCCCCGGAGGCGTCGGGCGCGTGGTACGGCGCCGCGTCACCGTCCGGGCGAGCACGACCGTCGTCGCCGAGCGGCTCGGGGGCGACGTCTGCCGGCTTCGGATCCGTACCGAGAACACGGGGGCGGCGCCGGACCCGCGGGCCGTTCGCGACGAGGCGCTGCGTGACGCGCTCATCGCGACGCACACGCTCGTCGGCGGCGACGGCGTGGAGTTCGTCTCGCTGATCGACCCGCCCGCGGACCTGCTCGGGCACGCCCGAGCGTGCCACAACGCGTTCACCTTCCCCGTCCTCGGCGGACCGGCACCCGTGGGGGCCCCGGGTGCAGGCCCCGACGGAGGTGCCCAGGACGGGGCCTGTGGCCCCACCCTCATCTCCGCGCCGATCATCCTGCCCGACTGCCCGCAGGTGGCGCCGGAGAGCCCGGGCGACCTGCACGACGCCGCGGAGATCGACGAGATCCTGACGCTCCGCACCCTGCTGCTGACCGACCAGGAGAAGCGCGAGGCGCGCGCCACCGACCCACGTGCCGCCCGCATCCTGGACCGGGTGGAGACCATGCCCCCGGAGGTCTTCGCCCGGTTGCACGGCACCATCCGGTCACTGACCCACGCCACGCCGTCGGACGCCCCGTCCTCGTTGACCGCCGCCGCGTCCACGACTTCCCCCGGATCCGCGTCCGCCGCGACGGCCCACCGACCCGCCTGGTGGCAGGAGGGCGCCGACGACGGGCTGTCCCCCACGACCGACACCGTGCCGGTCGGCGGTGTACCGGTGGGAGGCGGCAGCCGGGTACGGCTCCGGCCCCGGGGCCGGGGTGCCGACGCCCAGGACATGTTCCTGGCCGGGCGGACCGCACAGGTCGCGGCCGTCTTCCACGACGTGGACGGCAGCATCCACCTCGCCGTGACGCTGGACGACGATCCCGCAGCCGAGCTGAACGGCTGGTACGGCCGATTCCACTACTTCCGGCCCGACGAGCTCGAGCCCTTGACGTCCCCGGACGCAGCGGACGGGAGCGAGCCGCTCGAGCCGTCCCGGCCGCCGCGGGAGCGGCCCGGGCAGCCGGCCGGCGGGCCGGGGACGGGACGGTCCGATGGAAGGGCCTGAGATCGCGGCACCGGATCACCGGATGACCGGCCGGCTGTTCCGCGGGCTGTCCGAGCGCGCGGCGCGGGAAGAGCGAATGGTCCGCCCCCTCATCACCCGACTGGCGCCCGGCGGCGAGCAGCCGGTCCGCGACCACCACGGCGACGGACGGACCGCACCGGCCCGGCCGCGCCCCCACGCCCCGGACCGTCCGCCCGCGCTCAGCGGGCCGCCGACCGCGGCCTACGACCGACTCGGGGACCGACTGCAGCGGAGGCTGACGACATGACCATCGACAGCGGCACCCACGACGTTGCCACCGAGCCGAGCCGGGCCGAGGCGCGCGAAGGTTTCGACGAGGTCACCATCCTCTGGATCTCCGAGGGGATGAGCTGCGACGGCGACTCGGTGTCGCTCACCGCGGCCGGCCAGCCCTCGATCGAGGACCTGGTCCTGGGACTCATCCCGGGCGTGCCGAAGGTGAACCTGCACAACAAGGTGCTCTCGCCGAGCCTCGGCGGTGAGGACTTCCTCGCTCCGTACCGCGCGGCGATCCGCGGCGAGCTCTCGCCGTTCATCCTGGTCATCGAGGGCTCGATCCCAAACCAGAACATCATCGAGGGCGACGGGTACTGGACGTCGTTCGGCAACGACCCGGAAACCGGTGAACCGCTGACCCTCAACTGGTGGATCGACCAGCTGGCCCCGAAGGCCTGGGCGGTGGTCGCCGCCGGCACCTGCGCCACGTACGGCGGCATCCACGCGATGGCGGGCAACCCCACCGGCTGCATGGGCCTGGCCGACTACCTCGGCTGGGACTTCACGTCGCAGGGCGGCCTGCCGATCGTCAACGTCCCCGGCTGTCCGATCCAGCCGGAGAACTTCATGGAGACCCTGCTCTGGGTCCTGTACCACGCGGGCGGGGCCGCCCCGCCGCCCCCGCTGGACCAGATGCTGCGCCCGCAGTGGCTGTTCGGGAAGACCGTGCACGAGGGCTGCGACCGGGCGGCGTACTACGAGCAGGCCGACTTCGCCCGGGACTATAACTCCCCCAAGTGCCAGGTGAAGGTGGGCTGCTGGGGGCCCGTCGTCAACTGCAACGTGCCCAAACGCGGCTGGATGGGCGGCATCGGCGGCTGCCCGAACGTCGGCGGCATCTGCATCGGCTGCACCATGCCCGGCTTCCCCGACGCGTTCATGCCGTTCATGGACGAGCCGCCCGGCGGCAGCTTCTCCTCCCTCATGGTCAAGCCCTACGGGGCCTTCATCCGGCGGATGCGCGGCATCACCAACGCCGTCGTCAACCGCGAACCCAAGTGGCACCACAACAAGCCGGTGCTCACCTCCGGCTACGACCCCTACTGGCGTCCGTGACGTGCGGCAGTCCTGCCGCGCCGCGCCCCCGCACGCTCCCTCTCCAACCGTCCAGCGCAGCGCGCAGCGAGAACAGGAACACACATGACCACAACCGAGGACCGGGCCGGGGCCACCGAGCGGAAACCTCCGCACATCGTGGACATGTCGTGGGACCCGATCACCCGGATCATCGGCAACCTCGGCATCTACACGAAGATCGACTTCGCCAATCAGGAAGTGGTGGAGTGCCGCAGCACCTCATCCCTCTTCCGCGGCTACTCGGTGTTCATGAAGGGCAAGGATCCGCGCGACGCGGGCTTCATCACCTCCCGCATCTGCGGCATCTGCGGCGACAACCACACCACGTGCTCGAACTACGCGCAGCAGATGGCCTACGGGGTGAAAACGCCGCCGTTGGCCGAACACATCGTCAACCTCGGTGAAGCCGCCGAGTACATGTTCGACCACACGATCTTCCAGGACAACCTCGTCTTCGTCGACTTCTGCGAAGCGATGGTCAAGGCCACCAACCCGAGTGTGCTGGCCCGGGCCGAGCAGACCCCGGCGCCCCGTGGGGACGTCCACGGCTACCGGACCATCGCCGACATCATGCGCGCCTTCAACCCCTTCGAGGGTGAGGTGTACAGGGAGGCCCTGAAGGTCAGCCGGATCACCCGTGAGATGTTCTGTCTGATGGAGGGGCGCCACGTCCACCCGTCGACGATGTACCCCGCCGGCGTCGGCACGATGCCGCAGCCGAACACCTTCACCGACTACCTGTCGCGCCTGACCAGGGTCATCGACTTCGTCAAGGAGGCCGTGGCACTGAACGACGACGTCTTCGACTTCTTCTACGAGGCATTGCCCGGGTACGAGGAGGTGGGCCGTCGCCGCATCATGCTCGGCTGCTGGGGCGCCTGGCAGGACCCGGCCGTCGTCGACTACCGCTACGAGAACATGAACCACTGGGGCAAGGCGATGTACGTCACCCCGGGCATCATCGTCGACGGCGAACTGGTCACCAACAACCTCGTCGACATCAACCTCGGCATGCGCATCCTGCTGGGCAGCTCCTACTACGAGGACTGGGAGCGCGAGGAGCCCTTCGTCACCCACGACCCGCTCGGCAACCCGGTCGACATGCGCCACCCGTGGAACCAGACGACCGTGCCGGTGCCCCAGAAGCGGGACTTCGACGCCAAGTACAGCTGGGTGATGAGCCCGCGCTGGTACCACGCGCAGAGCGACTCCCACCTCGCCCTGGACACCGGTGGCGGTCCGCTCGCCCGGCTGTGGTCCACAGCCCTGAACGGGCTGGTCGACACTCCCTACATCAAGGCCACCGGGCACAGCGTGCGCATCTCGCTGCCGAAGAGCGAGAAGCTGCCGGAGACGACACTGGAGTGGCAGATCCCCAAGTGGAGCAACACCATCGAACGGAACCGCGCCCGGCCCTACTTCGTCGCCTACGCCGCAGCCATGGCCTTCCAGTTCCTGGAGGAGGCGATGCAGATGATGCGCGCCGGCGAGACCAAGGTGTTCCAGGACTTCGAGGTGCCCGACGAGGCCATCGGCGTCGGCTTCCACGAGGCGGTGCGCGGGGTTCTCTCGCACCACCTGGTGATCAAGGACAAGAAGATCGCCAACTACCACCCGTACCCGCCGACCCCCTGGAACGCCAGCCCGCGCGACAGCTACGGCACCCCCGGCCCGTACGAGGACGCCGTGCAGGGCCAGCCCATCTTCGAGGAGAACGGGCCGGACGACTTCAAGGGCGTCGACATCATGCGTACCGTGCGCAGCTTCGACCCCTGTCTGCCCTGCGGTGTGCACATGTACCTGGGCAAGGGCAAGACGCTGACCACGATGCACTCCCCCACCTACGGGGCGTCCCATGACTGAGCCCGCACCCACGGCGGTCGCGGAACCGCGTGACGGCGCCGTACCGGGTTCCCGGCTGGACGACGGCGAGGTGGCGGCGCGGATCGCCCGCATCGACGAGCTGCTCGAGAAGCTGCAGATCGCACCCGGGCCCATGGCGCAGACGGCCCTCGACGCCGTCCGGGCACTCACCGAGGTCTACGGCGAGGCGCTTGCCCGGGTCCTGGACCACGCGGACGCCGCGCTGACCGCGCGTCTGGCGGAGGACGAGCTCCTCGGCCACCTGCTGGTGCTGCACGACGTGCACCCCGAGCCACCCGACCGCCGTGCCGCCCGCGCCGTCGAGCGGCTGCGGCCGGCCGTACGGGAGCGCGGCGGCGACGTGGCGCTGGACGGTGTCGAAGGGCCGGTCGCCCGTGTGCGGCTGCGCACCGCCGGCTGCGGCTCCGCGTGCGGCTCGGCGTCCTCCGGGGTCGAGGAAGCCGTGCGGGAGGCCGTGCTCGCCGCGGCGCCGGAGCTGACGGCGGTCGAAACGGTGCCGGAGACGGAGTCCCGGCCACCCGCGTTCGTCCCCGTCGACTCGCTGCTGCGCCGGCCCGCCCGGCCGCAGGGGGCGAAGTGACCGCCGGCGGCGCCCTGGCCGCGCTCATCCGCTCCTCCGCCGACCGGCGGGCGGGAGGCCCCGAAGAGCGGTGCGACCTGTGCGCCGCGCCGCTCGCGGGCGACCACCGGCACCTGTACGAGACCGGCCGCGAGACGGCGCTGTGCGCCTGCCCGGGGTGCTCGGTGCTGTTCGCGGGGAACGGGACGGGCGACGGCCCGTACCGGCTGATCCCGCAGCGGCGGGTGAAGCTGCCGCCGGTCGAGACGGGGCCGCTCGGGGTGCCCGTCGGCCTGGCGTTCTTCGTACCCAGGTCGGACGGCACGGTCGTCGCGCACTACCCGAGCCCCGCGGGCGCCACCCGGTGGGAGGTGGATGCCTCGGCGTGGCGGGAGGCGGTGTCACGGTGTCCCGATCTTGCGGGCGTGGTACCCGAGGTGGAGGCGCTGCTGGTCAACACCTCCCGGAACCTGCAACACCACTGGATCGTGCCGGTCGACGAATGCTTCCGGCTGGTCGCCCTCGTCCGCCGGGAGTGGCGGGGGCTGTCCGGCGGCGGCCGGGTCTGGCCCGCCGTCGAGGAGTTCTTCGTCGGCCTGGCCGAACGTCCCTGACCGGCGCGGCAGGAGCCGCCACCGCGACCCGGCGGCGGAGCACCCAGGGAAAGGAGCACAGCATGGGCACGATCAAGGTCGGCAAGCCCCAGGCGAAACCCGACACGCCCACTCACGTCAAAGGCCTCCACCAGGGCAACAGGGGCCCGCGCAACCAGCAGCCCGGCCATCACGAGGACGGCACCGCCGACGCGCGCCGCTCCACCGGGATCCACTGGAAGCGGCACAACAGGGTCATGGAGACCATGCCGAGCATCTCCCCGGGCTGAGCCCCGGCAACGGGCGGCCGGGCACGGCACGAGGAACACGAGCGAGCAGGAGCGGCGATGAACGCGAAACGGATTCTGATGGCGGAGGGGGCGCTGCTGGGCGGAGCGGCCCTGGCACTGTTGGTCGCGGAGTTCCCGGGGATCGTGCGGGAGGTGCGGCTGTGGCGCATGGCCGGCTTCCGCAGCCCCGGCCCGGGCAACCCCCTCCGCACCAAGCGTGCATGAGCTGTCGATCGCGACCGCGATCGTGGAACAGGCCGCCGAACTGGCGCTGGCGGACGGGACGGAGTCCGTCTCGGCGGTCACCGTTCAGGTGGGCGAGCTGGCGGGCGTGGTGCCCGAGGCCCTCGACTTCGCCTTCGAGGTGGCCCGCGACGGCACCGCCCTCGCCGCGGCCCGGCTCGTCGTCGAGCAGGTGCCCGCCCGCGCCTGGTGCGAGCCGTGCGCCGAGGAGTTCCCGGTGGGCATGCCACCGTTCTTCTGGTGCCCGGTCTGCGACCGTCCCGCCCCGACGCTGCGCAGCGGCCGGGAACTTCAGATCACCAGGGTCGAGGCGGCCCGGGTGCCGTCCTGACCGGACCACGGGTACGGCCCTGACGAGTGGGGAGAGGCGATATCGCCTCTCCCCACTCGTCAGGGCCGTTCGGCAGGTGCCGGACGCGTCAGCAGATGCGCGGCAGCTGCTCTCCCAGGGGCATGTCCACCACCCGGGTCCCGCCCAGGCCGGTGGAGACCACCACCATGCCGGGATGCTCGGCGACGCACTCGCCGATGAGCGCGGCGCCCGCACCCTGCGGGTGGGCGCGCATCGCGGCCAGGACCTCGTCGGCCGCCGGGCGGGGTACGAAGGCGACCAGGCGCCCCTCGTTGGCGACGTACAGCGGGTCCAGCCCCAGGAAGCCGCAGGCACTGGCGACCGCGTCCGGCACCGGGATGGCCCGCTCGTGGAGCCGTACGCCGGTGCCGGAGACGCGGGCGATCTCGTTGAGCGACGCGGCGAGCCCGCCCCGGGTGGGATCGCGCAGCACGTGGACGTCGGGAGTGACCGCGAGCATGGCCGACACCAGGCCGGCGAGGGGCGCCGTGTCACTGGCCACCTCGACGCCGAAGTCCATCCCCTCCCGGACGCTCATGATCGCCACGCCGTGCAGGCCGATCGGGCCGCTGACGATGACGGCGTCGCCGGGCCGCGCGCGCTGCGGGCGGATATCCACGCCGTCCGGGACGAGCCCGATTCCGGCCGTGGTGACGTAGACGCCGTCGCCGTGCCCCGCCTCCACCACCTTGGTGTCTCCCGTGACCACCGTGACCCCGGCCGCCTCGGCCGCGGTGCCGAGGGAGCGCGCGATCCGCTCCACCACGGCCAGCTCCACGCCCTCCTCCAGGACGAACGCCGCGGACAGGTGGGCGGGCCGGGCGCCGCTCATCGCCAGGTCGTTGACGGTGCCGTTGACCGCCAGGTCTCCGAGGCTGCCACCGGGAAAGAACAGCGGCCTGACAACGTAGGAGTCGGTGGAGAACGCCAGCCGGGCTCCGCCGAGTTCGAGGACCGCGGAGTCACCGAGCCCGGCGAGGACGGCATTTCCGTACGCGGGCGTGAAGATCTGCTCGACGAGTTCGGCGGACAACGTGCCGCCTCCGCCGTGTCCCATCACCACGATCGGCTGGTCGCGCAAGGGGGCCGGGCACGTCCAGTTCGCGGGGTCGACGGGGGCCGACGGGTCAGCGAGTTCAGCCAACGGGGTTCATCTCCTCCTGCGGGGCCCGGGAGCCGTCCGGCACCGGGCCGTCCATCCGGCGGTACAGGTAGTAGGCCGCGCAGGCGCCCTCGCTGGAGACCATGGTGGCGCCGAGTGGGGTGCGCGGGGTGCAGTCGGTGCCGAACGAAGGGCACTCGACGGGCTTGATCAGTCCCTGGAGCACCTCGCCGCTGCGGCACGCCGCGGGTTCCTCGGTGCGGATGGCGGTGACGTCGAAGCGGTGCTCGGCGTCGAAGGCGCGGTAGGCCTCCGTCAGCCGCCAGCCGCTGGCGGGGATGCGGCCGATGCCGCGCCAGGACCGGTCGGTGACCTCGAAGACCTCCTCGATCATGCGCAGCGCGGCCGGGTTGCCCTCCTCGCGCACGGCGCGGGCGTAGGCGTTCTCCACGCGGTGCTCGCCGCGCTCGAGCTGGTGGACCGCGAGACGGATGCCTTCGAGGATGTCCAGCGGTTCGAAACCGGTCACGACGATCGGCACCCGATGGCGTGCGGCCAGGTCCGGGTATTCCGCCGTGCCCATCACGCTGCACACGTGCCCGGCGGCCAGGAAGCCCTGCACCCTGCAGGTGGGGGCCGTCATGATGGCCTCGATGGCGGGCGGCACCCGCACGTGGGAGACCAGAAGGCTGAAGTTGTCGATGCCGAGGCGGCGGGCCTGGTGGACGGCCATGGCGTTGGCGGGCGCGGTGGTCTCGAAGCCGATGGCGAAGAACACCACCTCGCGGTCCGGGTGCCGGCGCGCGAGCTGGAGGGCGTCGAGCGGGGAATACACCACGCGGACGTCTCCCCCCTCGCCCTTGACCCGGAACAGGTCTCGGTCGGTGCCCGGCACCCGCAGCATGTCCCCGAAGGAGCAGAAGACGACCCCGGGGCGGGAGGCGATCTCCAACGCTTTGTCGATCATCTCCAGGGGGGTGACGCAGACGGGGCAGCCCGGCCCGTGGATCAGCTCGACCTCGTCCGGCAGCAACTGGTCGATGCCGTGCCGGATGATCGAGTGCGTCTGGCCGCCGCACACCTCCATCAGCGCCCACGGCCGGGTGACCGTCGCGCGGATCTCGTCCAGCAGCCGCCGCGCCAGATCCGGGTCGTTGAACTCGTCGATGTACTTCATCGGGCCTCGCTCCCGCTCTCCCCGCGCTCGACGGTGGCCGGGGCGTGCGGGGCGTCGCTCCCGGCCTGCTGCGCCGCCTGCTGCCAGGCGTCGCCGAACTCCTCCTCCAGCAGTCCGAGTTGCTCGAAGAGCTCCAGGGACGCCCGGGCCGACTCCTCGTCGAGCTTCTGGAGGGCGAACCCGACGTGGACGATGACGTACTCCCCGACCCTCACGTCGGGCACGTACTCCAGGCATGCCCGCTTCTGCACACCCCCGAAGTCGATCATCCCGGTGAGCGGGTCGGCTCGGTCGTCGATGGCCACGACTCTGCCGGGCACTGCCAGACACATGGGTCACTCCGTCTCGTCGGTGCGTGCGGTTGCCGTTTCCTCGTGCCGCTCCCGGGCCGCGACCACGAGCTGTCCGAGGGCCAGTCCCCCGTCGCCGGGCGGTACCTCGCCGTGGCGCAGCACCGTGAAGCCGTCCGCGGCCAGCAGTGCCGTGCACTCCTGCTCCAGCAGGCCGTTGGCGAACACGCCGCCGCTGAGCGCGACGACGGCCAGTCCGGTGGCGCGGCGCGCCCTCCGGCAGATCTCCGCGAGGGCCCCGGCGACTCCCCGGTGGAACCGGGCCGCGAGCACAGGTGCCGGGGTGCCGCGGCGCAGGTCGGCGACGAGGGCCCGCAGCAGCGGCGTGGGATCGCACCTCACGGGGCCGGCTGCGGCCGTGAACCCGAAGGCGTACGCCGCCGTGTCCGCCTCCCACGCGGCAGCGGCCTCGGCCTCCAGCTCCAGCGCGGCCTGCGCCTCGTAGCCCGCGCGATGGCACACGCCCGCCAGAGAGGACACCGCGTCGAAGAGCCGCCCCATGCTCGACGTGGGCACACAGGCGACGCCGCCCGCCAACTGCCGTTCCAGCAGGCCAAGCTCGTCGCGTGAGCAGGCGGCGACGCTGGGCAGTGCGGGCTCCCACGGCAGGCCGGCGGCCCACAGCCGGGCCAGTGCCGTGCGGCAGGGGTTGGCGACAGCCGCGTCCCCGCCGGGCAACGGGGCGGGGGCCAGGTGGGCGAAACGCCGGTAGCCGGCGTAGTCGGCGAGCAGGACCTCGCCGCCCCAGACCGTGCCGTCGTCGCCGTAGCCGGTGCCGTCGAAGGCGACTCCGATCACGGGCGTGGTGCCGTCGAGGCCGCTCTCCGCCATCGCCGAGGCGATGTGCGCGTGATGGTGCTGCACCAGTACGGGTCGCGCCTGCGGCAGCCCGGCGGCGCAGCGGCGGGCCCACCGGGTGGAGTGGTAGCCCGGATGCTTGTCGGCGGCGACGAGTGCCGGGGTGACGCCGGTCAGGCGCCGCATGTGCCGCTCCGCGCGCCGGGCGGCCTCCAGGGCGGTCAGGTCGCCCATGTCACCGATGTGCGGGCCGAACCACGCGTGGTCACCGTCGCCGACGCAGAGCGCGTTCTTCAGGTCGCCGCCCACGGCGAGCGCGGGGCGGACCGCCAGGGGGAGTCGCAGCGGGCGGGGGACGTACCCGCGGGAGCGGCGCAGCACCTGCTCGGTGCCGTCAGTGCGCACCCGCAGCAGCGAGTCGTCGCAGGGCGAGGCGATGCCGCGGTCGTGGACGAGCCAGGCGTCGGCCACCCCGGCCAGCCGGGTCAGGGCCTCGTCGTCGTCCGTGACGATCGGCTCGCCGGTGCGGTTGCCGCTGGTCATGACGAGCACGCGAGGGCCCGGCGGATCGCCGGGCAGTCCGAACAGGAGGGTGTGCACCGGGGTGTAGGGCAGCAGCACGCCGAGGTGCGGGCTGCCCGGACACACCCCGGCCGCGAGCCGGAGGCCGTCCGGCTCGGCGCGTCGGCGCAGCAGCACGATGGGGCACCGGGGGCTGCTGAGTGCGGCCCGTTCGCCGTCGGAGAGCCAGGCGATCCGCCGCACGGTCGGCAGGTCGGCGCACATCACCGCGAACGGCTTGCCGCCCCGCGCCTTGCGGGCGCGCAGCGCCGCGACGGCCCGCTCGTCGGTGGCGTCGCACGCCAGGTGGTAGCCGCCGACGCCCTTGACGGCGACGATCCGCCCGTCCGCCAGCAAGGCGCGGGCCGCCGCCAGGGCGTCCTCGTCCCGCGCCGGGCGGGCATCGATGCCGGCCGCGGGCACCAGGCGCAGCCGGGGCCCGCAGTCCCGGCAGGCGACGGGCTGGGCGTGGAAGCGCCGGTCGCCGGGATCGCCGTACTCCCCCGCGCAGGCGGGGCACATCGGGAAGTCGGTCATGGTCGTGGCGGCCCGGTCGTACGGCATGGCCGTGGTGATGGTGAAGCGGGGACCGCAGTGGGTGCAGGTGACGAACGGGTGCCGGTGGCGGCGGTCGGCCGGGGCGGCCAGCTCACGCAGGCAGTCGGCGCAGGTCGCGGTGTCGGGCGGGAGCTGGGTGCGTCCCAGCGCCTGCTCGGTGCCCCGGATGGTGAACCCTTCGGCGGCACCGGTGGCGGGGACGTCCTCCACGCCGATACCGGTGACGGCGGCCAGCGGCGGCGGCTCCTGGGCCAGCCGGGAGCAGAACCCCGCGACGCCCTCGGGCGGCCCCTCCACCTCGATCAGCACCCCCTGTGCCGTGTTGCTGACGAACCCGGCCAGTGCGAGGTCGGCGGCCAGCCGGTGCACGTACGGGCGGAACCCCACGCCCTGCACCGTGCCCCGCACGGTGATGCGACGGCGCACCGCCTCGGCGGCGGGCGCGGTCACGTGGCGGGGGCGGACATGACGCGCGGGTGCGGATTCCCCGCGTCGTCGGGCCTGTGGACGTGCGGCTGGGGCGCGAGGGGAGGGCTGTGCACGGGCGCGCCGTCCCGTACGGCGAGGGCACGTTCCAGGACGGTGTCGACGCCGTCGCCGGTGCGTGCGCAGGACCGTACGATCTCCACGCCCGGGTTGACCCTGTGCACATGGGCACGGAAGGCGGCCTCGTCGAAACCGGCGGCCTCGGCCAGGTCGGTCTTGGTGACCACCACCAGATGGGCGGTGCCGAAGGCGGTGGGGTACTTCAGTGGCTTGTCCTCGCCCTCGGTCACCGCCATCAGCACGATGCGCAGGCTCTCGCCGAGGTCGTAGGACGCCGGGCAGACGAGGTTGCCGACGTTCTCCACGAACAGCAGCTCGCTGTCCTCGGGCAGCCATCCCTCGAGGTGGCCGCGTACCTGACGGGCCTCCAGATGACACAATCCGTCGGTCAGCACCTGCTTCACCGAAGCCCCCGAGCGGGCCAGTCGGCGGGCGTCGTTCTCCGTGGCGAGGTCGGCGGTGAGCGCGGCCACCGAGATGCCCCGCTGCACCGCCCGGGCCAGTACCCGACCGAGCAGCTCCGTCTTGCCGCTGCCGGGGCTCGAAAGCAGGTTGACCACGATCAGGCCCCGCCGCGTGAGGTCGTCGCGCAGGGCGGTGGCGAGGCCGTCGTTCTTCGCCAGGACGGCCTGTTTGACGTCGGCGGACTGACACATGCGCGCTGCTCCTCAGGGTCGGGACAGGGCTGGATGGCGGGGGCGGGCGCCGGCCGCGGCGGACATGGCCCCGACCGCGGACGGGACGGGCGGTCCGGGCGGTCCGGGACTTTCGAGCCGCGGACCGCTACCGATCCTGCGTGCCGCCGGTCGTCCCGTGCGGGAGACCGGCCGGGCACGGCTCGGCGGATTCCTCCGGGCGGCCCAACCGAGGCGTTGCCGCGGGGTCGGCGAGCAGGGCCGGGACCATCGTGTGCAGCGCCGTGACGGCCCGGTCGACCGCCTCCCGCACGGGTGCGCTGAGCCCTGCGGTGACGTCCTCGTCGCCGGTCGGCCGTACCTCGGGTTCGCAGGCCAGCAGCAGGACGCGCGGCAGCGGCCCGTCGCCCAGGTGCGCGGCCAGGGCCAGCACCCGGGCCGGGTCCATGCCGTGGGCCTCGGGCGGGGCCGCCGCGGCGGTGGTTCCGGGGAGCTCGGGTTCGATCAGGGACAGGGTTCCGGGCCGGTGTCCGCGCGGAGCCGCGTCGACCAGGACCGCGGTGCGGTAGCCGTCCAGCAGCTCGTAGGCGAGGTCCAGGCCGCGGATGCCGAAGTCCTTGACCCGTACGCCGGGCGGCAGCGGGCACCGGTCGAGGGCGCGGATCACCTCGGGGCCGAAGGCGTCGTCGGCGAGGAAGATGTTGCCGACGCCCGCCACGAGAAGCGGGGCGAGGGGGGTGGTCACCGGCTGTCTCCGGGGACCGGTTCGCCGATCGGGGCCAGCGGCCGGGCCGAGCCGCTCGGCGTCTTGCGGACGAAGGCGGAGCGCAACGCGTGGTAGGGGGCGTCCGGGTCGAAGAAGATGCCGCGCATGCGGGCCATTTCCTCCTGCCGGTACTCCGCGAGCGGCCGTGCCGCCTCGTCGCGTCGGCGGGCCGCCGCCTTGGCCGCGATCCGCCGTGCGAGGTCCGGTGCGGCGGTGAGCGCCGTCGCCAGCCGGTCCACCTCGGCGGTGAACTCCTGGGCCGGGACAAGCACCAGACGGTCCACCAGCCCGATGTCGGCGGCCGTCGCGGCGCTCACCGGCAGCGCCTGGGTCGTCAGCCGCTCGGCCGTCTCGGGACCCACCCGACGCGGCAGCGTGTACGTCCAGAACTCCGACCCGTACAAGCCCATCCGCCGGTAGTGCGGATTGAGGACGGCGCCGGTGCGGCACCACACCTCGTCGGCGGCGAGGGCGAACATGGCGCCGCCCGCGGCCGCGTTGCCGCCGAGCGCCGCGATCACCAGCCGGTCGGTGGTGCGCAGGACAGCCTCGACCAGGTCGTTCATGGCGTTGAGGTTGGTCCAGGACTCCGTGGCCGGGTCGGCACAGGCCTCGATGACATTGAGGTGGATGCCGTTGGAGAAGAAGTCGCGGCCACCGCCCAGCACCAGCACCGAGGTGGGGCGGGCGAGCGCGTACCGGTAGGCGGCGAGCAGCCTGCGGCACTGGTCGGTGCTCATGGCCCCGCCGGGGAACGAGAAGGCAAGGAACCCGACGTCGCCGCGCTGCCGGTAGCTGATGTCGGTCAGGGTGCGCCGTCCGGGGGCGAGCTCCAGCGGAGCCGTCACCTCCGCGAGCCACGACGGCCGGTCACCGGCGTGCGGGAGAGGGCCGCCCTTGGGCGCCCGGATGCCGGGGGTGCCGCCCTGAGGGCGGGAGGGCACCGGGATCGAGGCGAGCACGGAGGCCGCCGGGCGCCGGAACGGCGCCGGATCGCCGGAGGCCTTGCGCGGTCTGAGCTCGGGGATCCAGACCGCGCCGTCCCGGGTGGCCCGGCACACCGCACCCGCGCGCGTGGCAAGCAGTTCTCCGGGGCGTCCGCGCAGTTCGTCCTCGATGTGCCCGCCGTGCAGGAACATCTCCCGGCCGAGAAGTTCGTCACGCACCCCGGGTTGCGAGTCCGCCCCGCGCAGTTTGCGCAACACCGTCTCGGTGCTGTCGCCCTCCCAGTCGATCCGCCGCAGTTCCTGGCGGAAGGGGTCGCGCCAGACCACGTGGAACGACGGGTCGCTCTGCGGCCGCGGTTTGAACGATCCGTCGCCGTACCGCCGCACGGCCAGCAGGACCGCGGCGACGGCGGCGTCGGAGACCTCGTTGCGGTACAGGTCGCTCTTGCCGACCGGCGGCACGTCGAACGGCACCGCCGCCCAGACGGGGCCCGCGTCCATCGCCGCCTCGGCCTGCAGGACCGTCACCCCCCACCGCGGCGCTTGCTCGGCGATGGCCCAGTCCAGGGATGACGGACCGCGGTCCCCGGGTGGCCCCGGGTGCACGATCAGACAGGTGTGCTCGCACCAGACGTCCTCGGGCAGGGCCGTCCTGAGCATCGGCGCGATGATCAGTTCCGGGCGTACCTCGCGTACGGCGGTGCGGATGGCGGTCGGGCCGTGGGAGGCGAGCACGACGTCCACCCGGTGTCCCAGGTCGGACAGTTCGGCGTACACGCGCTGGGACAGGCTGTTGAACGCGCTCGCGACGAGCAGGATGTCCATGACGCGGCAGTGTTGCCGGTTCGACCGGCGCCCCGAAGGACCCTCGCGGCGTTTCTCCGTCCCCGCCCGGGCCGTTCCTCCGTACGGTCGCCCGCCGCAGCCCACCGGGAGCCCCCCGCCCGTCGCCGCTCTGCCGGCTCGAGGCTGGGCGCCTCTGGAACCACCAGACCCCACTGACCGAGCGGCAGGCCCTATGCGTCCTCCTCGCCGCGCGGCCAGATGGCGAGGGCGATCAGCACGGCCGCCCAGATCCCCAGCGGCGCGAGGGGCCTCAGCTCTCCCTCCCGCACGCACCGCACGCCCCACGCGCCGGACATGACGACCGCCTCTGGCGTTGCGGATGCTGTCCGCCCCGCACGAGCACGCCTCCCTGCTCGCGGCCCTGGACCGGACACTGGATGCCCTGCTGCCGCCTGACCGTCCCCCCGATTGAGGGATTGGCGTCCGCCGGGTGCGGGCAGGGACCCCAGCGGAATGCGGCATGAGCACGCCCACCTTCCCCCACAGGAGGCCGACCTTGCACGCACGCACCTTCGCCCCCACCCTCGCCGCCGCCTTCGCGGCGGCCCTGGTCACCGCGGGTCCGGCGCACGCCACGCCGGCCGGCACCGACGCGCCGGCCCTCGCGGCTCGCGTCGTCACCTACGACGCGAGCGCGTCAGCGGAGTTCAGGGCCGCCGTCGACCGGGGCGCGGCCATCTGGAACGAGAGCGTGGACAACGTCGAGCTGCGGCCGGCCGCGGCCGGACAGCGCGCCAACATCCGGATCGTCGCCGACAACGGCTGGCCCCGGGCCCTGACCACCTCGCTCGGCAACGGAACCGTCTACATGGGCCGCCAGGCCGTCAGCCAGGGCTACAACACGATCCGGATATCGGCGCACGAACTCGGCCACATCCTGGGTCTGCCGGACCGCAAGCCCGGCCCGTGCAGCAGCCTCATGTCCGGGTCCAGCGCGGGTGTGTCGTGCACCAACCCGTACCCGAACGCGGCCGAGCGGGCGGAGGTGGAGGACAACTTCGGCCTCGCGCCCGCCCACGGGTCCGGTGTTCCGCACGATGTCGTACTGACGGACTGACGGCCGGCCCACCGAGGGAACGGCGCCAGGCGGATCACACCTCGTGCCCGGCGGGCGGCTCCAGGTGGCCGCAGGCCGGACAGCGTCGGACGCAGGCCCGGAGACGCGACCGGCCGACCGCTCAGGAGCGGGTCCGGCGCACGCACTCGATGAGGTAGTCCCCCGAGGCCGGGTCGACGGTCACTCCGTGGGCCTCGCTGTGGAAGCCCGGGAACGCCCGGTCGAACGCCTCCAGTGCCCCGAGGTACCGCAGCAGCGGTCCGTCGGGGGCGCCGACGGACTCGCCGGGCATCAGCACCGGGATGCCGGGCGGCGTGACCGTCACCATCGCGGCGGCGACGCGGCCTTCGGCCTCGGCGAGACGCAACCGTTCGGTGCCGCCCCTGATCAGCTGCCGGTAGCAGTGCTGGGGCGGCTCCACGGGCCGGGGCAGCTCCTGGAACGCGGCGTCGAGGGCCTCGATCAGCTCCCCGCGGGTGAGGTGCTCGTGCATGTCCTGGCACAGCCCGCGCAGCGTGCCGTCGCCGTAGCGGAGCGGGTACTGCTCCACGAGTCCCGGCAGCACCCGCTCCAGCGGCGCGTCGGAGTCGTACAGGGACTTGAAGTCCATCAGGGCGTCCAGGAGCGTGCCCCACTTGCCCTTGGTGATCCCCATCGAGAACAGGACGAGGGTGGTGTAGCTGTCGGTCTTCTCGACGACGATGCCACGATCGGCGAGGTAGGCGGTGAGCACCCGCGCCGGGATGCCCCAGGCCGCCCTCTCGCCGTTCGCGCTGACACCCGGACAGGTCAGCGTGACCTTCACCGGGTCCAGCAGGCAGTAGCCCTCGGTGAGACCGGGGAAGCCGTGCCAGTCCGCGCCGGGCTCCAGACGCCAGCACGCGGGCTCGCGGCGCAGCAGTCCGGCGGGGGCGTCGGCGAAGGCGACGCGTTCCCCGGTAGCGGGGTCCGTGACCGTGTCCGGCTGCCATACGCCGAAGAACCATCCGGGACGGTCGCCGGCCTCGGCGATCCGGCGCCCGGTGCGCACCACGGCCTGGCGGAAGCGGATCGCCTCGCTCACCGCCTCGTCGATCAGCCACTCCCCCTGCGGACCGTCCATCATGGCCGTCGCCACGTCGAGGGAGGCGATCGCCGGGTAGAGGGGCGAGGTGGTCCCGTGCATCATGAACGTCTCGTTGAACCGCTCGTGTTCGACGGGTGCCCGCGGGGACGACTTGACGTGGACCATCGCGGTCTGTGACAGCGCCGCGAGCAGCTTGTGGGTGGACTGGGTGGCGAACACGGTGGGCCGGTCGGGTCCCTGGAAGGTGTCGGGTCCGACGGCCATGCCGTACCGCCCGGCGTAGAGGGGGTGGAAACGGGCGTACGCGAACCACGCCTCGTCGAAGTGGAGGCGCGGGGTGCTCGGGGCGAGGGCGTGGGCCACCGCGACGGTGTCGTAGCAGAGGCCGTCGTAGGTCGAGTTGGTCACGACGGCGTACTGGGCCCGCGGGGAGACGGCGCCCGCCGCCAGCGGGTTGGCCGCCACCCGGGCGGCCACGGCGTCCGGGGCGACGGCGTGAGGCGGAAGGGGTCCGGCGAGGCCGTAGCCGTTGCGGGTGGGCACCAGATAGACGGGGCGGGCGCCGGAGATGACCAGGCCGTGCAGCACGGACTTGTGGCAGTTCCGGTCGACCAGGGCGATCTCGTCGGCGGTGACGCTGTAGTGGCCCACCAGGCGGTCGGCGGTCGAGTTGCCGTGCAGCACGAAGTACGTCCGGTCGGCGCCGAAGACGCGGGCGGCGTTGCGTTCGGCGGCGCCGATGGGGCCGTTGTGCTCGAAGAGCGAGCCGAGTTCGCCGACCGAGACGGACAGGTCGCTGCGGAACAGGCGCTCACCGAAGTACTCGAAGAAGGCGCGGCCGGTCGCGGACTTGAGGAAGGCGACGCCCCCGGAGTGTGCGGGGGTGTGCCAGGAGTACTCGTGGGCGTCGTCGAAACGGCGCAGCGCCTTGAAGAACGGCGGGAGGATGTCCTGGTGGTAGGCACGGGCGGCCGCGGCGACCCGGCCGGCGATGAAGGAGGCGGTGTCCTCCAGTGGCCAGATGTAGCCGACGACGGCCTCGGAGACCCACAGGGGCAGCCGGTCCAGGTCGTGTTCGGGATCGTCGTTCATGAGGAGGAAGACGGGCAGCCGCTTGTAACGCCGCTGGATCCGGCGCAGGACCTCCGCTCCGCCCGGGCCGTCCGCGGCAGCTCCGGGGCCGCCCGGCAGGTCCCAGGCGACGACGGCCGCGGTCAGCCCGGCCTCGGTGTGCAGGGCGGCGCGTGCCTCCTGGACGCCGGCGGCCCAGCGCGCCTCGAGGCCCTTCTCCTCCAGCTCCTTGCCGATGCGGCGCACCTGTTCCGTGCTCACCCCTCCGGCCAGGGGGTTCTCGCGCAGTGCGAGCAGGACGGTGCCTCGTGCCATGATTCCGCCTTCGGTGTGGGTGCCGGCGTCACGGCCGGGTGGGACACAGTGTCCAGCCGGGCGGGCGGCGGACGCCGGTCCTGCAGAAGGCTTCACTCTCAGGTGGCATCGATTCTCGGCCACCACGGCATCCGGGCTGTTGGGACGACCACAATCGTCGAACGCGGGTATACGGGACGCCGTGACGACAAGGCCCCCTCATGTGAGGAGCAGAGGATGACCGACGACGCCTACCTCGTCCTGCTGCCCGGCACGGCCCACGCTCTCGGTGTGCCTCCCGCGGCGGTCGGCGACCTCGCCTGTATGGAGACCCCTGCCGTACAGGCGTGGCTCCAGGCCCAGGGGGTGACCGCGGACTCCCCCGACCTGCGCCTGGTGCCGCCCGAGGAGACGGCGGCCGTCCCGGAGGACGCCGAGCGGCTGCCCGTGCCCCTCGGCGACGAGGAGCTGAGCCGCCTGCGCCACCACACCGCTCCGCCGGACCTCGCACGGCTGGAGGATGAGCTGCTGGCCTACCGCTCCTGCACGGACGGCCGGAACGCGCTGCTCACCCGCGCCCTCGCGGCCGGGGTGCCGGCGCACCGCGTCGCGGAGCTGACGGGCGAGGACCTGGCCACGGTCAAGGCGGCCACCGGCTGAAGCCCGAGGAGACGCCATCCCTCAGACCCCGTAGGGGATGAGCCGGGCGGCGGTCCATCCAGCCAGCACCCGTACCGGAAGGGACGTTGTCCGGATGGCTGGTGGCCGCCGCCGTTCCTAGCCTCGACGTCATGATCATTCGTCGTTCATGGGTGCCGGCCGCGCTGCTCGGGCTCGCCGTCGCGTCCTTGCCGTCGTCGGCGGCGGCCTCGGCCGCGCCGGACACCTCCGGCCTGACCCGCTCCGTGCAGCGTGACGCCGACGCCCTGCGGGAGGCCGGCGTCACGGGAGTCGCGGTCCGTCTGGAGACCCCGGGCGGGACGGTCACGGCCCGGTCCGGGGTGGGAGACCTGGCCACCGGCCGCCCGGTCCCGGAGAGCGGATACCTGCGCCTGGGCAGCACCACCAAGACCTTCGTCGCCACGGTCGTACTGCAACTGGTGGGCGAGCAGCGGATCTCCCTCGACCAGACGGTGGAGCAACTGCTCCCCGAAGTGGTGTCCGGACCGGGACACGACGGCCGGGCCATCACCGTCCGCCAGCTGCTGCAGCACACCAGCGGCCTGCCAGACTACGTCCACGACGTCTTCCCCGAACCGAGCGCCCGGACCTACTTCGCCCACCGGTGGCGCGCGTACCGTCCCGAAGAGCTGGTGCGCCTGGCCCTGCGTCATGAGCCCGCCTTTCCGCCGGGCACCGGCTGGGCGTACTCCAACACGAACTACGTACTCGCCGGGATGATCATCGAGAAGGTCACCGGCCGCACCTGGGAGCGGCAGGTCCACGACCGGGTCCTGCGCCCCCTCGGACTCCGGCACACCGGCACCCCCGGCACCTGGCCCTTCCTGCCACAGCCGCACGCGGCCGACTACCAGCAGTTCACCGCGGACGGCCCGATGATCGACACCACGCTTCCCTACCGGCCCTTCGACAGCGGCGCCGACGGCTCGATGACCGGCACGGCCCGCGACCTCAACCGCTTCTTCGGTGCCCTGGCCGGCGGCCGGCTGCTGAAGCCCGCCGAACTCGCCGCCATGCGGACCACGGTCCCGGTGCCGCGGGACGGCGGTCATCCGCCGGGCACCCGGGACGGGCTGGGTCTGTTCTTCACCCCCCTGTCCTGCGGGGGCGGATACCTGGGGCACGGGGGGAGCGGCTTCGGATACGTCGTCCGTGCCGCCACCACCACGGACGGACGGCGCACCATCACCGTCTCCGCGCACAGCCGCTCGGCGGATCCGCGGGAGACGGCCCGTCAGGAAGAGGCGTTGAACGACCTCGTCGACCACGCGCTGTGCCACGCCGGCTGACATCGTAGGCTCCCTTCCGCACCAGCAGGACCGACAGTTCGACGGGGGCGGAAGTGACGTACGAGGGACACGGCGACCGTGACGTGAGCGCGGCGGCCGAGGCGGTGGTGACGGCGTTGCGTGATCTCGCCGGTCAGCACCCCGGTGAGATCACGCTGCTGGACGGCTTCCCCGACACGGAGCTGGACGGCTGGCCCGTACGGGTGCCCGAGGCCGTGCGCGTCGTGCTGCGCGCCGTGGGGGGTGTCACGGCAGGCCGGCAGCGGTACGCGTTCGGGCCGTCCGGGCGCCCGCGCGTTCGCTCGACCACCGAGGGCGCGACCTGGGCCCTGACGCCGCGCGGCGACGTCCTGACCGTGGCGGGCGACGGGACGGCACCGGACTGGGGGCCGGTGCTTTCCGTCGCCGGCGTCGACGAGTACGCGTTCACGGTGGAGGCACCGGGATTCGTGCCCTGGCTGCAGATCCTCGTCCGCCGCCTCGCCGAGGGAACCCCGCACGACCGCACCGGCCCTTTCGAGCCGCCGCCCTTCACCATCGCCGCCGTGCCGTCCATCGAGGTCGCCGAGGGCCCGGACGCGGAACTCGCCGCGCTCGTCGGCACGGGGCACAGCCTCGTCGACGTCGCCGATCTGAGGGATCTGCCCGGCTACCCGTGCGCGATCTCCTGGGAGCCGTACTTCACCTACGACGGGGGCACGGCGGACACCAGCGGCAGCGACGTCGACTACCGGCTCGTCGGCGGTGGACGCGTCCTGCTGCTGGAGAGCGACGTCAGCGGCGACTTCCTGGGCCGGCCCGTCCGGCGGCACCGGATCCCCGACGACGCCGCGGCCACGGCCGTGTCCAGGCTGCGAGCGCTGGCCCGGCGGTTCCCGCGGCTGGTGACCCTCGCCGAGGGAACCGCCGACGCGCTACTCGACCAGTGGCCGGTCCCCGTCCCGCCGGACGTGCGGACGGTACTGCGAGCCATCGGCGAGGTACGCGTGGCGGGAATGCCGGCCCTGCGGCTGATGCCCGGTGAGCCCTGGCAGCGGGTCGATGCCGCGCTCGACCGGATCATCGGCGGCGACGGCGGTCCGTACTGGCCGCTGGCCCGCGTCGGCCACGGCCCGCGCAGCGTCTCCCTCGCCCACGTGCGGATCGACCCGGCCACCGGGCAGTGGGGGTACGTGGTCTCCGTCCCCGGGGACGCCGACGCACTGCGCGACGAGCCGGAACTGGTGCTGCTCGCCGAGTCGTTGCCCGCCCTGTTGCTGACGGTCGTCCGCGTCGTCGAAGAGGCGGTGCGTCAGGCCCCGGCCAGGGGGTCCGATCCCGCTTCGCTGATCATCGGTGCCACACGGTGGTTCACCCCCAACACGGGAGAGCCCTGGACCATGCCGGTGCCCGTCGAGGAATGGGCCGGCTCCCCCGATCCCCTGCGGGCCCGGGCCGCCGCCTTCCCGCCGGGCAGCCTCGCCGCCGACCTGCGCGACTCACCCGTCCCGACCGACCTCTGCTTCTACCGCGCCGAATCCTGGCGCTGGCACCGGACACTCGACAGGCTGCACTTCCTCGGCGGCGGGCAGGTGGTGGTCGCGGTCGCCGAGCCCGATCACTAGGGGGTGTCGTCGAACTCCCGTCGTCGTCCGCAGGACGGCCCTGCGGCGTCCGGTGCG
>NZ_MUND01000146.1 GCF_002154375.1 Streptomyces glaucescens | reverse complement strand
GCGGACACGGCCTAGGGCAGGAGTGCGCGTCGGTGGCGGAGTCCGGGTCGGCCGTCGACGGTCAGGGAGCCCGCCTCGGTGAACCCGCAGCGCCGCAGTACGGCACGGGAGGCGGCGTTGTCCAGCGTGGTGACCGCGGTGAGCGCGCGCAGCCCGTACGCCGTGGCCGCCTCCTCGCACACCAGCCGTACCGCCGCGGTGGCGACGCCCTGGCCCGCGGCGCGTTCCCCCACGCGGTAGCCGAGTTCGGCCGTGCCGTCCGCGACGTCGACCAGGTTGACCCGGCCGACCAGCCGCCCGTCCGCGTCCAGGACGACGTGGAAGTGGCAGATCCCGGCGGCCTGTTCGGCGAGCAGCGCGCGGAGGCGGTCGGTGAACTCGGCGAAGTACGCGTCACCGCGGTCGGGCACCGCGCGGGCGAAGTACTCCCGGTTCTCCCGCTCGAAGCCCAGCAACGCCTCCGCATGCCCGGCCCGCAGCCGCTCCAAGGTCACCATCCGCCGAGCGTATGACCGGACGCCGCCGCGGGGCACCTGGTTTTCCGGCGGGCGGGGTGCGGTCAGGCCGGGTCCTCCGTGCGGACCGGGAAGCGGCGCGGGGCGAGGAGCAGCAGGACCAGGAAGGCCAGTGCCGCCGCTCCCGCCGCGCCCAGGTACACGGCGTGCACCGCGTCCGCGGTCGCCCGGCGGGTGGTCTCGGCGGCGGCGGCGCTGTCCAGGCCGCGGGCGACGGTGTCGAGGTCGCCGGCGCCGCCGATGCGTGCGGCCAGCACGCCGTTGGCGATCGCGCCGAAGAGGGTGGCGCCGAGAGTCTGGCCGGTCTGCCGGCAGAACAGCACCGACGCGGTGGTGGTGCCGCGTTCGGCCCAGCCGACCGTCGACTGCACGCCGACGATCAGCGGCAGCTGGAACAGTCCGAGGGCGGCGCCGAGCAGCAGCATCAGCAGCGTCGGCTGCCAGGCCTCGCCCGGGTAGGGCAGCAGCGGGAACGCGGCGAGGATCAGGGCGGCGGTGCCGATGCCCAGCATGGCCGTGTCGCGAAAGCCGATCCTGCGGTACACGTGCTGGCTGAGCGCGGCCGACACCGGCCAGCTGAGCGTCCATACGGAGAGCACGAATCCGGCGGCGACGGGGCCGAGGCCGAGCACCGACTGGGCGTACGTCGGCAGGAACACCGCGGGGGCCACCATCAGCAGGCCCAGCGCGCCCAGGGCCAGGTTGACGGCCGCGATCGTGCGGCGCCGCCAGACCCAGCCGGGGATGATCGGCTCGGCCGCCCGGCGCTCCACCAGCACCACCACCGCCACCAGCGCGAGGCCGGTGCCGAACAGTGCCAGGGACGGCGCCGACCACCACGGCCAGGCCACTCCGCCCTGCACCAGCGCGGTGAGCAGCACCCCGCCGCAGGCGAACACCGCGAGGGCGCCCGCCCAGTCCACGCGCGCGCGGGGCGCGGTCTTCGCCCGCTGCGGCTCGTGGAGGTGACGGACGATCAGCCACAGCGCGAGCGAGCCGACGGGGAGGTTGACGAGGAAGATCCAGCGCCAGTCGGCGTAGGCGGCGAGCAGGCCGCCCACCGCGGGTCCGGCGACCGCCGAGACCGCCCACACGGTGGACAGCCTGGCCTGGATCCTCGGGCGTTCCTCGAGCGGGTAGAGGTCGGCGGCGAGGGTCTGCACCGTGCCCTGGAGGGCGCCGCCGCCCAGGCCCTGGACGACGCGGAAGGCGATGAGCGCGGCCATGTTCCAGGCCAGCGCGCACAGCAGCGAGCCGAGGAGGAAGACGGCCGCCCCGACGATCAGCACCGGCTTGCGGCCGAAGGTGTCGGAGAGCTTGCCGTACACCGGGAGGCTGACGGTGACGGCGAGCAGATAGCCGGAGAACAGCCAGGAGAAGACGGAGAAGCCGCCGAGGTCGCCGACGATCTGCGGCACGGCGGTGGAGACGATCGTGGAGTCGAGCGCGGCGAGCGCCATGGAGAGCATCAGCGCGGCGACGACGGCGCCGCGGCCCCGGGTGTCGTGCGTGCGGCCGGCGGTGTCCGCCGCGCGTGCGCCGGTGCCGCGCTGGCTCGCCGGCTCGGTGTCCCCCTGGCTCACAAGATTCCTTCCCCTTGCACCTATCTGCCGCAGCACAGCTTCGCACTTGCCCCTGACGCAGCGGGAGGGTGCAGCCTGGGTGGTCCGAAGGGCGGACGGCGACCCCGAGGCGGAGTCCGCCTGCCGGTGGACGGCCCCTAGGGGTTCCTCCGTACATCGGCCCGGGGAGGCTTCGTCCCGGCGGAGGACGAGACGGGGCGGGGGTCGTCCTTAACCTGGCTTTACGCCGCTGAGGGCGCCGCCGGCACCGGCGTACCGCAGCTCGGGGGGTGGGGTTTTCCCCCGTAGAGGAGGGGGCCGAGCACCATCGAACCGCACCCCCTCCGACCGCGAGACTCATTCGCGTAACCACTTCGTGCGAGTCCGACGGACCGGCGGACGACCGGACCGACGGACGACCGGACGACCGGATCACCGGATCAGCGCGACCACCAGTTGACCGACATAGGAGACATACCGTGACATCGGCTGTGACCATTCCCAGGCACGGGGGCACTGGAGGGCGTACGGCCGTTGCCGCGCGGGCGCGGCAGGTCGTCAAGGCCTACGGAGCCGGGGAGACCCGCGTCGTCGCCCTCGACCATGTCGACGTGGACATCGCCCGCGGCCAGTTCACCGCGATCATGGGCCCCTCCGGGTCCGGCAAGTCCACCCTGATGCACTGCCTCGCCGGGCTCGACACCGTGACGTCCGGTCAGATCTACCTGGACGAGACCGAGATCACCGGCCTGAAGGACAAGAAGCTCACCCAGCTGCGGCGGGACCGGATCGGGTTCATCTTCCAGGCGTTCAATCTGCTGCCGACGCTGAACGCGATCGAGAACATCACGCTGCCCATGGACATCGCCGGCCGCAAGCCCGACCAGGACTGGCTGGACCGCGTGGTGGACACCGTCGGTCTCGCCGGGCGGCTCAAGCACCGGCCGACCCAGCTCTCCGGCGGCCAGCAGCAGCGCGTCGCCGTGGCCCGCGCCCTGGCCGCCCGCCCCGAGATCATCTTCGGTGACGAGCCGACCGGGAACCTCGACTCCCGCGCGGGCGCCGAAGTCCTCGGCTTCCTGCGCCGCTCGGTCAGCGACCTGGGCCAGACCATCGTGATGGTCACCCACGACCCGGTGGCCGCCTCCTACGCGGACCGCGTGCTGTACCTCGCCGACGGGCGGATCGTCGACGAGATGTACAACCCGACCGCCGAGCAGGTCCTGGACCGCATGAAGGACTTCGACGCCCGGGGGCGTACGTCATGACCGTGCTGAAGACCTCGATGCGCAACTTCCTCGCGCACAAGGGGCGCATGGCCCTGTCGGCCGTGGCGGTGCTGCTGTCGGTGGCGTTCGTGTGCGGCACGCTGGTGTTCACGGACACCATGAACACGACGTTCGACAAGCTGTTCGCCGCCACCTCCTCCGACGTCACGGTCAGCGCCAAGAAGTCCTCGGACACCGGCGAGACCACCTCCGGCAACGGCAAGCCGCCCGTGATGCCCGCCGCCGTCCTCGACGAGGTGCAGGGCGTGCGGGGCGTGAAGTCGGCCGAGGGGACCGTCTTCTCGACCTCGGTGACCGTCGTCGACGCCGACAAGGACAGCCTCTCGCCGTCCAGCGGCGCCCCGACCATCGTCGGCAACTGGAACACCAACGACGCCCGCACCATGGAGATCACCTCCGGCGCGGCCCCGAGGAACGCCGGCCAGATCATGGTCGACGCGGACACCGCCGACAAGCACGGCCTGGAGCTCGGTGACGAACTGGGCGTCATCACGGCCGTCGGCACCCATCGGGCGAAGATCTCCGGCTTCGCCGACTTCACCGTCACCAACCCCGGTGCCGCGATGTTCTACCTGGACACCGAGACCGCCCAGCGGACGCTGGTCGGCGAGACCGGCGTCTACACCAACGTCAACGTCACCGCCGAGAGCGGCGTCACCGACGACCGGCTGAAGAAGGACGTCTCCGCCGCGCTCGACGGCGCCTACAAGGTGCAGACCGCCCAGGAGGTCGCCGACGCCAACGCCGAGGAGGTCGGCGACTTCATGGGCGTCCTGAAGTACGCGATGCTCGGCTTCGCCGGGATCGCCTTCCTCGTCGGCATCTTCCTGATCATCAACACCTTCTCCATGCTGGTCGCCCAGCGCACCCGCGAGATCGGCCTGATGCGGGCCATCGGCTCCAGCCGCAAGCAGGTCAACCGGTCCGTGCTGGTCGAGGCCCTGCTGCTCGGCGTCGTCGGTTCGGTGCTCGGCGTCGCCGCGGGCGTCGGCCTGGCGGTCGGGCTCATGAAGCTCATGGGCCAGATGGGCATGGAACTGTCCACCGACGACCTGACGATCGCCTGGACGACCCCGGTGCTCGGCCTGGTCCTCGGCGTCGTCGTCACCGTCCTCGCCGCCTACCTCCCGGCCCGCCGCGCCGGCCGCATCTCCCCGATGGCCGCGCTGCGCGACGCGGGCACCCCCGCCGACGCCAAGGCCGGCGTCGTGCGCGCCGTGCTCGGGCTGCTGCTGACCGGCGCCGGCGGCTACGCCCTCTACCTGGCGACCGCCGCCGACCAGGCGAGCGACGGCTCGCTCTGGCTGGGCCTGGGCGTGGTGGCCTCCCTGATCGGGTTCGTGGTCGTCGGACCGGTGCTCGCCGCCGGCGTGGTGCGGGTGCTCAGCGTCGTCCTGCTGCGGGCCTTCGGGCCGGTCGGACGGATGGCCGAACGCAACGCGCTGCGCAACCCGCGCCGCACCGGCGCCACCGGCGCCGCGCTGATGATCGGCCTCGCCCTGGTGGCGTGCCTGTCGGTGGTCGGCTCCTCCATGGTCGCCTCGGCGACCGACCAGCTCGACAAGACCGTCGGCACCGACTTCATCATCCAGAACGACCAGACCCAGCCGATCACCGAGCAGGCCGTGCGGGCCGTGAAGTCGGTGGACGGGCTGGAGCGGGTCACCGAGTACAAGATCCTCGACGCCGATCTGATCACCCCCGACGGCGAGCGGTCGAAGAACGAGACGATCAACGCAGCCGACCCCTCCTACGCCGAGGACGTGCGCACCAAGACGGTGGCCGGCGACCTCGCCAACGCCTACCGGCCCGACTCGATGTCCGTCTTCGAGGGCTTCGCCGAGGAGCACGGCATCAAGATCGGCTCGCCGGTGAAGGTCGACTTCAAGGACGGCACCACCGCGACCCTCACGGTCCGCGCGATCACCAGTGACGAGGTCGTCGTCGACAAGGGCGCGATGTACGCCTCGATCACCACCGTCGCGAAGTACGTGCCGGCCGAGGACATGCCGCTCGACATCCTCGTCTTCGCCACGGCGAAGGAGGGCCAGCAGGAAGCTGCCTACCAGGCGCTCAAGACGGCGCTGCACGACTTCCCGCAGTACCAGGTCCGGGACCAGACCGACTACAAGGAGGCCCTGAAGGACCAGGTCGGCCAGCTGCTGAACATGATCTATGGCCTGCTGGGCCTCGCGATCATCGTCGCGATCCTGGGTGTGGTGAACACCCTGGCGCTGTCGGTCGTCGAGCGCACCCGGGAGATCGGCCTGATGCGGGCGATCGGCCTCTCGCGCCGTCAGCTGCGCCGGATGATCCGCCTGGAGTCGGTGGTCATCGCCCTGTTCGGCGCGCTGCTCGGCCTCGGGCTCGGCATGGTGTGGGGCGCCACCGCGCAGCAGCTGCTCGCCCTGGAGGGCCTGAAGGTCCTCGACATCCCGTGGCCGACGATCGGCGGGGTGTTCGTCGGATCGGCCTTCGTGGGCCTGTTCGCGGCACTGATCCCGGCGTTCCGCGCGGGCCGCATGAACGTCCTGAACGCCATCGCCACCGACTAGCCCGCCCATCAGTGCCCATGGTCCGCCCTCGCGTACGGGGGTCGCGGGGGTACGCCCGGTGCCGGGGAGCGGAGATCCGCTTCCCGGCACCGGGCGCTTCACTGTGCGCGGGCGGAGCGGGCCGTGACCGGGCCCGGCCGTGGGACCGGGCCTCGTTCGGGGGACGGCGTTGTCCACAGCGGGGCCCGTCGTCCACGGGTCCGGCGGCTGTCGGCGCACCGTCGTAGGCTGGAGACCTCCCGGCCGTACGTAGGCTGGGGACCCCCGGCCGTATCACGCGTCGGGCGATTCGCGTTGCCCATCACCGGAACGGATAGCCCCTCCATGAGCCTGCACGGTCTGCTCGACGCCGTCGTCAAGGACGCCGCACTCGCGGAAGCGATCAAGGCGGCCGCGGACGGCAACCGGATGCACGTCGACCTGGTCGGCCCTCCGGCGGCCCGCCCCTTCGCGATCGCCGCGCTGGCCCGCGAGTCCGCCCGCCCCGTGCTCGCGGTCACGGCCACGGGCCGCGAGGCCGAGGACCTGGCCGCGGCGCTGCGCTCCCTGCTGCCGCCGGACGGCGTCGTGGAGTACCCGTCCTGGGAGACCCTGCCGCACGAGCGCCTCTCCCCGCGCAGCGACACCGTGGGCCGCCGGCTCGCCGTGCTGCGCCGCCTGGCCCACCCCAGCCCCGACGACCCGGAGACCGGCCCGGTCCAGGTCGTCGTCGCGCCCGTCCGCTCCGTGCTCCAGCCGCAGGTCAAGGGCCTCGGCGACCTGGAACCGGTGGCGCTCAGGTCAGGCGGGACGGCGGATCTGAACGAGGTCGTGGAAGCCCTCGCCGCTGCCGCCTACGCGCGCGTGGAGCTGGTCGAGAAGCGCGGCGAGTTCGCCGTCCGCGGCGGCATCCTCGACGTGTTCCCGCCCACCGAGGAACACCCCCTGCGCATCGAGTTCTGGGGCGACGACGTCGAGGAGATCCGCTACTTCAAGGTCGCCGACCAGCGCTCCCTGGAGGTCGCCGAGCACGGCCTGTGGGCCCCGCCCTGCCGCGAGCTGCTGCTGACGCAGGAGGTCCGGGAGCGGGCCGCCGCGCTCGCCGAACAACACCCGGAGCTGGGCGAACTCCTCGGCAAGATCGCCGAGGGCATCGCCGTGGAGGGCATGGAGTCGCTGGCCCCCGTCCTCGTCGACGACATGGAGCTGCTGCTCGACGTGCTGCCCAAGGGCTCGATGGCCGTCGTCTGCGACCCGGAGCGGGTGCGCACCCGCGCCTCCGACCTCGTCGCGACCTCGCAGGAGTTCCTCCAGGCGTCCTGGGCGGCCACCGCGGGCGGCGGCGAGGCGCCCATCGACGTCGGCGCGGCCTCCCTGTGGTCCATCGCCGACGTCCGCGACCGCGCGCGCGAGCTGGACATCATGTGGTGGTCGGTGTCGCCGTTCGCCGCGGACGACGCCCTGGAGGAGGCCGACACCCTCAAGCTCGGCATGCGCGCCCCCGACACCTACCGCGGGGACACCGCCAAGGCGCTCGCCGACACCAAGGGCTGGCTCGCCGACGGCTGGCGCACGGTCTACGTCACCGAGGCCCACGGCCCGGCCGCCCGCACCGTCGAGGTGCTCGGCGGGGAGGGCATCGCCGCCCGCCTGGAGACCGACCTCGCCGAGCTCACCCCGTCGGTGGTGCACGTGGCGTGCGGTTCCATCGACCACGGCTTCGTCGACCCCGGCCTGAGGCTCGCGGTGCTCACCGAGACCGACCTGTCCGGGCAGAAGGCGGCCGGCCGGGACGGCACCCGCATGCCCGCGCGGCGCCGCAAGACGATCGACCCGCTCACCCTGGAGCCGGGCGACCACATCGTCCACGAGCAGCACGGCGTCGGCCGGTACATCGAGATGGTGCAGCGCACCGTGCAGGGCGCCACCCGCGAGTACCTGGTGGTGGAGTACGCCCCCGCCAAGCGCGGCCAGCCCGGCGACCGGCTGTACATCCCCACCGACCAGCTGGAGCAGATCACCAAGTACGTCGGCGGCGAGGCGCCCACCCTGCACCGGCTCGGCGGCGCCGACTGGACCAAGACCAAGGCGCGCGCCAAGAAGGCCGTCAAGGAGATCGCCGCCGACCTGATCAAGCTCTACAGCGCCCGCATGGCCGCCCCCGGGCACTCCTTCGCGCCGGACACCCCGTGGCAGCGCGAGCTGGAGGACGCCTTCCCCTACGCGGAGACCCCCGACCAGCTCACCACCATCGCCGAGGTCAAGGAGGACATGGAGAAGACGGTCCCCATGGACCGCCTGATCTGCGGCGACGTCGGCTACGGCAAGACGGAGATCGCCGTCCGCGCCGCCTTCAAGGCCGTCCAGGACGGCAAGCAGGTCGCCGTGCTGGTGCCGACCACACTGCTGGTGCAGCAGCACTTCGGGACGTTCAGCGAGCGGTACGCGCAGTTCCCGGTGAACGTGAAGGCGCTCTCCCGCTTCCAGACCGACACCGAGGCCAAAGCGGTCCTGGAGGGCCTGCGCGAGGGCTCGGTGGACGTGGTCATCGGCACCCACCGGCTGTTCTCCTCCGAGACCAAGTTCAAGGACCTCGGGCTGGTCATCGTCGACGAGGAGCAGCGCTTCGGCGTCGAGCACAAGGAGCAGCTGAAGAAGCTGCGGGCCAACGTGGACGTGCTGACGATGTCCGCGACACCGATCCCGCGCACCCTGGAGATGGCGGTCACCGGCATCCGCGAGATGTCCACGATCACCACCCCGCCGGAGGAACGGCACCCGGTGCTCACCTTCGTCGGGCCGTACGAGGAGAAGCAGATCGGCGCGGCGATCCGCCGCGAGCTGCTGCGCGAGGGCCAGGTCTTCTACATCCACAACCGGGTCGAGTCGATCGACCGCGCGGCGGCCCGGCTGCGGGACATCGTGCCCGAGGCGCGGATCGCCACCGCGCACGGCCAGATGTCGGAGTCGGCCCTGGAGCAGGTCGTCGTCGACTTCTGGGAGAAGAAGTTCGACGTGCTGGTGTCGACGACGATCGTCGAGTCCGGCATCGACATCTCCAACGCCAACACCCTGATCGTGGAGCGCGGCGACACCTTCGGCCTGTCCCAGCTGCACCAGCTGCGCGGCCGGGTCGGCCGGGGC
>NZ_MUND01000145.1 GCF_002154375.1 Streptomyces glaucescens | reverse complement strand
GACCTCCCGGACCGCAGCGCCTCCGGGCGGGCGGCGGCGGTGCGGTCCGGGAGGTCGGCGAGGGCGGGGCCGCGCCACAGGGCGAGGGCGTCGGCCAGGTCGCGGGCGGCGGCGGCCGGCTCGCCGCGGTCCAGGGCGGCGATGCCCTGCCGGACGAGCCGTTCGAAGACGAACAGGTCGACGTCGTCCCGGTCGGCGGCGAGCCGGTAGCCGCCGGGCTCGGAGACCACGGCCTCCCTGCCGACGGCGCGGCGCAGCCGCCCGACCAGCGCCTGGAGTGCGGCTTGGGCGTCCTGCGGCGGGTCGTCCGCCCAGACGTCGTCGATCAGGTCCGCGGGAGCGGTGACCCGCCCGGCCCGCGCGGCAAGCGCGGCGAGCAGGGCACGCACGCGTGGCCCCCCGACGGACACGACTCCGCCCTGCCCGTCCTCCGCCTGGCTGACCCCCAGGATTCTGTACCGCACCGGGTCATTGTCGCCGGGGTGACGGTGGCGGGGCGGGCGCCCTGCGGGAGAGCGCGGTCCGTGGGTGAGCACGCCCCGCGGGATGACCTGCGTGCCGTAGGAAGGCACGCCCCCTGGGAGAGCGCGCCCCGCGGGACAGCACCCCCGTGGCAGTCCCTCCCCGCCACGGGCCTGGACGCGCAAGTGGCGCACGCGTGCGGAAGGCCCTCTACGCCCGCCGTACCGTGGCTCCCGCCCCCAGCGCCCCCCGCTGCGGGACGATCCCCGCCGGGACCGCACGCGCGCGGGCGGGGGTGCCGGTCCAGCAGGTGCCTCGGCGGGCGAGGAGGCGACGGAGCCAGAGTTCCAGGGAGACCAGGTCGGCGAGGCCGTCCAGGGGCAGCGGCTCGCCCTCGGCGGCGCTGCGCACCGCCTTGCGGACGACGCGGGCCTCGACCAGGCCCGCCTGCGCCAGCAGCGGGGTGTCGAAGAGGCCCATCAGGGAGTCGGTCGCGACGCGCAGTCCGGTGCGGGCGGCGGCGGCCGCAGGAGCCTGGGAGGTGGCGCCCCAGCCGGGTGGCAGTTCGGTGACTCCGGCGCCGGTCAGCACGGTGCGCAGGATCGCGGCGCGCGCCCCGGGCTGCACCCGCAGCGCCTCGGGCAGCTCGCGGCAGGCGCGGACGACCTGGTTGTCCAGGAAGGGCGTGTGCAGGCGCTGGAAGCGGATCTCGGCGGCCTGCTCGAGGACGCGGACGTCGGCGGCGGTGCGGGCGAGGGCCGCGCGGGCGCGGAAGTCGCCGGGGCGGCGGTCGGGGCCGACGGCGGTCCGCTGGATCGCGGTCTGGAGCCGAACCGATACTTCAGCGAGTGCCTCCCCGGTCAGCCAGCGCGCGGCGGGACCGGGTCTGGCCCAGGTGAGCGCCGCGAGGGACGCCCCGGTGGCGCCTCCGGGTTCCTCGAAGCAGCGCTCCATGAGCTGTCCGGCGAGGTTCTCGACGCCCGCGCGGTAGGGCGTCCGGGCGAGGCGGCGGGCCGCGGCGTACACGCGCGCGGGGACCAGTACCGAGCCGTCCGCCTTCGCCAGCGCGGCCACCGGGCGCACCAGGTGCCGGCGCCGGCGGTCCATCAGGAGGTCGGCGAGCCGGGCGGGGTGGGCGTCGAGGACCTGGCGGGCGCCGTAGCCGGTGAGGTGGTCGGCGCTGCCCGCGGCGAGCCGGGCACGGTGCCGGGCGGCGGTCACCAGGCAGGAGCTGGGCTCGTCGGTCAGCGGGCCGTCCAGTTCGGCGTACGGCAGGGTCTCCTCGCCGCCGGTGACCACGACGTGGTGCAGCCGGGGCCCGGCGGCGAGCGCGCCGGCCCGTTCCAGTTCGGCCTCCCGGCCGCCGACGGCCAGGTCGTTGAAGGTGACGGCGAGCAGCCGTTCCCCGGCGCCGGTGCCGTGCCCGAGGACGGTGCCCGGCATCCCGGGCAGGCCCGCGGCGAGCAGGGCGAGGGTCGCCGAGGCGGGGCCGCCGGAGAGGTCGGCGCCGATGCCCGGAACCGGCATCCCGCGCGCGGCGCGCCGTTCCGCCGGGCCCATGCCGGGGACGGGCCCGGGGTCGATGCCGGAGCCGGGGACGTGCCGTGGTGCGGAGAGCCGGGTCCGTACCGCTTCCACCAGGGCGTCGCGTACGGCGTCCACCGCGCGGCCGGGGTCGGCGGGGGGCGCGGCCACCGCCAGGGAGGCGACCTGCTCGTACCCGGCGATCTCGCGCGCCCCGGCGCGAAGGATCAGCGCGTGCCCCGGGGGGATGCGCCGTACGCCGTCGTACGGGGTGGACTCGTGCACCGCGGCCGGGACGTCCGGGGCGGCCAGCAGCGCGGCGAGGTGGCCGAAGTCGAGGTTGGCCTCGATGAGGTCGGCGAGCGGGAGCGCGGCGGTGGCGTAGGCGGTGCCGCCGGCCCAGGGGGCGTGGAAGACGGGACGGGCGCCCGCGAGGTCGCCGCAGACGGTGACGCGGCGCCCGACCTGGACGACGGCCGTGTAGCTGCCCGGCCAGGCGGTCAGATGCCGCAGTGCGCCGCCGCGCGCCGCGAAGAGCCCGACCCGCAGTTGTTCGTCGCTGGCGCCGCAGGTGCCGAGGACGGCGATCCGGGTCTGCGGGTCGGCGGTGACCACGCGCACCTCGTCGGGGCGCCAGTCGCCGACCGCCCACAGCGGGTCGGGGTCGCCCCACAGGAGCTGGCTGCCGACCGGGTGGAGGGTCTCGCCGTCGTATCCGGTGGCGCCCGCCGTGCCGATGCGGGCGGCGCCCGCGGCGGTGCTGCTCCACCCCACCAACCACCGCATCGACGCCTCCACAAGCTGTGGACAACCAGTGCACCGCAGGAACCGGTCACCATGCTGCCACGAAGGACGCGCCGGGGAACGTCGGCGGAGCCGCTGATGACCCCGTGAATGCGCCCCACGCGCCCTGGCATGCGCCCCGGGCAAAGGCCCGCCGACCTCAACGCCCGCCCTGGATACGGAGATTGCGAAACCACGTCGACGCGAATGCGCCCCCGATACGCCCCCTGAAAACCCCCAACGCGCCCTCAAATCACATGGTCGCCGGGGAGATCACGGCTCGACCACGGGGGCGACTTTCGGCCATTCCAAGACCACGAGATGCTCCCGCCGCCCGCGCCGCGCACGCTCCGTACAGGCTCTGCGCATCACCGAACGGGCGCACGGCCCGGGAAACGGGACTCGCCCCCCGGGCCGGACCGCCGCCCGCGGGGATGTGAGGCGGCGGTGTCCCCCAGCCCACTGGCAGTACAGCGGGCCGACCCACGCAGAAGCCATGGAACCGCTCCCGGCATGGCCGGAGAAGAGCGCACACACAGGCGCACGGCCACACAACGGGAGCACGCCGCAACGGTGCGTAAAGGGCCCGTGCTCCCGTACGGACCACAATCCCGCCATCCGGAACAATGCCCCTTAACGCTTGGGATGCGGCGAACTACGCTGGGTTTACGAATGCCGCGTGGTTATGCCAGTACGGCAGCCGTCTGTGTCGAGGGGTGGCGCATGTCCAGGGAGCAACGCGGGCCGAACGAAAAACTCGGCGCCGTTCTCGCCCTCGCGGGAATCAGCAACGCGGGACTCGCACGACGCGTCAACGACCTGGGCGCGCAGCGCGGGTTGACGCTCCGGTACGACAAGACGTCGGTGGCCCGCTGGGTGTCCAAGGGCATGGTCCCGCAGGGTGCCGCACCGCACCTCATCGCGGCGGCCATCGGCCAGAAGCTGGGCCGACCGGTGCCGCTGCACGAGATCGGCCTGGCGGACGCGGACCCCGCGCCCGAGGTCGGCCTCGCCTTCCCCCGGGACGTCGGCCAGGCGGTGAAGTCCGCGACCGAGCTGTACCGCCTCGACCTCGCCGGGCGCCGCGCCGGCTCCGGCGGCATCTGGCAGTCCCTCGCCGGCTCGTTCGCGGTGAGCGCCTACGCGACGCCCGCCTCACGGTGGCTGATAACCCCGGCCGACAGCTCGGTGGCGCGCGAGGCGAGCCCCGCGGAGGGCTCCGGCGCACCGATCAAAGTCGGCCACAGCGATGTGCGGAAGCTGCGCGAGGCCGCCGAGGACGCCCGGCGCTGGGACTCCAAGTACGGCGGCGGCGACTGGCGTTCGTCCATGGTCCCCGAGTGCCTGCGCGTCGAGGCCGCCCCGCTCCTGCTGGGCTCCTACTCCGACGAGGTCGGACGCGCCCTGTTCGGGGCCAGCGCCGAACTCACCCGCCTCGCGGGCTGGATGGCCTTCGACACCGGTCAGCAGGAGGCCGCCCAGCGCTACTACATCCAGGCCCTGCGCCTGGCCCGCGCGGCGGCGGACGTCCCCCTGGGGGGCTATGTCCTGGCGTCGATGTCGCTGCAGGCCACCTACCGGGGCTTCGGCGACGAGGGCGTGGACCTCGCCCAGGCCGCCCTGGAACGCAACCGGGGCCTGGCCACGGCCCGCACCATGAGCTTCTTCCGGCTGGTCGAGGCACGGGCCCACGCGCGCGCGGGAGACGCCCAGGCGGCCGGTGCGGCCCTGAAGGCGGCCGAGAGCTGGCTGGAGCGCGCCCGCCCCGGCGACCACGACCCGTCCTGGCTCGCCTTCTACTCCTACGACCGCTTCGCCGCCGACGCGGCCGAGTGCTACCGCGACCTGAAGGCACCCCGCCAGGTCCGCCGCTTCACCGAGCAGGCCCTCTCGCAGCCCACCGAGGAGTTCGTCCGTTCGCACGGACTGCGGCTGCTCGTCGGCGCGGTCGCCGAACTGGAGTCCGGCAATCTGGACGCGGCCTGCGCGCAGGGCGTCCGCGCGGTGGAGGTCGCCGGCCGGATATCGTCCGCGCGGACCACGGAGTACGTGAGGGACCTGCTGCACCGCCTGGAGCCGTACGGCGACGAGCCGCGCGTCGTGGAGCTGCGCGAGCGGGCCCGCCCGCTGCTCATGGCCCCGGCGTGATCCCTGCGCGACCCCGGCATGATCCTCGCGTGACCCCGGGACGATCCCGGGACACTCCGGGCCCGACGACGGCCGCCTCCCGGGTTTGAGGGCATTGTCAGTGGCGCAGTGCACTATCGGAACCGGGAGGTGGAGCAGGTGCGGAAGATCGCCTACGACTGTGACGTGCTGGTGATCGGCGGCGGGATCGTCGGCCTGTCGACGGCGTACGCGATCACGCGCCGGGCGCCGGGCACGCAGGTCATGGTGCTGGAGAAGGAACCGGGCCCGGCCCGCCACCAGACCGGCCGCAACAGCGGCGTCATCCACAGCGGCATCTACTACCGCCCCGGCTCCCTCAAGGCGCGGTACGCGGTCCGCGGCGCCGCCGAGCTGGTCAAGTTCTGCGCCGAGTACGACATCGCGCACGCCGTCACCGGCAAGCTGATCGTCGCCACCGACCGGGACGAGCTGCCCCGCCTGCACGCCCTGGTGCAGCGCGGCCGGGAGAACGGCATTCCGGTGCGCGAGCTGGGCGCGGCCCAGATCTCCGAGTACGAGCCGCAGGTGCGGGGCCTGGCCGCCATACACGTCGGCACCACCGGCATCTGCGACTACGTGGGCGTCGCCCGCCGCCTGGCCGCCGCCTCCGGCGCGGAGATCCGGTACGGGGCCCGGGTCGTACGGGTGGACCGCCGCCCCGAGCTGGGCGTGGCCGTGGAGACGGCCGACGGGGCGGTCGTGCGGGCCCGGATGCTGGTGAACTGTGCCGGGCTGTACTGCGACGAGGTCGCGCGGCTGACCGGCGACGACCCCGGGATGCGGATCGTCCCCTTCCGCGGTGAGTACTACGACCTGCGGCGGCCCGAGCTGGTCAACGGGCTGGTCTATCCCGTCCCCGACCCGGCCTTCCCCTTCCTCGGCGTCCACCTCACCCGGGGCATCGACGGCAGCGTCCACATCGGACCCAACGCGGTGCCCGCACTGGCCCGCGAGGGGTACGGCTGGGGCATCGTCCGGCCCGGCGAGCTGGGCCGCACCCTGAGCTGGCCCGGCGCCTGGCAGCTGGCGCGGCGGCACTGGCGCTACGGGGCGGGGGAGCTGCGGCGGTCGGTGTCCAAGGGGGCGTTCACCGAGGCCGTACGAAGACTGCTGCCCGCGGTGACCGAGGAGGACCTGGAGCCGGCGGCCGCCGGGGTACGGGCGCAGGCGGTGCTGCGGGACGGGACGCTGGTGGACGACTTCCTGATCCGCGAGGGGGCCCGGGCGGTGCATGTGCTGAACGCGCCGTCCCCGGCGGCGACGGCGTCGCTGCCCATCGGGCGGGAGGTGGCTCGGAGGGTGCTGGACGTCCTGGCGGGCGGGTGAAGGGAGGGAGCGGTGCAAGCCGCGCAGCAGCCCGTAAACTCGGATCCACTGTGTCTGACTCCCTGAACTCCTCCGCCTCCCGCCACCCCGGCCGTCCCAAGGGCGCGCCCCGGTTTCCCGAGGGGCCGCAGGCCGATCCCGCCGGGTCGCACTTCGAGCGGCGGATCCGGAGTTTTCAGCCGCGGCGGAGCCGGGTGACCGCGGGGCAGGCGGACGCGCTGAAGCGGCTGTGGCCGAAGTGGGGGTTCGACATCGACGGCGGCCGGGTGATCGACCTCGGCGAGCTGTTCGGCAATGACAACCCCGTCGTCCTGGAGATCGGCTTCGGCATGGGCGAGGCCACCGCCCAGATGGCCGCCGCCGACCCCGGCACCAACATCCTCGCGGTCGACGTGCACACCCCCGGCCAGGGAAACCTGCTGAACCTCGCCGACCGGGGCGGACTGACCAACATCCGGGTCGGCAACGGCGACGCCATCATCCTGCTCCGCGAGATGCTGGCCCCGGACGCGCTGGGCGGTCTGCGGGTGTTCTTCCCGGACCCCTGGCCGAAGAAGCGCCACCACAAGCGGCGCCTCATCCAGCCGGAGTTCCTGAGCCTCGCCGCGACCCGGCTGCGGCCCGGCGCGATCCTGCACTGCGCCACCGACTGGGAGCCGTACGCGGAGCAGATGCTCGAGGTCCTCACCGCGCACCCGGACTTCGTGAACACCCAGGCCGACGGGGGTTTCGCGCCCCGCCCCGAGTTCCGTCCGCTGACCCGTTTCGAGGGCCAGGGACTGGACAAGGGTCATGTCGTGAACGACCTGCTCTTCCGCCGCGTACCACACACAACGTCAGCTCAGCCCCCCGCCGACGCCTGATCCACCGCGGGCGGCTCCGTCCCTCGTTAGGGTCCATGCCGTGGCCAGCAGTCCCCCGTATCCCACGCCTCCCGGCTTTCCCGCTCCCGGGGCGGCCCGGCCCGCTCACTGGTGGCGACGCCCCTGGGTGCGCTACGGCGCGCTCATCACCCTGCTCGCCCTCTCCGGGCTCGTCATCCTGGCGCTGGTCCGCGAGGAGACCGGCACCGAGGGCTTCCTGGTCGGACTGGGCCTCGCGGTCCTGCCCGTCCCACTGCTCATAGCCGCGTTCCGCTGGCTGGACCGGGTGGAGCCGGGCCCCTGGCGGAACCTGCTGTTCGCGTTCGCGTGGGGCGCCTGCGCCGCGGCGCTGATCGCGATCGTCGCCAACAGTTTCGCGACGCGCTGGATAGCGACGGCCACCGCCGACCCGGCGAGCGCGGACACCCTCGGCGCGACGGTGATAGCCCCGGTCGTGGAGGAGTCCGCGAAGGCCGCGGCGATCCTGCTGCTCTTCCTGTTCCGCAGACGGGACTTCACCGGCATCGTCGACGGCGTGGTGATAGCCGGGGTGACCGCGACCGGGTTCGCGTTCACCGAGAACATCCTCTACCTCGGCACCGCCTTCGGCACCGACCAGATGCACGGCGACAGCGGCATCGCCTCCGTCACCGCCGCCACCTTCTTCGTGCGCGTCGTGATGTCCCCGTTCGCGCACCCCCTGTTCACCGTCCTCACCGGCATCGGCTTCGGCATCGCCGCCCTGTCCGGGGACCGCCGGCGGCTGCGCCGGGTGCTGCTGCCGCTGTCGGGGCTGCTGCTCGCGATGGGCATGCACGCCTTCTGGAACGGCTCGGCGACCTTCGGCGAGTACGGGTTCTTCGCGGTCTACGGCGCCTTCATGGTGCCCGCGTTCGGGATCCTGACCTGGCTGGTGATCTGGACGCGGCAGCGGGAGCTGCGCACCGTCCGCGAGGAGCTGCCCCCGTACGTGGCCGCGGGCTGGCTCGGCCCGGCGGAGCCCTTCGCGCTCGGCTCGATGCGGGCCCGCCGGCTGGCCCGCGAGTACGCCGGGCACCATCTCGGCAGAGCGGCCTCCCGCGCGGTCGGCGAGTACGAGGCGTACGCGACGTCGCTGGCGTTCCTCCGGCACCGGGGACGGCTCGGCCGGGCGGGCACGGACTTCCTCGCCCGGGAACGGGAGCTGCTGCACGAGCTGTGGCGCCGCCGGGAGGCGGCCCGCCCGGCCCTGGAGTACGCCGCCCGGGTGACGGCGCCTGTGGTGCCGGTGATGATGCCGTGGCCGGCCCATGGCCCGGCGGTGCCGCACCCCGCGCACCGGTCGCCGTATCCCGCGCACCGGATGCCGTATCCCGCGCAGCCGTCGCCGTTCGCCGCGCACCCGGCGCCGTACCCGGCCTACAACCCGTACCGGACCTGACGCCCCCGGGCCGCGCCCGCGCGCGCCCTGCTTGGCGTCAGGCCGAGGCCTCGCCCAGCCGCGCCAGCTCCTCCTCCGTCAGCCGCAGTTCGGCGACGCCCAGCAGTGCCGGAAGCTGGTCGGGCGTGCGCGCGGAGGCGATCGGCGCGGCCACCGTCGGCTGCGCGGCGAGCCAGGCCAGGGCGACGGTGGCGACGGGCACGCCGTGCGCGGCGGCGACGGCGTCGAGCGCGTCGAGCACCCGCCGGCCGCGCTCGCTGTCGAGGTGCTTGCCGGCCCCGGCCGCCCGGGCGCTGTCCACGGCCGCACCCGGGCGGTACTTGCCGGTCAGGAAGCCGGAGGCCAGCGCGAAGTAGGGCACCGCGGCGAGACCGGCCCGCGCGGCCACGTCCTGGAGTTCGCCCTCGTACGTGTCCCGGGAGACCAGGTTGTAGTGCGGCTGGAGCGCGACGTACCGCGCCAGCCCCTCCCGGTCGGAGAACTCCAGCGAGGCCCGCAGCCGTTCGGGCGAGATGTTGGAGGCGGCGATGTGGCGCACCTTGCCCGCCCTGACCAGCTCGTCGAGCGCGCCGATGATCTCCTCGACCGGCACCTCGGGCTTGTCGAAGTGGGTGTAGTAGAGGTCGATGCGGTCGGTGCCGAGGCGGCGCAGGGAGGCGTCGGCGGCGGCCTTGATGTTCGCGGCGCTCAGACCCGGGTACTCGGGGTGCTGGCTGACCTTGGTCGCGAGGACCACGTCGTCCCGGTTGCCCCGGGCCTTCAGCCAGGCGCCGATGATGGTCTCGGACTCGCCGCCGGAGTTGCCGTCGGCCCAGGCGGAGTAGGAGTCGGCGGTGTCGACGAAGTTGCCGCCCGCGGCGGTGTAGGCGTCGAGGACGGCGAACGACTGGTCCTGGTCGGCGGTCCAGCCGAAGACGTTGCCGCCGAGGGAGAGCGGGAAGACCTCGAGATCGGAGGAGCCGAGCTTGCGCAGAGACGTCATGCCCGGTGTCAACGCGGCACGGGGAACCGGATATTCCGCGGACCGGCAGCCCTGACGGCGGGGGGTGTGCCGTCAGGACCGCCGGGGCTCGGCGAGGTCAGGGAGTGAGGCCCTTGTCGCGCAGCCAGGCCAGCGGGTCGACGCCGCCGCCCCCGGGCGTCTTGACCTCCAGGTGCAGGTGCGGCCCGGTCACGTTGCCGGTCGCGCCCACGCGCCCGATGACGTCCCCGGTGCTGACCTTCTGGCCGACGCTGACGTTGATCGACGACTGGTGGGCGTAGAGGATCTCGGTGCCGTCGTCCAGGGTGAGGACGGTCTTGTAGCCGTAGGCGCCGCCCCAGCCGGCCTCGGTGATGGTGCCGGAGTGCACCGCCTTGATGAGGGTGCCGGTGGGCGCGGCGAAGTCGGCGCCCGTGTGGTAGCCGGAGGACCACATGGAACCGGCCTGGCCGAACTGCGAGGTGATGGTGTACGAGGAGGTCGGCAGCGTGTACTGCCTGGCCAGCTCGGCCAGCCGCTCGGCCTCGGCCTTCTTGCGGGCCTCCTCCTCCGCCTTCTTCTTCTCGGCGGCGGCCTTGGCCTCGGCCTCCTTCTCCGCCTTGGCGGCGGCCTCCGCGGCGGCCTTCTCGGCGGCGGCCAGCGCCTTGGCGGCGGCCTTGGCCTCGGCCTGGTCCTGCTGCTGCTCGGCCTGCGCCATGATGCGGGCGCGCAGCGCCTCGCCGGCGTCGGCGGTGCCCTGCTCGGTCTCCACGGCGGTGACGCCGATGCCGCTCAGCGGGGCGGCGGCGGTCTCGGTCGCCTCCGCCTCGGTGTCGTCGGAGATGAGCGAGCCGACGTTCGGCAGGTCGGGCATGGAGATGGAGACCGGCGGCTTGCCGGTCTGCGCGGTGGCCATGCCGCCCGCGCCGACGGCGGCTATGACTCCGACGCCGAGCACGGTGGAGCTGCGGGCGAGTCCGCCGCGCTGCTTGGCGACGCGGTGCCGGCCGCGTACGGGGCGAATGGATTCCGCGGTGGGGTTCCATTCCTCCCACGGGCCCTCGTCGGTGCGCTGACCGCCGTAGACAAAGGTGTCGGCGGGGTCTTCGGTGCGCTGGCCGGGCACGTACGGGGCCCCTGGGGCAGGCCGGTTGGACGCCACGTGGGCGTACTCCTTTCCTTCCTTCTCGCCTACCGGGTTAGCTGACGGGTTCGGAGCAGGAAGGTCTCCTACGCGCGTAAACCAGCCGTGCGGACACGACTCCTTACGCGCGATTCACCCCAAAGTGGTGGTTCCCCGGTTCCCTCACGGGATTCGGCGCGTGCGCACGGAGCCGCCTCTTGTGACGGCTGGGACGACCGCGCTGCGTTATCGGACGTTAATAGAACCGAGGGGTGATTTCCAAGCCGTTCAGCTTGATCATTACGGTCTCATGGGGGGATGTAGGCCCCACGGGTGGTGAAAAGCGGGCGAGTTGACCCCTCATCAGCACCACGTCAGCAGCGTCCCCGTTTTTGACGGTGACTCAGATGTTATGCGGAGGGGGTTCGACCGGTCACCGGCCGTGACGGCCCGGGAAACACTCAGGGCCGGAATCCGTTGTCATGGATTCCGGCCCTGAGCCTTCAGTAGCGGGGACAGGATTTGAACCTGCGACCTCTGGGTTATGAGCCCAGCGAGCTACCGAGCTGCTCCACCCCGCGTCGTTGACTCAAGTGTACGCCATGTTCGGGGCGCTCCGCGCCACGGTCTCCCGGCGGCCGGGATGAAGTAATAAGGAGGTCGGCGCGGAAGCCCCACCAGCGTCCCGCCATGTCCCCGCCGCCCCCCAGATCGGTGTGCCGATGCCCTGTCCGTACGTCCTGCTCTCCGCCGCCGTCTCCCTCGACGGATACCTGGACGACACCGGCCCCGAGCGCCTCCTCCTCTCCGGCGCCGCCGACTTCGACCGGGTCGACGAGGTCCGGGCGTCCGTCGACGCGATCCTCGTCGGCGCCGGCACGATCCGCACCGACAACCCCCGGCTCCTGGTGAACTCCCCCGAGCGCCGCGCGGCCCGCACGGCGGCCGGGAAACCGGAGTACCCCCTGAAGGTCACGGTCAGCGGAACCGGCGAACTGGACCCCGGGGCCCAGTTCTGGCACACCGGCGGGGAGAAGATCGTCTACACCACCCCGGCGGGCGCCGATCGCCTGCGCGCGGCCGGCATCGCGGACACGGCGGAGGTGGTCCCCCTGCCCGGCGACTGGGACTGGCGCACGGTCCTGGCGGACCTGCACGACGTACGGGGCGTACGGCGGCTCATGGTCGAGGGCGGCGGCCAGGTCCACACCCAGCTGCTCCAGCAGGGCCTGGCCGACGAACTCCAGCTCGCCCTGGCCCCCCTCTTCGTCGGCGCCCCGGACGCCCCGCGCCTCTTCGGCCCCGGCCGCTACCAGCCGGGCCGCCTCCGCCTGGTGGAGACCCGCCCGGTGGGCGACGTGGTCCTGATGCGCTACGAGCCGACGGCCCCCGGCACGGGCTCCGTCCCGTCCGCGGCCGACCACCACTGGCTGGCCCTCGCCTGCGAGCTGGCGGCGCAGTGCCCCCCGTCCTCCTCCGCCTTCAGCGTCGGCGCGGTGGTGGTCGCCGCCGACGGCACGGAACTGGCCCGCGGTCACTCCCGGGAGGGCGGCGACCCGGTCGTCCACGCGGAGGAGGCGGCGCTGGCGAAGATCGACCCCGCGGACCCGCGCCTGTCCGGCGCCACCGTCTACTCCAGCCTGGAGCCCTGCACCCACCGCGCCTCCCGGCCCCGCCCCTGCGCCCGTCTGATCCTGGACGCGGGCGTGCGCAGGGTCGTGACGGCGTGGCGGGAGCCGGACACGTTCGTGGCCGGGGCGGACGGAGCGGGGGCCCTGACGGCGGCGGGAGCGGACGTGGTGGTCCTCCCGGAGCACGCGGGGACGGCGCAGGCCCCGAACCGCCATCTGCTGCCCTGACGGGGCGGAGACGCGCACGCCCCCGGCTCAAGTGAGGTCTGAGCCGGGGGCGTTCCGGTAGGCCCTGTGGGACTCGAACCCACAACCAATGGATTAAAAGTCCACTGCTCTGCCAATTGAGCTAAGGGCCCAGGCGTTGCTCGCCACCCCGAGCATAGCCGGATCGGGCCGTGTCTCCGATCGGGTATCGGGGACACGGCGTGGCCGGGTGGTGCGTGGCGGGGGCAGAACCGGCGCGGATTCTACGAATCGGCGGTTTCCGGAACCACCGCCCGGTCCCGCTCCGCCCGCAGGAACCAGTGGCGTGCCGAGGCCAGCCACCAGCTCGCGGCGAAGCCCAGCACCACCAGCACGGCGACCGGTGCGTAGTTGAAGGTCTCCCAGGTGACCGGCGACACCTGCGGCAGCATGAACAGGACGGTGATCACACCGACCCAGCCGACCGCCACCACGCCGATGGCCCGGGACCAGCGGCCGAGGTGCCAGGGCCCGCGTTCGAAGGCCTCGCCCCTGCGCAGCCGGAGCAGGGTGGGGATGACGTAGGCGATGTAGAGCCCGATGACGGCGATCGAGGTCACCGCCGCGTAGGCCGTGACGTTGATCAGGTACGGCAGTCCGAGGGCCAGGGCCCCGCCCGCCGCCAGCCAGACCGCCGCCACGGGCGTGCGGGTGCGCGGGCTGACCGTGTACCACACGCGGGAGAAGGGCAGCGCGCCGTCGCGGGAGAAGGCGTAGATCATGCGGCTGTTGGCGGTGACCGACGCCATCCCGCAGAACAGCTGTGCCCCGATCACCACGAGCAGCAGCAGCTTCCCGGCCGTCACGCCCAGCGCGTCGAGCAGGATCTGCGCGGGCGGGGCGCCGGTCGGCGAGGTGAGGGCGCCCTCGTAGGACTGGATGGCGAAGGTGAAGCCGAGCAGGAGCACGAATCCGGCGATCCACGAGGTCCAGATCGACCGGACGATCCCCTTCGGCCCGGCCGTCGACGCGTCGTGCGTCTCCTCGGTCATGTGCGCGGAGGCGTCGTAGCCGGTGAAGGTGTACTGGGCCATCAGCAGCCCCAGCAGCACCACGTACGCCCCGCTGCCCCACCCGGTGTTGTTCACGAACTCGCCGAAGACGAAGGACGCCGGCTGGTGACGGTCCGGCACCAGGGCCAGGGCGCCGACGATCACCGCCACGCCCAGCACATGCCACCACACGCTCACGCTGTTCAGCAGCGCGACGACCCGGACGCCGAAGGTGTTCAGCAGGCCGTGCAGCAGCAGGATCGCCGCGAACAGCAGGATCGTCCGCCCGGGGGTGACCTCCCAGCCGAACTCCAGGTTCAGATACGCCCCGAGGAACGACGCCGCCCCGAAGTCGATCCCGGCGGTCACCGCCACCTGGCCCAGCACGTTGAACCACCCCGTGAACCAGGCCCAGGCCGCCGCGCTGCGCGCCGGGGCCAGCCGGTGCGCCCAGAAGTACAGCCCCGCCGAGGTGGGATACGCCGAACAGATCTCCGCCATCGCCAGCCCGACGAACAGTGTCATCAGACCTACGGCCACCCAGCCCCAGGTGATCACCGCGGGGCCGCCGGTGTTCATCCCGAACAGGTAGAGCGTCAGGCAGCCCGACAGGACGGAGATGATCGTGAAGGAGACCGCGTAGTTGGAGAACGCCGACATACGGCGAGCGAGAACCTGCGTATAGCCGAGCTGGGCCAGCCGCTCTTCGTCCGACAGCCCACCCGCACCGGGGTTGTGTGTCATGCCCCCAGCGATTCCCTCACCGAGGGCGTGACATGCGTCACAGGCCGACTTCGACGGAGATGAACGAAGGGCCCGTACGACCGGAGTCGTACGGGCCCTCAGTTGCTCAGCTGCGGTGCTGCGTGTCAGCCGTTGCGCTTCCAGCGCGGCTTGTCCTCGCGGCGGCCGAAGGAGCCGCCGCTGCGGTGGTCGTCACGGCGGCCGTAGGGACGCTCGTGGCCGCCGGAGCGGAAGCCGGGGCGGTCGCCCTGGCGGTCGCGGTTGAACGGGCGGTCGCTGCCACGGTGACCGGTGCGGTCGTCGCGGCGGAAGCCGCCACGCTCGCCGTCACGGCGCTCGAAGGGACGGCCACCACGGTCGTCACGGCGCTCGAAGCCGCTACGGTCGCGGTCGAACGGGCGACGGTCGTCACGGCGGTCGTCACGGCGGAAGCCACCACGGTCACCGTCACGACGGTCGTCGCGCCGGTCGTCCCGGCGGAAGCCGCCCCGCTCGCCGTCACGGCGCTCGAACGAACGGCCACCACGGTCGTCACGGCGCTCGAAGCCGCTACGGTCGCGGTCGAACGGGCGACGGTCGTCACGGCGGTCGTCACGGCGGAAGCCACCACGGTCACCGTCACGACGGTCGTCGCGCCGGTCGTCCCGGCGGAAGCCGCCCCGCTCGCCGTCACGGCGCTCGAACGAACGGCCACCACGGTCACGGTCACGGTCGCGGTCGAACGGGCGACGGTCGTCACGGCGGTCGTCACGGCGGAAGCCACCACGGTCACCGTCACGGCGCTCGGCGCGCTCCGTGCGGTCCACGTCCTGCGCGGCCGGCTGCTCCGGCACGGCCACGGCGTCCACGCGGGCCTCGGCCGGCTCGGCCACCGGGGCCTCGGCCGGCTCGTTGGCCTCGGCCACCGCGGTCTCCGGGTCCTCGCCCCGCTCGCGCGCCATGCGGGCGACGAGGCGGTCCGCCTCCTCGCGCAGCTCGGCGGCCCGGCGCTGGGCGCGCTCCAGCTGCTTGGTGAGCTGGGCGACCTCGCGCTCGGCCTGCTGGGCGGCGTGCCCGGCGGACTCCGCCTGGACCTCGGTCATGGACCGGGCACCGGTGATCTCGGCGACCTCGGGCTCGAAGGCGCCGCCGCCCTGGATGATGTGGCGCGAGGCGTCGACGCCCGCGTCCTCCATCAGGCGGAAGATCTGGCGCCGCTGGTGCGGCAGGGCCAGGGAGACGACCGTGCCGGTGCGGCCCGCGCGGGCGGTACGGCCGGCCCGGTGCAGGTAGTCCTTGTGGTCGCCGGCGGGGTCGACGTTCAGCACCAGGTCGATGCCGTCGACGTGGATGCCGCGCGCGGCGACGTCGGTCGCGACGAGCACGTTGACGTACCCGTCCTTGAAGTCCGCCAGGGTGCGCGTGCGCGCGCCCTGGGTCATGCCGCCGTGCAGCGCCTCGGCCTTGGCCCCGGCGTCGCGCAGCTGCTCGGCGACGCGGTCGGCGCCCAGCTGGGTGCGGACGAAGATGATGGTGCGGCCCTTGCGGGAGGCGATCGCGGCGGTGACCGGCGCCTTGTCCTTGGGCTTCACGATCAGGATGTGGTGCGACATGGTCGTCACCGCGCCCTGCGCCGCGTCGACCTCGTGCAGGACGGGCTCGTTCAGGTAGCGGTCGACGAGCGTCTTGATCTCGTTCTCCATCGTGGCGGAGAAGAGCATGCGCTGGCCGCCGGCCGGCACCTGGTCGAGCAGCTCGGTGACCTCGGGCAGGAAGCCCAGGTCGGACATCTGGTCGGCCTCGTCGAGGACGGAGACCTGGACGTCCTCGAGGGAGCAGGCGCCGCGGTTGATGATGTCGCGCAGCCGGCCCGGGGTGGCGACGAGGACGTCGACGCCGCGCTCCAGGGCGTAGATCTGGTTGCCCATGGACGTACCGCCGCAGACGACCTTCATCTTCAGGCCGAGTACGTCACCGTACGGCTGGAGGGCGTCGGCGACCTGCATGGCCAGCTCGCGGGTCGGGGTGAGGATGACGGCGCGGGGCCGCTTCTTCTCGGTGCGCCCGCCGGCCAGCCGGGTCAGGGTCGGCAGACCGAAGGAGAGGGTCTTGCCGGAGCCGGTGCGGCCACGGCCGAGGATGTCCTTGCCGGCCAGGGCGTCCGGGATGGTCGCGGCCTGGATCGGGAAGGGGGTGGTCACGCCGTTCTGCGCGAGCTTGCGCACGACGCCCTCGGGGAGACCGAGGTCCGCGAAGGTGACCTCGGGGGTGGTGTCCTCGACGGATTCGACGGACTCGGCGGTGACCTCGGTCACGGCCTCGTTCTCGATCTCGTTCTCGGGCATGACGGCATGGTCAGAACTGGTGATGGACATACGTCTGCGAAACCTTCCGGAGTCTCATCGGCACGCGCCCGTCAACTCCGTGATTCGCACACGACCGCCTCGATGCGGTCCGCCACGGCAAAGGAGAGTACGCGCCACACGGCGCGCTCTGTGTTGGCGCCGGGCAAATGGGATCAAACGATCTGCCACCATACGCACTCCCCACCCCGAAAGGCAAACCGCCAGCCCAGAGGCCCTAGGGGGTGTCGTCAAACTCCCGTCGTCGTCCGCAGGACGGCCCTGCGGCGTCCGGTGCGTGCTCTCGGCGCGCCGGGCGGAAGTCCGCGTACTGGGCGTACTCGGGCTTTCGTCCGGTGCGGCGAGAGTACGTGCCGGGCGTCGCGGGGCAGACGGGAGTTTGACGACACCCCCTAGAGGCCCACCTGCGTGGAAGGGTTCCGTGCGCAGTGAACCGGCCGAACATGGCCCGTCAAAGGAAAGGTGTCGGTCTGAGCAGGACCCGAAAACCCCCAGGTCAGAGGCGGTCTCC
>NZ_MUND01000144.1 GCF_002154375.1 Streptomyces glaucescens | reverse complement strand
TCGAGGAGCAGGCCGTCGAGGCTCTGCCAGCGTCGGTACAAGGTGCCCTGGTGTACGCCCGAGCGCTCGGCGATCTGGGCGATGGTCAACTGCGCCAAGGGCTGTTCGCGCAGCAGTTCCTCGACGGCCTGCTCCTCGACGTCGTCACCGAGCACCTCGTACACCACTCCCCCATGCCGGACACCGGCACCCTGGCAGGGGACCTGGAGCAGTACGCACGCCAGACCCTGGACGACCTCTCAGGCCCTCAGGGCAAACTGCTGCTGCGCACCCTCGTCGCCGTACGCCAGGGACCGGAGAGCGAAGCCGAACTCCCACCCGCCCTGCTGCGCCGCTACGACGAACTGCAAGCCCTGCTCGACCGTGCCGCCGCCCGCGGCGAACACCCGCCCACCGTGCAGGACGTCGTCGACCTCATCGTCGCCCCCATGTACACCGGCCTCCTCCTCGACGGAACACCCGGCGACGAAGACACCGCCCGCCGCCTCGTCGACCGCATCCACCGCCTCTCGCAAACCAGTTGACCCGACAGCACCGGCTGCTGCGCACTTCCGCTTTTCCGTCTGGGCACACAGCGACCCGACTCGACCGCCGGTCGGCACAGGCCGGGAGGCGCTGCGCTACAGGCGCGTTTCGGCGACCAGAGCGGCAGCACCTCGAGTCGCCCTATACATCATGTGTATACACCGCATGTATACACTGCGCTCATAGAGTGATCGGCGATACGAGAAAGTGACAGGTATGAGCGTATCCGCGGAGAAGACCAGGACCCCGGCGAGTCTGACGGAGCCGCGCACTGCGACGGTCACCGCTGTCGCGGCGGCAACAGCAGGCGGGCTGCTGTTCGGCGTGCTCACCAATCTGGCGCAGGGGTGGCTCCCGGGAGCCTGGAACCAGCTCGCCAACTCCGGCTCCGTGTGGGCTGCCTGCGCATTCGCCACCGGAGCCCTGCTCGCCCGCCGGGGCACCTTGTCCCGGGCTGCGGTCGGCGGGGCGGGCGCGGAGGTCGGACTCGTCATGGGGTACTACGGCTACGCCGAGTTCGGCCGCGACGGCATGGGTGCGCTGCTCTTCCCGCTCCTCTGGCTCGGCATGGCATGCGTAGCGGGGCCGCTCTTCGGCGTCGCGGGGCACTGGTGGCGGCGCGGCAAGGACGGGCGGCGCCGCATCGCCGGCCTGGCCGCGTTCGCCGGACTCTTCGGGATGGAAGGGCTGATGTACACCTGGGACCTCCGTTACATGCCCCAAGCCACGGTCTGTTTCGCGGTCTTCGCCCTCGTCCCCCTGCTCCTGGCCCGTACACACCGGGAGCGCGCCCTCACCCTGGCGGCAGCCGCGCCTTGCGCGCTGCTCGCTTACGCGATCATCGAACTGCCCCTCCGATCGGTCTCCGCCTGAGCCTTAGAGGCGTGCGGCGGAAGGCCGTGATCACGCAGACTGAGCGGTGTGCGGGCGCGATCATGCACACGGCGAGGACGCGATGGGGTATACGGCCGACGATCTGGACGGCGTAGCCGGCACAGGGGCCAACACCTTCACCCTCACCCTCGCCCTCGCCGTCACCGTCGCCGTCGCCGTCGCCGTCGCCGAGCACGGTCGCCCCCCCCTGACGGCACTCGGCCGTACCGGAGTCGCGCCAGGCTTCCGCGTTCCGTCCGCCGTGTTGCCGGATAAGGGGCGGGCGGCCACTGCCTGGGTTCAGGCGAGGGGGCGGAAGGACCGCAGGCGCAGGCTGTTGCCGACGACGAAGACCGAGGAGAACGCCATGGCGGCTCCGGCGATCATCGGGTTGAGCAGTCCGGCCGCGGCCAGCGGCAGGGCCGCGACGTTGTAGCCGAAGGCCCAGAAGAGGTTGGACTTGATGGTGCCCAGGGTGTTGCGGGACAACCGGATCGCGTCGACCGCCGCACGCAGGTCTCCGCGGACCAGGGTCAGGTCGCCGGCCTCGATGGCGGCGTCGGTGCCGGTGCCCATGGCCAGCCCGAGGTCGGCCTGGGCGAGCGCGGCCGCGTCATTGACACCATCGCCCACCATGGCCACGCTGCGCCCTTCGGCCTGCAGGCGCTTGACCGTCTCGACCTTGTCCTCGGGCATCACCTCCGCGATGACCTGGTCGATACCGACCTCTGCCGCCACCGCTTCGGCGACGGCCCGGTTGTCGCCGGTCAGCAGGATCGGTGTCAGCCCAAGGGCCTTCAGGCGGGTGACGGCCTCGGCGCTGGTGGCCTTGACGGCGTCTGCGACCTCGAGAACCGCGCGGGCCTCGCCGTCCCACGCCACCGCGATGGCGGTCCGGCCGGCGGCCTCAGCCGCGGCCTTGGCCTCCTTCAGGGCGTCGGGCAGTTCGATGGCCCACTCGGCCAGCAGCCTCTCGCGGCCCACCAGGACGGCGTGGCCCTCGACGATGCCCTGGACGCCGAGGCCGGTGATGTTGGCGAAGTCCTCCGGGCCGGGCAGGTCTCCCACCTCGGTGGCGGCACCCTGGGCGACGGCCTGGGCGATGGGGTGCTCGGAGGCGTGCTCCAGTGCACCGGCCAGGCGCAGCACCTCGGTGCCGTCCGTGCCCTCGGCGGTGTGGACGGCGAGGAGGGTCATCCTGCCGGTGGTGACGGTGCCGGTCTTGTCCAGGAGAATCATGTCGACCTTGCGGGTCGACTCCAGGACCTCCGGGCCCTTGATGAGGATGCCGAGCTGGGCACCACGTCCGGTGCCGACCAGGAGCGCGGTCGGGGTCGCGAGCCCCAGGGCGCACGGGCAGGCGATGATCAGTACGGCGACGGCGGCGGTGAACGCGGCGGTCCAGCCCGCCCCGTTGCCCAGCCAGAAGCCGAGGGTGCCGAGCGCGAGCGCGATGACGATGGGGACGAAGACTCCGGAGATCCGGTCGGCGAGGCGCTGGGCGGCGGCCTTCCCGTTCTGCGCGTCCTCGACCAGCTTGGCCATCCGGGCGAGATGGGTGTCGGCGCCGACCCGGGTGGCCTCGACGACCAGACGGCCGCCGGCGTTCAGAGTGGCGCCCGTGACGCTGTCGCCGACCGAGACCTCGACGGGGACGGACTCGCCGGTGAGCATCGACGCGTCCACCGCGGACGAGCCCTCGACCACCAGGCCGTCGGTGGCGATCTTCTCTCCGGGGCGGACCACGAAGTGGTCGCCCACCTGCAGCCCCCCGGTCGGGATGCGCTCCTCACGGCCGCCGCGCAGCACGGTGACGTCCTTCGCTCCGAGTTCCAGCAGGGCCTTGAGCGCGGCGCCGGCCTTGCGCTTGGAGCGGGCCTCGAAGTAGCGGCCCGCCAGGATGAAGGCCGTGACTCCGGCCGCGGCTTCGAGGTAGATGTTGGCCGAGCCGTCGGTGCGGGTGATGGTCAGCTCGAATGGATGCGTCATTCCGGGCGTGCCCGCGGTGCCGAGGAACAGCGCCCACAGCGACCACAGGAACGCCGCCGAGGTCCCGAGGGAGATGAGAGTGTCCATGGTGGCGGCGCCGTGCCGGGCATTGGTGAACGCAGCCTTGTGGAACGGCCAGGCCGCGTAGGTGACGACCGGCGCGGCGAGGGTCAGAGAGAGCCACTGCCAGTGCTCGAACTGCAGGGCCGGGGCCATCGCCATCGCGATCACCGGGACCGACAGCACCAGCGCGGTGATCAGCCGCTGCCGAAGCGGCCGCAAGGCAGCCGCCTCGTCCGCGCTCACCTCCCCGGGGCCGCTCGCACCAGGATCACCGGCGGGGGCTCTGGGCGGTTCGGGTTCGCGGGCGGTGTAGCCGGTCGCCTCGACGGCGCCTATCAGGTCCGCGACGCTCACCTCGACGTCAAAGGTGACCTTCGCCTTCTCCGTCGCGTAGTTGACGGTCGCGCTCACGCCCTCCATGCGGTTGAGCTTCTTCTCGATCCGGGCCGCGCACGAGGCGCAGGTCATGCCGCCGATGGCGAGTTCGACCTCGGTGGTGCCGGTGGTCGCGGTGATGGTGCTCATGCGTACTCCTCGTGCCGACGGACGGCCGGGGCGCGGTTGGGCCCCGGCCGTCCGGAAAGAGAAAGGGGAAGCGATGGGTCAGGCGGCGCGGCCGGTGATTTCGTAGCCCGCGTCGCGCACGACGTCGGTGATCACCTTGTCGTCCAGTTCGCCAGAGCTGATCACGGTCACCTGGCCGGAGGCGATGTCCACCTCCACGCGGCTGACACCTTCCACACCCCCGATCGCCTTGGTGAGCGTGTCCTTGCAGTGGCCACAGGTCATACCCGCCACCGCGTAGACGGTTCGGGTCCCCTCCACGGCCACCGACGAGTCGGCGGTGGTGGAGCAGGTGTTGTTAGGGGAGCAGCAGGACGAAGACATGCGGGTTCTCCATTACCAGGCGGGACGGATACCCCTAGGGGGTATCTGGAATGACTTTAGATATACCCCGTACCCGTATGCAAGGCAAGGGGTGAACGGCTGCACGACTGCGGCGCCCTCGCACGAAATCGGCCGACACGCGGCAGGTGGTCCGCGAGGTTCTCTCCGCGCCTCCACCGTCACGCAAGGGTGTGACCTGCTGCAACGACATGCAGCCCGCCGATCGGGACACTCCCGCCCGCACCTCCCAGGGCACGCGGGGGGCGAGCCGGTGACGGCGGCCGAGGGCACGCGCGGTGTCCGAATCGGCGGGCCGCATGTCATTGCGGCCGCCACTGGAGGCGGAAACCACGCCTCCCTGGACAGCGCCACCCCTGCCGCCCGACTCCACGCCCGCCAGCGCCCGACAACGAGCGCCCCCGGCGCACGGCAGCTGGCGGCTGGCAGTTGACGGCTGACGGCTGACGGCGCGCGACGTCTAGCCCGCCCCGAAACCCCCGCCGAGGCGACACGCCAAGTCGCCCTGCTTGACTACATACCCTAGGGGGGTATGTTGCGGCGTGGGAGCCGGCCGACGCCTACTCCACTCTTCGTCCGGAGGCAACGATGAACAACACCCTCAAGGTCACCGTGTTCGCAGTCGCGCTCGGCATGACGTTCAGCGCCGCGTACGGCATAGGAACCGCGGCCGATCCGATCACCGCTCCCCCCGCTGGCTCACAGCACGCCCCACACCAGGAGAACACCGCGATGAACCACCGCGAGCAGCACCCGGAAAAAACGTCGGCCCTCCCCGCCGGACTGCAGGTCTCCCGGGACGGCTACACCCTCGACCTCCACACCCCGCGCATCACCGCGGGCCGGGAGACCTCCCTGCGCTTCGCCATCAAGGACGAAAGCGGCAAGCCCGTCACCGACTACACCAAGACCCATGACAAGGAACTCCACCTCATCGTCGCCTCACACGACCTGAACACCTTTCGCCACCTGCACCCCACCCGCAACGCCGACGGCACCTGGAGCACCCCTGTCGAGCTGCCCGCGGCAGGCGATTACCGCGTCTTCGCCGACTTCACCCCGGCCAAGCCGGGAGCCACCGGCCTGACCCTCGGCGCCGACCTCGCCGTCGCCGGCGCCTACCAGCCCCGCGAGCTGCCCCCGCAGCGGGCCACAGCCGAGACCGACGGCTACACCGTCACCCTGAGCGGCAACCTCGTCCCCGGTGCGATGAGCGAGGTGACGCTGAGCGTGGCCAAGGACGGCAAGCCAGTCACCGACCTCGAGCCCTACCTCGGTGCCTACGGCCACCTCGTCGCCCTGCGCGCCGGAGACCTCGCCTACCTCCACGTCCACCCCGAAGGCGAACCCGGCGACGCCGTCACCCAGCCCGGCCCCGCCATCACCTTCATGGCCACCGCCCCCACCCTCGGCACGTACCGTCTCTTCCTCGACTTCAAGCACCGAGACACCGTCCACACCGCCGCCTTCACCGTCCACACCGGCACCACCACGGCAGGCACCGGCAGCCCCGGCGGGCACAGCCATGACGGCAAGGGACACTGAATCCGCCCGAGCGTCCCCCCGTCCCCGAGGCAGCCGCGCGCGGTGGCGGATCTGTCGGGCGGTCAGCCGACGGCCGCAAGGCACCCCTGACCGAACCGGGAAACTCACACCACCGCCACGTGCGAGCACACCGGTGAAGCGCACTGGGCGCCGGAAACACCCCGCTCAAGGGACTGACCGGCGCCGACCTCCGCCACGGGGTCCGCCCCCGCCCTGACACCGCGCCGCGCCGCGGTGGGAAGACCCGCGGAACCGTTCGACCGGCTGCCAGTCGGAGGTTGGGTGATGCCGGACGGCCACCCCGCCGCCGGCTGCGGGAACACCAGTCCATGCTGTCGCCTGGTCGTTGAACTTCACTCCGAACGAGTCCGGGCGGTCGCATTCTGAAGTCGGGCGATCGACGACGCCCCGGCGACTTCAGCTTCCGGAATCACCGCGCACGTTGCGCTGCCGCTTCGCCGCACGGCGCGGCGAACCTGCGGATCCGGAAAAGGGCTCCGCCGTCGACACGCACAGGAGTACGACACGTGAAGAACCGCACGCGCGCTGCCCTGTCCGCCCTCGCCCTGGCTCTGACCACGACACTGACCCCTGCTGCCGCGACCGCCGCCCCTGACGAGCCTCGCCGCGCGGCACAGACGGGACCGCGCCCGGCCTCGTGCACCGGTGCCTACCAGGGCGACGCTCGGCTGGGCCCGGAACACCTGCCCCGCTCCTGGGAGGCGCCGGTGGGCCCACTGCTGAGGAACTACCAGCGCACCGGCGGCCTGTCGACGCGCGCGTTCCTGGCCAAGTACTGGAAGGACGGAGACGCCAGTGGGCCGGCGGGCTGGAAGTACCCGCCCAATGACGGCTTCACCGAGACCAACGGCGAGGTCGACAAGCACGTCGAGGTCCTCGAGGTGGGCGAGGACCTGGACCGCTTCGGCTCCGAGTACGGCTCCTACCTCGCCCCGGCCGGCGACCCTTACGCCAAGCGGGCCCTGCCGCCGCAGAACCTCAACACCCGTGAACCTGCCTACCCCTGCGACTACCACCGCTACACCGTCGAGCAGCCTTTCCCGGTCTGGCAGGGCGTCATCGCCCCCTGGTTCGAACAGCCCGGCGGCGGCCAGCAGATCAAACTCGACCCCGCGCTGCTTCCCCCCGGGGACGGAGAGCGCCTGAACGTCAAATGGCTGTTGGACCACGGCTATCTCACCCGCGCCGCCGGATAGCGAAGACGCCGACATGGACCGCCACGCCCTGCACACCGCACTGCGTACCGCGGGCGTGGCCGACGGCCACTACTTCATTCAAGGCGTTCACGAACCCTCACCCCCGCCCACCGACTTCCTCTACCTGCGCCACTCCCCCGACGAGCCAGGCACGTGGGAGGTCGGCGCCTACGAGCGAGGCACCTGGGAAAGCATCACCCGGCACAGACGGGAAGCAGACGCCTGCACACACCTGCTGCGACTGCTCACCAGGACCTGAATGCCCACGAGCAGCCGCCCGGTCCGCGACACGCCGGTGACTGGCACCGCAGGTGAGGGCACTCTGGCCCACTCCGGCCGCCCCGGTGACACCGTCCAGACCCGGGCTCCGCACTCTTACCTGCGCGGCGCAACCAGAACCGCCGCCATCTGCGTGACCGGGGTCGGAAAGACACGAAGACAGCGTCAGGGTCGTCGTGCGTCTCACCACTGCCGACGCGGACGGTCCGACGGGAACCTTCCAGGACCAGAACGGACACGTGCCCTGGTAGCCCCGTGGGAACGGTCGGCAGGAAGGAGCCCGCCGGGCTGCCCCCGACCATTCCCACGGGACCTGCGAACCGATCTCGTCAGCCGACTCCAACCGAAAGGTCGTCAACACGCCCAGTGCCGGGCCTTGCCCGTGATCGTCGGTCGACGACAGCATCTGGTGGCCTGGTTCACGACGTCCGCCGTGCTGGTGTCCCGAGGGAACCGGACGGAGCGCGCCGCCATCCTCACCTACGAGTCCACGGGAGGGTTCGAGCGAGTGAGTACGGACGCGGACGTCATCAAGCCGCTTCCCGAGGTGCTTCGGGAGCATGCCCGGCGGCTCGGGGAGAAGGTCGCCTTCGAGGACCGCCGTACGCGGCTGACCTACCGGGACCTGGAGCGCAGGACAGAGCGGCTGGCCGGTCACCTGGCGGGGGCCGGTCTGGCGCGGGGTGAGCGGGTGGCCATCCTGCTCGGCAACCGTGTGGAGGCGGTCGAGAGCCTGCTCGCCGTCACCCGGGCGAGCGGAGTGGGCGTACCGCTGGATCCCGGGAGCGCGTGGTCGGAGCTGGACCGACTGCTGGACGACTGCGGTGCGCGCGTGCTCATCACCGATGAGGCCCGGCTGCGGTGTCGGCGGGGACTGCTGTCCCGTCCCGGGCTGATCGTGGTGGCGGCCGAGGGCGGTGAGGAGGACGCGGCCACCGCGTCGTCCGGGGACTGCGGCCCGCCCGCGGAGGGAATCGCTGCGACGGGCGACGTCCTGCGGTACGAGGTGCTGGCGGGTACGGACGGGGGGACGCCCGCCCGGGACGATCTCGGGCTGGACGAGGTGGCCTGGCTGCTCTACACCTCCGGGTCCTCCGGCAGCCCCAAGGGGGTCCTGTCCACTCAGCGCAACCGCCTGGCGCCGGTCGCGGCGGGCCTCGTCGGTGTCCTCGGCCTGTCGGAACGGGACCGGGTGCTGTGGCCGTTGCCCCTCCATCACGCCATGAGCCAGGTGGTCTGCGTCCTCGGAGTGACCGCGACCGGGGCGAGCGCCATGCTCCCGCCCCGGTTCTCGGTGGCGGAGGTGCTGGCCGAACTGCGCCGCACGGATGCCCCCTACACCCTCCTCGGCGGGGTACCGACGACGTACTCGGCCCTGCTCGACGCTGTCCGGAGCGAGGAGGGCGAGACGGACGGCCGCCGGCTCGGCACGGCCGCGCTGCGGGGCTGCGTCAGCGGGGGCGCCTCGGCGGGACCCGAGTTCCGCAGGTCCTTCGAGGCCATCTGCCGCGCCCCCTACCTGGAGCACTACGGCAGCACCGAGGCGGGCCCGGTCACCATGGCGGCGCCGGACGACACCCCGGCGGCCGGGCCGTGCGGCCGGGTGCTGCCCGGCACCCGGGTCCGGGTCGGCGGAGGCGCGGACGGACAGGACACCGGCGAGGGTGAGTTGTGGGTGAGCGGGCCCGGGGTCATGGCCGGCTACCACGGCAGGCCGGAGGCCACCGCCGAGGTACTGCGCGACGGCTGGTTCCGCACCGGGGACCTGGCCAGGATCGGCGCCTCCGGCGAGCTCGTGATCACCGGCCGGGCGAGTGAGCTGATCATCCGGGGTGGAGTCAACATCCACCCGTCGGAGGTGGAGGCGGTGCTGCGGCGGCTGCCCGGTGTGGCGGACGCCGCCGTGGCGGGACGCCCGCACCCCGTCTTCGGTGAGGTACCGGTCGGCTACCTGGTCCCCCGGCCGAGCGGCGGTGTGCTGGACCGGGGGGCGATCCTGGCCGCCTGCCGTGCGGAGCTGTCCGCTGTCAAGGTGCCCGCCGAGCTGTACGAGGTGGAGGACATCCCCCGTACCGCCTCCGGGAAAGTCCGGCGGCACGCCCTCGCCGACCGGCCCGCGCGGACGCTGGGCACCGGGGCGGCCGGAGAGCCGGCGGCGGACCTGCTGGCCCTGGTGCGCAGCGAGGCGGCGGCCGTGCTCGGGCGCACGGCGGAAGCGGTCGAACCCGAAACGGCGCTCCGCGATCTGGGCATGGACTCGCTGACGGCGACCATGCTGCGGGAGCGGTTGTCGGCTGCGACCGGCCTTCCGCTCTCCGAGGCCGTCGCCTTCGACTTCCCCACGGCCGCCGCGCTCGCCGCCCACCTGCGGGCGCGGAGCGCCGCCGCGCCGTCCGACGCCGGGACCGCGCACCGGGGCGTGGCCCGGTCGGACGACGACCCCGTGGTGATCGTGGGGATGGCCTGCCGTTATCCCGGCGGCGTGAACTCCCCCGAGGAGTTGTGGCAGCTGGTGGCCGACGGGAGGGACGCCATCGGTCCGTTCCCCACGGACCGGGGCTGGGACACGGAGGCGCTGTACGACCCGGACCCCGGGCGGCCCGGGCGGACGTACGTGCGCGAGGGCGGCTTCCTGACCGGTGTGGACCGCTTCGACCCCGGCTTCTTCGGCATCTCCCCCCGCGAGGCTCCGGCCATGGACCCGCAGCACCGGCTGCTGCTCGAGGTGGCGTGGGAGGCGTTCGAGCGCGCGGGGCTCGTCCCCCGCACGCTGCGCGGCTCGTCGGCCGGGGTGTACGTCGGGCTGATGTACAGCGACTACGCCGGCCGTCTCACGGAGACACCCGAGCATGTCGAGGGCTACCTCGGCATCGGCAACGCCGGAAGCGTCGCCTCCGGCCGCATCGCCTACACCTTCGGCCTGGAGGGCCCGGCCATCACGGTGGACACGGCCTGCTCCTCCTCCTTGGTCGCCCTGCACCTGGCAGCCCAGGCGCTGCGCCGCGGCGAGTGCTCCTTCGCGCTGGCCGGCGGGGTCACGGTGATGTCGGGGCCCTCGTCGTTCGTGGAGTTCAGCCGGCAGCGGGCGCTGTCCCCGGACGGCCGCTGCAAGGCGTTCGGCGCGTCCGCCGACGGCACGGGGTGGGCCGAGGGCGTTGGCATGCTGCTGTTGAGCCGGTTGTCCGAGGCGCGCCGCGCCGGGCTTCCGGTGCTGGCCGTGGTGCGCGGCTCGGCGGTGAACCAGGACGGGGCGAGCAACGGACTGACGGCGCCGCACGGACCGGCACAGCAGCGGGTGATCCTGCAGGCCCTCGCGGACGCGGGGCTGGCTCCCGGGGACGTCGACGCGGTGGAGGCGCACGGCACCGGTACCCGGCTGGGCGACGTCATCGAGGCGGAGGCGTTCCTGGCGACGTACGGGCGGGAGGAACGGGAGCGTCCGCTGTGGCTGGGCTCGGTGAAGTCGAACATCGGTCACACGCAGGCCGCCGCCGGGGTGGCCGGCGTGATCAAGACGGTACAGGCGATGGCACACGGCATGCTGCCGCGTACGCTGCACGCCGACGAGCCGACCGGCCGGGTCGACTGGTCGTCGGGACGGCTGGCGCTGCTGAACCGGGCGGTGGAGTGGCCGAGGACGGACCGCCCGCGCCGGGCGGGGGTGTCCTCCTTCGGCATCAGCGGCACCAACGCCCATGTGGTGCTCGAAGAGGCACCGGCGGACCGGGACACCCCGCCGCCGGTCGCCGGGGCGGACGACGGAGCCGTGACCGGTCGTGCCGACGGCGGGGCGGCACCGGTGTCCGTGCCTGTTCCGGTGTCGGCGAGGAGCGGGCCGGGACTGCGAGCCCAGGCGCGGCGGTTGTACGACCGGGTGGCCGCCGACCCGGACGCGGCCCCGGTGGACATCGGGTACTCGCTGGCCACCACCCGGGCGGCCTTCGAGCACCGGGCCGTGGTGGTGGCCCGGGACCGCGCGGAACTGCTCACCTCCCTGCGGGCGGTGGCGGAGGGCTCACCCCGGCCCCGGGTGCGGACGGGTACGTCCCGCCGCCGGGGCCCGCTGGCCCTCCTCTTCACCGGCCAGGGCAGCCAGCGTGTCGGCATGGGACGAGAGCTGTACGAGTCCCGGGGACTGCATCCGAGCTTCGCCCGGTCGTTCGACGAGAGCTGCTCCCTGCTCGACCCGCTGCTGCCGGTGCCGCTGCGGGACGTCGTGTTCGCCGGCCCGGACACCGAGACGGGTGCGCTCCTGCACACGACCCGGTTCGCGCAGCCCGCGCTCTTCGCCCTGGAGACGGCACTGTTCCGGCTGCTCGAGGACTGGGGCGTGCGCCCGGATCTGGTGGCCGGCCACTCGGTGGGCGAGGTGACCGCGGCGCATGCCGCCGGAGTGCTGTCCCTTGAGGACGCCTGCACCCTGGTGGCGGCCCGGGGCCGGCTGATGGACGCGCTGCCCCCGGGCGGTGCGATGGCCGCCGTGGCCGCCGGTGCGGACGAGGTGGCCGCCCATCTGGCGGAGACGGGGCGTCCGGTGGAGATCGCCGCCGTCAACGGGCCCGCCTCGGTGGTCGTCTCCGGGGACGAGGCCGCGGTGGAGAAGACCGTCGCGTACTTCCGGGAGCGGGGCCGGTCCACGGCACCGCTGCGGGTGGGCCACGCCTTCCACTCGGTGCGGATGGAACCCATGCTGGCCGATTTCGCGGAGGTCGTGCGGGGCCTCTCCTTCGCCACGCCGCGCGTTCCCCTGGTCACCGCCGTATCGGGCCGGGCGGCCGGCGACGAGGAACTGAGCGCACCGGAGTTCTGGGTGGACCACGTCCGCCGCCCGGTCCGCTTCGCCGAATCGGTGGCGTACCTCCGGGACCGGGGCGCGGCGCACTACGTCGAGCTGGGCCCGGACGGGGTGCTCACCGGCCTGGTCCGCAGGTGCCTCACCGCGCCCCGCCCGGCTCCGGCGGACCCGGGCGGGGACGGAGCGCCCGGCGGCGAGCGGGCGCCACTGGTCCTGCCGACCCTGCGCGGGGCGCGGCCGGAGGCGGACGCCCTGCTCGACACGGTGGCCGCGCTGCACACCCATGGCGTGCCGGTGGACTGGCGGGCCGTCTTCGCCGGGCGCGGCGGGCGGCGCGTCACCCTGCCCACGTACGCCTTCCAGCGCCGCCGGTACTGGCTCGACGCGACCCCACGGCACCGGCCCTCTCCCTCACCGGACGCGCCGGCCCATCCGGTCCTGTCGTCCCGCACCCCGACGGCCGACGACGACGGGCTGCTGCTGAGCGGCCTGCTCTCGGTGCACGACCAGCCCTGGCTGACCGGCCATGTGGTGGCGGGAGCGGTGCTGCTGCCGGGGGCCGCGTTCGTGGAGATGGCCCTGCACGCCGGTGAGTCGGCCGGCACGCCCGTCCTGGACGAACTCGCCCTGACCGCACCACTGCCGCTGCCCGCGGACGGCGCGGTCGAGCTGCAGGTGAAGGTGTCCGGGCCGGACGGCGCGGGACGGCGGACCGTGGTCTTCCACGCCCGGCCGCGCACGCCGGACGGTGACCGGCCCTGGCAGCGGCACGCCTCCGGGACGCTCGTGCCGGAGCCGGAGCCGGAGCCGGAGCCTGAGCCGCAGCCGGCGGGCCGCGGAGCGGCTGCGACCGGAGCCGGCAGCGGGCCCTGGCCACCGCCGGGCGCGGTACCGCTGCATGCCGGCCGACCGGACGCCGATCGGTACGAGTGGCTCGCCAGGAGCGGGCTGAGCTACGGCCCCGCCTTCCGTGGTCTGCGCGCGGCCTGGAGACTCGGGGCCGAGCTGTATGCCGAAGTCGCGCTCCCCGAGGCCGCAGGGGCTACGCTCCCGCAAGCCGGCGGCCCGGAGTTCATACTCCATCCCGCCCTGCTGGACGCGGCGCTGCACGCCCTGGCACTCGACGGCCACGCCTCGGAACCTGGCGGGAGGAGCGGCGGTGGGGTCTCCCTGCCGTTCGCCTTCAGCGGGGTGCGGCTGCACACGGCCGGCGCGCGGCGGCTACGGGTGAGAATCACGCCCGGGCCGGACGGACGGGCCGGGGTGGAGCTGACCGAAGCGTCGGGCGCGCCGGTGGCGGCGGTACGTTCGCTGACGCTCCGGCCCCTTCCCCGTACCGGATCGGGAACGGCTGTTGCGGTCACCGGGGGGCTCCACCGGATGGACTGGGTGCCGCTGCCCGAGCCGCCCGCCCTTGCGGCGACGCCCTCGTGGGGCGTTCTGGAAGCAGCCGGCACACCGCTGGTGGACGTGCTCGCGCCCCGGAACTCCGGCGTCCCGGTGTACGCCGGCCCGGAGACGGGCGACGCGGCCCCGGCCGTCCTCGTCGCACCGTGCCCGCCGCCACCGGCGGCGACCGGTGATACGCGGGATCCGGCGGCGGGGACCCGATGGGCGGCGGGCTGGGCACTGAAGCTTGTCCAGGAGTGGCTCGCCGAACCGCGTCCGGCGGACTCCCGTCTCGTCCTCGTCACCTCCGGCGCCGTGACCCCGCACGCTGGAGGTTCGGCCGACGGCGGCTCGGTGGACGGTGGCAACGGTCCAGGAGACTCCGGCGCACCCGGCGCAGACACGTCCGTGCCGGCCCACGCGCCGATATGGGGACTGATCCGCTCGGCCCAGCGGGAGAATCCGGGCCGTTTCGCCCTGGTCGACACGGACGGTCATCCCGACTCCTGGCGCCTCCTCCCCGGCCTGCTGGCCGCCGCGGCGCCGGAGATCGCCGTACGACGGGGAACGGCGTACGTCCCGAGGCTGGTACGGGTGACCGGGACGACGGAGGAACAACGGCCCGTGAGGCGGCTGGGTCCTGAGGGCACCGTCCTGGTCACCGGCGGCACCGGTTCCCTGGGCATGCTCGTGGCACGGCACCTGGTCACCGCCCATGGCGTCCGGCACCTGGTGCTCGCCGGCCGACGCGGACGGGACGCACCCGGGGTGAAGGAACTCGTCGCGGAACTGGGCGAGTCGGGCGCCGAGGTGACCGTCCGGGCGTGCGACGTCGCGGACCGGACGGCGCTCGCCGCCCTGCTCGACTCGGTGCCGGCGGCCCATCCGCTGACCGGCGTGGTGCATGCGGCGGGGGTGCTGGACGACGGGATCGTCCCGTCACTCACCACCGGTCGTCTGGAGCGGGTGCTGCGGCCCAAGGCGGACGCCGCCCTCACTCTGCACGAGCTGACCCGGGAGTGCGACCTGTCCATGTTCGCGCTGTTCTCCTCGGTGGCGGGTGCCTTCGGCTCCGCAGGTCAGGCCAACTACGCGGCTGCCAATTGCGTGCTGGACGCGCTGGCACAGCACCGCAGGCGGCTGGGTATGCCCGGTACGTCGATCGTCTGGGGTCCCTGGCGGCAGAACGGGGGCATGATGGCGCACCTCGGTGACGCGGACCTGCGGCGGATGGCCCGCTCGGGGTTCGGCCCGTTGGAGGAGGGCGAGGGCCTGGCCCTCTTCGACTCCGCCGTGGCGGGGGACGACCCGGTGGTGGTGGCGGCCCGCCTCGATCCGCGCACCCTCAGCGGTGGCGATCCGGCGGTGGACCGGTCCCGGACGCCCGTCTCCGTCGCAGCGGGCGCGGGCGGCGGGGCTGTGCTCGGCCGGCGGCTGGCGGCCGCTTCCCCGGGTGAGCGGAGCGGACTGCTGCTCACGGAGGTACGGGCCCTGGCGGCCTCGGTACTGGGTCACCCCGAGGGGGCGAGCGCGATCGACGAGGACGATCTGCTGGCAGACCTGGGGCTCGACTCCCTGGCCGCGGTCGATCTGCGCAACCTGCTCGTGACGTCGACGGGCCTGGCGCTGCCGGCCACGCTGCTGCTGGACTTCCCGACCCCGCGAGCAGTCGCCGCCGAGCTGGCGGAGCGGTACGCCCGCGAGGCGACTCCTCCCGGCTCCCCCGGAGGGTCGGCTGCCGTCGGCCATCCGGACAGCTTCGGCCATCCGGACAGCTTCGGCCGTCCGGCGGACGACGGTGTTTCCGGTCCCGGAGCTTCCGGCCGGTCGGAAGACCCGCCGCGGGTGGCGGGCCGCCCGGACGCCGCAGCTGCTTCGGACATCTCCCTGGGCGCGCTGTTCCGCACCGCCTGCGACCGCGGGCGGACGTGGGACGGCATGGCGCTGCTCACCATCGCCGCGCGCCTCCGTCCGGTCTTCGACACGGCCGGCGCGTCCCGTGCGGCACTCGCCCCCGTCACGCTCGCACCGGGCGGCGCGGGGCCCCGGCTGGTCTGCTTCCCCGCCCTCAGCGTGCTCTCGGGGCCCCAGGAGTACGCGCGCTTCGGCGTCGGGCTGCGGGGTCTGCGACCGGTATCGGCGGTGCGGCATCCGGGGTTCGCGGCCGGGGAGACGCTGCCGGCCACTCTGGACGCCCTCGTCACCGCTCAGGCCGCTGCCGTCCGCGCGGTCGCGGGTGATGGTCCGGTGGTCCTGCTGGGCCGCTCGGCCGGTGGCTGGGTGGCCCAGGCCGTGGCTGAGCGGCTGGAGGCCGAAGGCTCCGCCCCGCTCGCCGTCGTCCTGGTGGACACCTATCCGAGCAGTGACGACCGTGGGCAGGCGCTCTCCGCGATGACGTCGGAGATGCTGCACCGGGCCGCGGAGTTCCCCTCGGCCGACCCGGACCGGCTCACCGCCATGGCCGGGTACTTCGAGCTGTTCGCCGGCTGGGAGCCCTCACCACTCGATGCCCCCACCCTCTTCGTACGGGCCCGGGACCCGCTGCCCGGCACGGAGCCCGCCCCGGTCTGGAGCCTGCCGCACGCCGAAGTCACCGTGCCCGGTGACCACTTCACCGTGCTGGAGGAGCACGCCCGTACCACCGCGCTCGCAGTCCACCACTGGCTGGCCGATCCTGACCGACGCCGCCCCGGTGCCCCGCACCGGTCGGAGGGTCCCGACGACCCGCTGCTGCCCGGGGAGGCACGGTGACCTCGATCCGCCTGGATCGTACGGCGACGGCCACGCGCGGGCCCGACGGGTTCCGGGCCTCCAGGTGGCCTGGGAGCCTGGCGGCCAGGTCTTCGCCCTCGCGGCCGTCATGGAGGTGCGGCGGTCGGCGCGTGGCCACCGGTCAATACCGTGCCGTAGTGGCGGCATTTGCGGAAGGCGAAGTCGTCGACGCCGGGCATCCACGTCTCTCCACCTCGCCGGTCTCCGGTTCGGGAAGGGCCCTCACCAGCCGTACGGAGGGTGTCCTTGCCCACGGCGAGGCCGGCCGCGGCCGCCGGACGAGCTCCCGCCCGGCGCCGGCCCGATCCGCGTCGACAACCGGCGTGGCAGAGCCCTGTGCGGACTGGTCAGTCCCGCGATCTGCTCGGCGAGTTTCACCACCGTGCGGGCGGTGTTCTCGCAGCGGAAGCGGCGTCCGCATGAACGCGAACTCAACTCCATCAGCGAGAAACGGGCACGTGCCCGCCGGTCAGGCGGCAGTGCGCCCGATGTTCGGCGACATCACCGCGGCCCTGAGCGAGAGCGCCTCATCCCCGACGCCACGGAATGGGCCGACGTGCTCGCGTACCGCCAGGCCGACACGTTCATCTCGACCTGCGTACGTCCCACGAGTCATGTCGGCCACCACCATCCCGCTCAACGGCGGTCCGGCTACCGGGTGCGGCTCACCGGGCGGTTCCGAAGTTCTGGGTCCAGTAGTTGCCGGGCTGGGCGAGGCCGACGCCGATCTCCTGGAACCCGCAGTTCAGGATGTTGGCCTTGTGGCCGGCACTGGACATCCAGCCCGCCATGACCTGCTCCGGAGTGGAGTAACCGTAGGCGACGTTCTCGCCGTAGGTGCGCCAGCTGTAACCCGCACGCGTGATCCGGTCGCCGGGCGAGGACCCGTCGGAACCGGTGTGCGACATGTTCTGGTGGGCCGCCATGTCCGCGCTGTGAGCCTGCGCGGCCTTGGTCAGGGTCGCGTTCAGCTTCACGGGCGAGCAACCGGCCCTGCCACGTTCCGCGTTGACGAGTTCCACGATGCGGGCGGCGACCCCCGACGCCGTGGGGGTGGCCTGTGAGCTGCCGGGAGAGGACGGGGACGCCGAGGCGGTGGGCTTCGGAGCGCTGGGGGTCGTGGCGGGTGCGGGAGTACTCGGAGAGACGGTTGCCGTGGGCTTCGGCGCCGCGGGCTTCGGCGCTGCGGGCTTCGGCGCCGTGGGTTTCGGCGCTGCGGGCTTCGGCGCTGCGGGCTTCGGCGCTGCGGGCTTCGGGGTGCTCGTCGACGCAGGCGCGGTCTGCGAGGGTGCCGCGGTGGGCTCACTGTCGTGCCGGTGCCCCTTCCAGCGGCTGTGCCGGTCCGCGTCCTTCCAGCGGGCGTCGTCGACGTCGTTCCAGCGACCCCCGCCCGCCGTCTTCCCCGTGCTACCGAACTGGCCGCCTTCGCCGTTCTGCCAGTCGCCGCAGGCCACGGCCACCGATGGAACGGCCACAGCGCTCATGGCGACGGCGGCGATGACTATCCGCCGGTTGTACCTCTTCTTGCGATGCTTCCCCATGCGAGACCTCACTCGGTTTTCGCGGAGCGCCCCTGCTGGGGCTTGCTCTGCGCAGACTCCGCTCCTGAACTGCGGAGACGTCCTGCGGGTCGTCATTCTTAGGAGGGCCGCGCGAGCAGGGCAAAGAGCCGACGCACTACCTCGCCTAGTAGTGCCCGGCGCCCTTGCCAGGTGCGTGGTCGTGTGCTGGCGCGGCGTCTTCGTCCTTGCCGCGCTCCCGACGCTTCATCAGAAAGCAGCGGGCGGGCGACACCCGGCGCACATGCCGGACGGTCGCCTCGTCGGCCCGGCCTGACGCGGATCACGTCGGCATCAAGTCGGACAAGTCCCATATTTCACGAGGCCGACATCTACTATCCGGCAGGGCGATTGCCTTAGGTCGGTGTGATGGATGTCACGGAACCATCCCTCCGCTCCCGACACAGACCCCGGATCAGTGCGCGGCATCGCACCGAAAGGCCCGCACTCTGCCGACCGCGTAACCGCCGTCGAGAGAGCCATCACCCGCCGCCAGTCGAAACCCGCACCTGCTCACCTGCCCTCTCGGCCGGCACGCGGCCCGGCCCGAAGGCCACGCGGGTTGACACAGGTGGGCGGACGACCTGACCGGTCCCGCCGGCCACTGCGTGCGACTCAGGATCAGCGAGGTCGGTGGGGTGAGATGGCGCCGGCATCGGCCCTGGCCACGTCGGCGAGGGCCTCGGCGGCCGCTTCCGCGGCCTGCGCCGTGTCGTGCGCAGCCTGCGTGGCCATGTCGTCCGGCTGCTTCTCGCGCGTGGCCGGTGACCGGGGCAGCGTGTCGCTGAAGGCTCGGGACACGCCTTGGAGCGCGGCGGTGATCTCGCTGGGGATCACCCAGAAATTGTTGCCGGAGCCCTGTGCGAGTTGCGGCAGCGTCTGAAGGTACTGGTAGGCGAGCAGCTTGGGGTCGGGGTCGTTGCGGTGCACGGCCTGGAACACCTCGTCGATCGCCCGGGACTGGCCCTCCGCCTGGAGGATCGCAGCGGTGCGGTTGCCCTCGGCACGCAGGACAGCGGCCTGTTTGTCGCCTTCGGCGGTGAGGATCTGCGACTGGCGCTGCCCTTCCGCCCCGAGGATCGCGGCCCGCTTGTCCCGCTCGGCCCGCATCTGCTTCTGCATCGCGTCCTTGATGCTCTGCGGAGGGTCGATCGCCTTGATCTCCACCCGGTTGACGCGCAGGCCCCACTTTCCGGTGGCCTCGTCCAGCACACCGCGGAGCTGGCTGTTGATGGTGTCCCGGGAGGTGAGCGTCTTCTCCAGATCCATGGATCCGACGACGTTGCGCAAGGTCGTGACGGTCAGCTGCTCGACGCCGTGAAGGAAGTTCGCGATCTCGTAGAAGGCCGCTCGTGGGTCGGTGACCTGGAAGTACAGGACGGTGTCGATCTCGACGACCAGGTTGTCCTCGGTGATCACCGGCTGCGGCTTGAAGGAGACGACCTGTTCTCGCAGGTCGATCACCGGGTGAACGCGGTCGATGTAAGGGATGACCAGATTGAGACCGGGATTCAGGGTGCGGTGATATCGCCCGAGCCGTTCGACATTGCGAGCGCGGGCCTGCGGCACGATGCGCACCGCCCGTACCACGGTGAAGATCGCGATCAGCGCGACGATCAGGCCGGCAACGAGAACCGCCGAAGTTTCCATGATGTCAGCCCCGGGGGTAGACGAACGCGGTGGCGCCATGGATCTCCAAGACGTCGACGATCGTTCCGGGAGGAATGACCAGCGTCTCGTCGTACGAGCGTGCCGTCCACTCCTCACCGTCAATACGAACCCTGCCGCCCAGACCCGTCACCTCCGAGACGACGAGGGCCCCCTTGCCGATCAGTGCGTCGACACCGAATTTCGCCCCTTGCAACTGGAACACGTGGCGCAACGCGACGGGACGCAAGAACAGCACGGTGACGGTGGCGACGACGGCGAACACGATGAACTGGAAAGGGAGCGGCAGGCCGAGCGCGGCGAACCCCGCCGTGACCAACGCGGCCGCGCTCAGCATTCCCAGCGCGGCAGTGAGCGTGAATATCTCCGCCGCCGCCAGCAGAGCCGCGGTGATCAACCAGATCAACCATAGGTCCATGGCGGACTCTTTCCGGCCGTGACCATTCGGACGTAAAGCCATTTCTCCGGGCATAAGGGTTATCCCCTGCAATGCCCTCTGCCGAAACAACGCACAACGGCACGCCGCCTGTCCGTTACCGACGAATCGGCCACTTCCGCACGCCAGCGGCATCTCCCACTGCCGGAACCGTTCCGTCGGCGTACGGGTCTGCCGAAGATCGCCGGAGTCGAGACCCGGATGCGCGGCGACTACCTGGCGGCCGGTCCGGCCCGGTTCCTCCCCACAGGCTGGATCAAGGCAGACGGCATCGCCGAGCTGATGCGGCAGCCGGGTCATGGCAGCCTCCCAGCGGCACGATGCGCTCGGTGAGCCGTCCACGCAGATTTCCGAGGCGGTGGGCTTGGGGAAACCACTCGGCAGTGGTCAGCAGTCCAGCGTGACAGCGATCTGTTCCGGCGGCGCGGTGCAAGAAGCGGCGCTGGTCCCGGCGGAGCCCGCCACCTGGCACACCGCATGCGGTGCTCTGCGTGGTGGCTCGATCACCAGCCGGTCACGGCGTGAATGCGCGCCTTCTCGTCGGCCGTGGCAGGGCGGAAGGTCAGGTCCTCGCCGTACCAGGAGACACGCCCGTCGGTCAGGCCCTGGACCAGGTCTTCCAGTTCATCGGTCTCGAACATGTCCGACACCACGGCGTCCGCTCCCGCAGCAGCCGTCTGGTACCGGTACATCTGGATGTACTCCTCACGCTCCTCGTCATCCTCATAGATGACCTCTCCGGTCTCCACCCTCAGGTAGAACTCCAGGCTCGCCGAGTTCCTCCCGATCCCGATCAGGCCATCGACCTGCTGAAACCGACGCTGACTCATCTCTTTCTCCCTTTCGGCGGTGGTGCAGAACGGGGGTACCGGAAACCCGGCACCCCCGTTCCGTCAACAGTTCCCAGCGGCTGTCAAGTCCTAGCGGCCGCGGTGGTACACGTGGTAGTTGTTCGGCCACTTACCCTTGCGGCCTTCGCGCCACTGGAAGTTCGACTTCCAGTGACCGTCGGCCTTGCGCTCCGGAGCACGCCACTGGCGTGTCCTGTCCCGCGAGATGTAGCCGCGGCCGCCATGGTCGGTCCTGAAGCGCTTGGCGCCCCTGCCGACCCACATCCGCCCGGCGAGCCTGGAGGTGGCGCGCGTGGAGCGGATCCCGCCGCCCATGCCCCGCGACGCACGAGCGATGCGCACGATGCGGTAGGCACGGTAGGCCCACGCTGCGGCTCCGACGCCAGGAATGAACCCGGCGGCCGTCAGCGCGATGTCCCACTTGTTCCTGTAGGCCCACTTGGCGACACGGGACTTCTTGAACCGGTTCCACTTCTTCTTGAACCAGCCCCACTTGCCGTCGAGGTCGTAGCGGTTGAGCGGATCGGCGTTGACGTACTCGTAGGCGTTGGCGTTGCCGCCGTAGACCGGGTCCGTGGAGAGGAAGCGGCCTGTGACGGGGTTGTACAGGCGGACGCCCATCAGCGTCAGACCGGTGAGGGTCTCGGCGGAGCGCTGCTTGGCGCCGAGCCAGTTGTAGCGGGTGGCTGCCTGACCGACGCGCGGGTTGCCGTACTCGTCACTGTCCAGGGCGACCGGGGCCTTGGTGGTGTCCAGCGGGAGCTGGAGGGCGACGTCGCCATGGATGGTGGTGAGCTGCAGGACGGTGTCGCCGGTCTTGCTCGTGGTGGCAGCGAGGTCGCCGGACATGGAGTCGACGTTGCGGGTCAGGGCACCGGTCGCGGTGTCCTCGACGATCCAGCGGGGGTTGTCCCCCTCACCGTCGTAGTGGTTGAGCTTGGACGCGGTCTGGGTCCAGGTGGTGCCGCTGCCCGATTCGACCTTCCAGGAGCGGAACCGCATGTCGGCGTCGAGCTGCCAGGTCTGGCGCTTGCCGTTCGCGGTCTGCTGGTGGACGAGGTCGTTGGCGTAGTAGCCGATCGTGCTGCCGGGAAGCGCCGTAGTGCGGCCGAACGCGTCGTAGGTGTAGCCGGCGTCGACGAGACGGTCGGCGCTGTCGTAGGCGTGGCTGGTGGTGGTGCCTCCGGTGGTCGGGCAGTCGGCGCCGGCGGTGCCTTGCGCGGTGGTCAGGGAGGTGCGGTTGGTGCGTGCGTCGAAGCCGTAGCTGCGGCGGGTGCACAGGGTGCTGTAGGTGTCCTCGACCGTGGTGAGGCGTCCTGTGGCGTCGTAGCGGTAGGTCTGGTCCGACCATCCGGCGTGGCTGGTGACCTGGCTGTGGATCGACTCCGTCACGGTGTCGCTGTAGACCAGGGTGCCGTCGCTGTCACGAGTGTAGGTGCGCTCGACCGCGCTGCCCGTCGGGTCCTCGGTGACGGTGAGGGTGTATCCGCCGGGCAGTTTCTCGGTTGCGACCGAGCCGTCGGCGTCGTAGGTGGCGGAGAAGGCACCGGCGATGGAGTCGGTGGTCTTCGTGGCCATGCCGCGCGGCTCGACCGTGTGGTCGTAGGTGTACGTGACCGTGGACGGGACGTTGTCGGAGACCGTGACCGGACGGTTCAGCAGGTCGTACGCGGTCGTGGTGGTCCCGCCGTCGGCATCGGTGTAGGAGATCTGCCGGCCCAGCTTGTCGTACGCCTTGGTGATCGTTCCACCGGTCGGAGAAGTGGTCTTGGCCTCCAGACCGGTGGCTGGGTCGTACTCGGTTGTGGACTCCGGCACGGCCTGGCCGACACCACCGGTGACCGTGACCTTCGTCGGGCGCCCGGCGGAGTCGTGGGTCGTGGTGGTGGTGCGGGTGACGCCGTTCGCGGTGTCGCTGACCTTGACCGCGTTGCCCCACCAGTCGTACTCGGTGGTGGTCGTCGGCAGCTGCGACGGGTTGGTGCCGCCGCCGGTGATCGCACCGGCCGGGCCGGTGGAGCAGACCAGGTCCGCCCATTCCGGACGGCCCTGGCAGGTGCCGGTGCCGGTCGCGGACCAGTACGTGGTCACACGGGTCGCGGCGTCCGTGCCGGTGGCGCCGGGCAGCAGCTGCTTGGTGACGCGTCCTTCAGCGTCGTACTCGGTCGTGGTCGTGAGCGCTTGCCCCGCCGGGTCGTCGATCGTCCTGGTCGGGACGCCCTTTGCCCAGTCGTAGATGGTCTGGGCCACGCGGGCCTCGCCCTGGACACCGGGGTGCTCACGCACCTCCGCGCCGGTGGTGACCTTGGTGATCTGGTCCCTGAGCTTGGCGGTGCCGTCGGTCGGGCGCCCGGCGTCGTACTCGTTGACCGTCCATGAGCGGGCCGTGACCGACGTGCCGGCCGGTACCAGGGTGGTGGTGCCGGACTTCAGGTCGGCGGTGAGGTCGACGCGCCGCAGCGGTCCGAACTCCTCCAGCTCACGCGTGCCGGTCTCGTTGTAGACCGACTTGGTGGCCAGCAGGTCGGCTCGCTCCGCGGTCGGGAGCCCGGCGATGCCGAGGTCCGCCTGCTGGGTCCGGTCGCTCGCGGTCACGCCGAGTGCGAGGGAGCGGTTGGCGGCCGACAACTCACGCACCGTGTTGCCGAACCGGTCGTACTCGGTGGTCGAGATGTGCCCACCCGGCGTGGCGGCGTTGACCTCGTGCGCGGACGCGCCCATGTAGATGACGTCCGCCCGCTTGTAGTCCGCCGCGGTGAGTGCGCTGCCGGAGTGGGAAGCAGGGACGGCGTCCGGCGGGAAGACTGCGGTCGCATCGGTGGGGGCGTCGGTCTGGCCCCACGCCTTCACGTCAGCCGCGCCCATGGCGTGCGGCGCGGTGCTGCCGGTGAGCGGGACGTCGTAGACGACGCTGGTGGCGGCCTCTCCCTCAACCACGTCGGCCGTGCCCTGCTTCAGCGCCGGACGTGAGGCCTTCAGGAGCATGCCGTCACCGGCTGTGGAGGCGTTGCCCGCCTTGCCATAGGTGAACGTCCACGGCAGCTGACCGACCGGCGTCAGATGCGTGACCCTGCCTGCGGCGTCGTAGGCGTACTCCGTCTTCAGCGCCGGGCTGATCAGCGGGTTCCAGGCCTGACGCAGACGGCCGGCGGAGTCGTACAGGTAGGTCTGCACGGCCTTCGACGTGGCCGCCGCCGCACCCGGCTCGGTCGACCACAGACGGATCTCCTTGACCTGACCGGCGAAGTCTCCGGTCGCGGTCGCGGTCGCGGTGGTGGAGGTGGCGTAGACGAACTCGAGCGAGCGGCAGCCCTTGGTCGCCGGCGTGGCGGTGCACGCCGCCGCGGTGGCGGCGGACGTCGGCGCGATGATGCGCTTGGGCCGGGCGAGCTTCTGGGTGCCGACGGTTACCGTCTCGGAGACCACTGTCGTGGTGGAGTTGCTCAGTCCGTTCAGCAGCGTGCTGGAGGCCTGCCACGTGGTCGCGGCGGCGTCGGGCTTGGTGAACTCCGTCACCATGCCCTCGGTGTCCGAGAGCGTGAAGGAGCCGCTGGTGCTGCCTGTCAGCGTCAGGTCCTCGGCGCCCGGCTCAGGAATCCAGCCGGACTTGGCGGCGTTCGCGGTGAACGACGTCTCCTCGCCGTCACTGTCGACGAGGGCCACGGCCGTATCGGACGTCTTGCGCAGGTGGCTGTAATCGGACTCGGTCAGCTCGGCACCCGTGCCGGAGACCCACTCCTTGCCGAAGATCGCCGCCTGGCCTTCCTGCTTCGCACCCTGGTCGGGTGTGCGCGAAGAGGCGGTACGGGTCACGGACAGGCCGAAGGCGGAGGCGTCGGTCGCGGAGAGGGTGTAGTCACCGGTCAGCAGATTGAGGCTGCCTGGACCCACGTCGTCGGACGCGGCACCTGAGGCGCTGCGGTCGACGACGACGGACAGCGGAGCGGTGCTGCCCGCGGCGCTGTCGGGGCCGGTGAAGTCGGCCTTGATCTGTACGGTGCCGTCGGGGTTGACGGTGTCAGTGGTGTTCCAGACCAGTGGCTGGTTCTTGCCGTTGACCAGGGGGACGGGCCAGGCGGTCACCGGAGTGCCGCCGGAGGTCACGTCACCGGCGGGGATCTTCACCCACGGGTCGGCCTCGGACCGGCGCCACGAGAACGACACAGCGTCGTACTTGGCTCCGTCGGCCTCCGCGACGAGCGGGAGGCGGCGGGCGGTGCGCTCGCCTTCGTCAGGCTGGAGGAAGCCGCCGGGGCCTGCGTGGAAGGTGTACCCGATGGCCTCGGACTTGTTGTCCGCCTTGTCCACGGCCCGTACCTGCAGGGTGTGGGTTCCGTCCTTGGGCGGGGCGATGCTGATGCCCTTGTCCGCGCTGGAGCCTGCCGTGGCGACCTTGGTCCACGTCACGCCGTCAAGTGACCACTCCAGCCAGTTGTGGTCGTTCGCGGGCGGGGTGACGGTGAAGGTACCGGCCTGGCCCGCTCCCTTGACCCACTTGCCCGAAGGGTAGTCCGTCGAGACGACCTTGCTGGGTGCGGAAGGTGCGGTCGCATCGACCGTGAAGACCTTCCACGCCGACCAGCCGACGTTGTAGTGGGTGCCGTCGTACGGATTCGTGCGGAACTTGTAGGTCTTGCCGTTGGTCAGTACACCGGCGGGCACGGTCACCGACGCGACCTGGCCCGAGGGCACGTACTTCGACACCAGGACATTGCCGACCTGGGTGTTGGTGGCGTTGTCGAAGATCTGGAAGGTGCCGTTGACCTTGTCACCGTCGGCGTCGACGAAGGTGTCCCGCAGCGTCGGCGTGGTCGTGCTGACGGTGTAGTTGCCGCTGTAGGAGAAGTACGGCGGCCCGGCTTCCTGCTTCGTGCCGGTACGCGGCCGGTAGTTGTAGTTGACCACCAGCTTGGGAGGGTTGGAGGCGGCGTTGGCGGAGTTGACGCGCTTCCACTGAGTGGTGCTCGTTTCGTCCGCGGCCCGCAGACCCATGTGGCCGCGGGTGGCCTTGGCCGAGGCCCACTCCTGCACCAGAGTGGTCACGTCGGCGTTGATCCACCCGTCTGGCTGGGTAGTGCACGAGGCGTTGCCGCGGGTCTCGGTGGAGGTGGCCTTCTTCGCCGTCATCGTCGGACGGTTCGTCCAGCGGCTCGAGGTGGACGCCGCACCAGAGGACCACACCTCCCATGACTGCGCGGTGCACGCGGGAGCATTGCCGGAGTGGAAGTTCCACAGGCTCAGCTTGGCGTCGAGCACGAGCGCGTCCTGGACCGGCGTGTTCCAGGAGATGAAGGACTGTGCGGTTCGCGGGGTGCCGTCTGCGTTCTTGGTGCCGGGGTTGCCGAAGTCCAGTTCGACGTCGGTCGACCAGTCGACCGTCTCACCCTGCTGGACGTAGGTGTCGAACACGTTGCTCAGGGCGGAGGTGGACGGGTCCACCGTCACCGGGTACTTCGTAGCCGGGTCGGCCAGGAACTTGGCGTCCGGAGTGACGACGAGCTCGATGCTCGAGCCCTTGGTGACGACCTTCATCGCCACCGGCACGCGGCGCGTGTGTTCGCCGGATCGCGGGTCCACGGTGGCGTCCCACATCACCGGTGCCGGCATCGTCGCGGACTTGCGGTTCTTCCTGTCGGTGAACAGCACGCTTCCGTCGGCCTGCTGGTGGGCCTTCAGCCCCTTGGCCCGAAGCGGCAGCGTGTAGCTGTATCCGTCGAAGGAAGGTTTCTGCTTGATCTCGACGAACTGCTCGAAGCCGGTACGGGTCGCCTCGACCACCACGTCCGCACCGGGGACAGCGTTGACGTACTCCGCCCGGGCGCCGTCCAACTTGGGAGCAGGCAGTCCTCCCTTCCACTGGAGGGTGATCTGCTCAGCACCCTGGCCGAGCGTGACCAGATCGGTGGCCTTGGAGGCTTGGGCCGCTCTGAGCGAGGTGGCCGGGCTGCCCGTCCTACCGGCTAGCTTCAGGCCCTCGGGGTGGGCAATCGGCTCGACCGTGCCGTCCGCCTGGTTGGCGAGGTCGAGGTCGACGTCACGCCAGTCACCGGTGGTCTCGTCGTGGAAGCGGATGGGTCCGGCGGTCAGTTCGGTGGTGAGCGAGCCATCCTTGTTCGCCCACGTCGTCGACGTCTCGGTGCGTTCCGACAGGGCTTCGACGCGCTTGCCCGACAGCCGTGCAGCGACGCGAGCGGAGGGGATGTCGGCCGCCTGGGTGACCGCGGCCTTCTTCGGCGCGGCAGGCTTGTCCGGTGCCGCTGTCGCCGGCGCTCCGTCAAGTAATGCGATGGACAGTGCCAGGACGAGGCTGCTCGCTATGTAGCGGAGACTCCCCCCGGACCAAGGCCGTCCGCGCTCTTCCGGCGCGGGCAGATGACCCGTCATGATTCCTCTGATTTCAGGTATTTGACACCACAGATGTGATGTACAGGTAAAGGTACCTAGGACCAAAAGCTCTCAAGCGGGACACATCGCCCAGAAGCGGCTCACGAGTTCCCGAGATCCCCATGATGTGCATCACGTTCACGCGGCCTGTGAGCACCAGGGTGCTTCTGCGCGGGTTTGCCAGGCCTTCGCTGAAGACGTCCATCCAGACGCTGTGTGCAACGGCAAGTCCGGGCCAGCCGATGAACGGACGGCCTTGGCGTCGCTGAGCTTCTGCGGGATGACGACCGGCTCAGGTCCGGTTCCGTGCCACGTCGTCGGTGACATCCTCCTGCTGGGGTGATCAGGCGAGAGCGTAGTAGACGATGCCCCAGCTCCGATCTGCGTGGCGCAGAGTGCGGGCAGGGCGGCGCGGGGCCGCGACCGGTCCCCTGTTCCGGTCGCGGCCCCGCGTGCGGGGGTGCCCGCGTCGGTCACGAGCCGCAGCAGCCGCCCGTCGGGGGCCGCTCGGCAGTCGTCCCGACCGCGGCCGGGGCGCCGAGCTGGACGAGCTGCGGCGCGGGCGCGCAGCAGGCGCCGCCGTCGGCCTCCTGGGTGTCGGGGGCGTCGAACAGCCCGGCGCCGCCGCAGACTCCGGTCTCGGGCAGGGTGAGTTCCACGCGGTCGGCGGAGGCGAGGTCGCCGGCGATCGCTGCGGCGACGGAGCGGACCTGCTCGTAGCCGGTCATCGCGAGGAACGTGGGGGCGCGGCCGTAGGACTTCATCCCGACCAGGTACACGCCCTGCTCCGGGTGGGACAGCTCGCGGTGGCCGTGCGGGTAGACGGTGCCGCAGGAATGCTGGTTGGGGTCGATCAGCGGAGCCAGGGCGACGGGTGCCTGGAGGCGCTCGTCGAGGTCCAGACGCAGCTCGTCGAGGAAGGACAGGTCGGGCCGGAAGCCGGTCAGGACGATCACCTCGTCGACCGGGTCCAGGCGGCGCCCGTCCTCGCTCACCAGGACCGGGCGGCCGTCGGTGTCGCGCTCGATCGCCTCGGTGCGGAAGCCGGTGACCGCGTCCGCGTGGCCCTCGTCGACGGCGGCCTTCGCCGCCAGGCCCAGGGCGCCGCGCGCCGGCAGCTGGTCGGCTTCGCCGCCGCCGAAGGTGGAGCCGGAGATGCCCCGGCGCAGGATCCACACCCCCTTCGTGCCCGCGCCGTCCCCGGACTTGGCGAGGTCGGCGAGGTAGGCCAGGGCGGTGAAGGCGGAGGCGCCGGAGCCGATCACGGCGGTGCGCTTGCCCGCGTAACGGGCGCGGACGGCCGGATCCTTCAGGTCCGGGACGCGGTAGGTGATCCGGTCCGCGGCGGCCTTCTCGCCGAGGGCCGCGAGGCCGCTGCCGCCTGCGGGGCCGGGTGTGGCCCAGGTGCCGGAGGCGTCGATCACGACGCGGGCGAGAAGGCGCTCCTCGCGGCCGTCGGCGTGGGCGATGTGCACGACGAAGGGCTGCTGCTCGCGGTCGGCGTCCACAATGCGGTCCCGGCCGGCTCGGGAGACACCGGTGACGGTGACGCCGTAGCGGACGCGGTCACCGAGGGCGTCGGCGAGCGGCTGCAGGTAGAGGTCGGCCCAGTCGCCGCCGGAGGGGTAGGTGGCCGCGTCGGGCCGTGCCCAGCCGGTTGGCGCGAGCAGCTTCTCGGCGGCCGGGTCGACGACCTCGCCCCAGGTGGAGAACAGGCGCACGTGCGACCACTCGCGCACCGCGGCGCCGGCCCTCTGGCCGGCTTCCAGGACCAGGGGCTCGATGCCCTGGCCGACCAGGTGGGCGGCAGCGGCCAGGCCGGCGGGTCCGGCTCCGATCACGACGGCGGGCAGCTCGATGGCGGGCGCGTTCACGGCGACTCCTTGCATGTTTCGACATCTGTCGATGGCTTGCGCGGCCAGCATGGCACTTGTATTGATGGGCGTCAACATAGACATTCATCGAATCCGGTTTCACTGATGGAGCACCCCGACGTCGCTGTGATCGGCGGCGGCCAGGCCGGCCTCGCCACCGCCCAAGCGGCAGCCCAGCCTGTCGTCGAACTCGCTGCGCGGGGCGGGACGCGGACTGCGTGGCCCTGCCTCTGGTCACCCACCTCGCGCATCACTGACGGATCTCCGCACCGGTTCGGCCGCATCGACATGGACACATGTCGATCCCAAGGTGCTGCCGCTACTCGAAGCTGAGGGTCAGGGGCCACGAGAGCGGGGAGGCGTGCGTATACGACATCTCCGATGTCGGCGTCTCCCAGCCCACCGTCTCCCACCACCGTGCCCTCGGTCGCGATGCGCCCGCGCACGCCTCGGATCCGGAGCGGGACGAGGTGGGACAGGGCAGGGCGGAAGCCGGTGCACCGCATGACCGCGTCCGCCTCGGCGCGAGGCCGTCGGCCCACACCACGCCGTCCTCATCCACGCGGGCGAACATGGGGGACGCCTTGAGCAAGCCCGCGTCCCGTGCCGCCCGCGCGGGGGCACGGCACGATGTCGCCCAGCGAAGCCACGCCGCCGGTGTCGGTGCGGCCGGCGTCGAGGGTGCGGCGGCGGGCAGTGGCGGCGTCGAACAGGACCCGTCCGGCGATGTCGTCGGCCAGGCGGTGGGACCGCCCCCTGCTTGCGGCCCGCAGGGCGCCGGGGGCTGTCACGGTGCTCGTGCACGCCGGCGCCTCGGCGGATCAGTGGGGCGACTACGAGTACCCCCTGCAACCCCTCAGGTCTCGGCAGCTCACGGCCCGGCCTCGGGGCGGTCGTCCCCGCCGGCCGGCGCACCGCGTTTCCGGTACGCGGGCTGCGGTTCGCCGTTGGTCGCACGGCGGACCGCCCTGCGCTGGGCGGCCGTGGTGGCTCCCCAGATGCCCGCGTCCTCACCGTGTTCGACGGCCCAGCTCCGGCAGGCGAGCAGCACGCGGCAGCGGCGGCAGACCGCCAGCGCCGGCCGTGCTTCAGCGCCGGGGGCCAAGGTGTCGGACAGCGGGAAGAAGATCTCGGGATCCTCGCCAAGGCACGCGGCCTGGTCACGCCAGTCGGGTACTGCTGCATGCCGGTGGTCGTCTGCCATCACACACCTCTGCCGACTCCTGCGGGCTCATACGCCTGCGGTGCTGTCGCGGCGCGCGTCGGCGCCGCGTACCCGGCAGAGGTATCGGCAAGCCTACGCACCGAGCGGGTGATCTGTCATCTCTTGTGCCGGAATGCGAGGAGTGGCCCCCGGCGCGCTGCTGCTCGACGTCGGCAACGCCGACCTGCTGCGGCGTACCGCGCGCGCTGACCGTACGGCGGCGCGGGCCCTGCTTCCATACGCCGCCTGGTGTGGTTCGCCACTGTCCTGAACGCTTCGACCGGCCGCCGGGAACCGGTGACGAGCGTCGTGATCAGCGCGGAGGAGCCGACCCACCGCGCGCGGCGGAGGTGTACCCCTCCCAGTCGGCGCGACCGCCCGCGCCCAGGAACCCTGTTTCGGCGCCGAACTCGGCGGCGGGCCTACGTCGCATCTCCCGCCGGGCGATACGGCTGACCATGAGGGGGAACAGCGGGCGCAGGGGCTGGCACCAGCGCAGCCAGGGGGGTGCGTAGACATGGGCGGACCGGCGTGCCACACCTGTGGCGAGCCAGTCGGCGACCTGCTCCGGCGTGTGCACACGGCGGGCGAACCACGGCTGGTCGGCGCGCAGGGCGCGCAGCACCGGGTGCTCGTCGAGTCCGGCGATCATGTCGGTGCCGGTCCAGTGCAGGTAGGCGATGCCCACAGCGATCCCATCGGGTTCAAGCTCGCCGCGCAGGGACTGGGCGAAGGACTCCGCTCCCGCCTTGGACGCGCAATAGGCACTCATCATGGGCGCCGAGCCGAAGGCGGCGGTGGAGGCGACCTGGAGGAAGTAGCCGCGGGTGCGGGTGAGCTGCGGCAGGAAGGAGCGGGCGGTGTTGGCGGCGCCCACCAGGTTGACCTCGACGACCCGCCGCCACAGGTCGGCGTCGGTCATGCGGAAGGGCCCGCCCGCGGCGACTCCTGCGTTGGCCACGACCACGGACGCGGCGCCGAGGCCGTCGGCCACCTGCCGCGCGGCCTCGTCGAGGGCGGCCTGGTCGGTGACGTCGGCCTCGACGCACTGGCTGGGGGTGGTGAGCGACGACGCGGCGGCCTGCAGGGTGCGCGCCTCGCGGCCGACCAGGGCGACGTGCATCCCGGCCGCCGACAAGCGCCGCGCCAAGGCCTCGCCGATCCCGCGGGCGGCTCCGGTGACGACGGCGACGCGGCCCCTGAGGGGCGCCTCCAGGGCTGCCGTGCCACTCAGGCGCGGCCTTGCGGTGCTGTGCATGGGGTGGCTCGCTTCCGCCGCTTCGCGCGAAGAGGTCGTGCGCGGCCCCCTCGATCACCCGGGGCGCGGTCCGCGCAGGTGGTCCCCGGGTACCCGGACTGACGTCCGCCGACCCGTCGTGCGTGAGGCTGGGCGACCACGGCGCCGCCCCGACCGGGTGATCGCGGACAAGGCGTACCGCTCCCGAGAATTCCGCGGCCACCTGCGGCGACGCGGGATCGCGCACACGATCCCGAGAAGGACAGCTTTCGTCCGGTGCGGCGAGAGCACGCACCGGGAGTCGCGGGGCAGACGGGAGTGTGACGACACCCCCTAGCGATCGACGGATCGCATCCCCGCCTCGTCGTACCGCTCGCCCGCCGCCTCGGGCAGTTCCGCATCGATGCGGGCCAGGTCGTCCTCGGTCAGCGTGATGTCGACCGCGGCGATGTTCTGCTCCAGGTAGGTGCGGCGCTTGGTGCCCGGGATCGGCACCAGATCCTCGCCCCGGGCCAGTACCCAGGCGATGGCCAGCTGGGCCGGGGTGACGTCCTTCTCCGCGGCGATCTCCTTCACCTTTGCCGCCAGCCGGAGGTTCGGCTCCAGATTGGCGTCCTGGAAGCGCGGGTTCTCGCGGCGCCAGTCGTTCGCGTCCAGCTCGTCCGGCGATGTGAACCGCCCGGCGAGGAAACCGCGGCCCAGTGGGGAGTACGGCACGAAGCCGATGCCCAGTTCCCGGCAGGTGGGCAGCACCTCGGCCTCCACGTCACGTGACCACAGCGAGTACTCGCTCTGCACCGCGGTGATCGGATGCACGGCGTGGGCACGCCGGATGGTCTGCGCGCTCGCCTCGCTCAGGCCGATGTGCCGCACCTTGCCCTCGGCGACCAGCTCGCCCAGCGCGCCGACCGTCTCCTCGATGGGTACGTTCGGGTCGACCCGGTGCTGGTAGTACAGGTCGATGTGGTCGGTCCCCAGACGCGCCAGGGAACCGTGGATCGAGCTGCGGACGTGCTCGGCCGAGCCGTCCTGCGGGCCGACCGTGCTGATGTCGCCGGGTACGGCGTCGTCCATCCGGTAGTTGAACTTCGTCGCGATCACGTACTCGTCGCGATGCTCCCGGATCGCCTCGCCGACGAGCGACTCGTTGGTGAGCGGCCCGTACATCTGCGCGGTGTCGAGGAAGTTCACCCCGAGGTCGAGGGCGCGCCGGATGGTAGCGATCCCCTCCTTCCGATCGGCGGAGCCGTAGAAGGCGGACATGCCCATGCACCCCAGGCCGATGGCCGATACCTGGAGGTCCCGCAGACTGCGCTTCTCCATGCCGTGTTCCAGCCTTTCCCTGCACACTCGTTCGTCGTTCGGACGGCACGAATCCCTTCATGCATCTAGCGACACATTCCTCCGCCCGGCACCCCGCAAGGGGGGACCGCGGCGACGGGCTTCGTGCACCGCGCTGTCTGCGACGCTACGACTTGGAGCACACTCCAGCGCAAGTCAACAGGCCGGCCGGCATCCCGAACAGGTCGTTCCGCGTGCCCACCAGCTGGTGGCGCGGCTTCCGACGCGGGCACCGCCGGCCCCGGGCCGGAACGGGCAGTTTCGCGTCACGAGGCTACGGCTCCACCCGCGCGACCCCTCCTGTTTCAAGGGCCACCCACACAGCGCGGTCGGGACCCAGGGTGATCCCGTGCGGCTCGGACGCCGGTGACGGCAGGCTGTACTCGTCGATCTCGCCGCTGTCGGTGATGTGGCCAATGCGGTTGGCTCCCCATTCGGTGAACCAGCAGTCTCCGGTGGCGGCCCCGACGATGGCGTGGGGTTTGGCCGCGCGGTCCGGGAGCGGGAACTCCTTGATCCCGCCATCCACCGAGATCCTGCCGATCTGGCCCGCTGCGATCTCGACGAACCACAAGGCGGCTCCGTCGCTGGTGATGCCCACGGGTGCGGCGCCGGGAGTGGGGAGTGGGTGGATCTCGATGTCGCCGTGGACACTGATGCGGCCGATCGCGTTCGCCTGGTTGAGCGTGAACCACAGGGCTCCATCAGGTCCTGCGGTGATCGCCGAGGGGAAGGCGCCCGCCTGCGGAAGGACGAACTCGGTGATCTCTCCCTTTGCGGTGATACGGCCGATACGGTCGGTGTTCATCTGCGTGAACCACACGGCACCGTCCGGACCGGCAGTGATACCGAAGGGTCCGCTGCCGGGCGTCGGCACAGGGAAGGACTTCGTTTCACCGTCAACGGTGATACGGCCGATCCGGTGGTCCTGGAACCGGGTGAACCACAGTGCTCCGTCGGGCCCAGGGGTGATGACCGTAGGGCGACACTCAGACGGGTCCAGGGGGTATTCGACAAGTTCGCCGTCGAGGGTGAGACGCGCGATGCGGCCACTGTGGGCGAAGGTGAGCCACAGTGCACCGTCAGGTCCGGCCGCGATGCCGTAAGGCCCCGCCCCCTTGTCTGCCACGGGCATCTCCCTGGTGACCGGGGCATCGGAATGGCGCACAGCAACTCCTCGCAGGGGTCAGGATCAATCAACGTTGTCGGCCGATGCCGCAGCTCGGTCTCGCACCAGCTCGAGAATGATCGCGGCGAGGTCAGCGGGCCGGGTCATGGGGACGTTGTGGTTCGAGCTGATGTCGATCAGCCGACGGTCCGGGGCCGCGTCGACGACGGCACGCACCTCGTCGCGCCGCGAGGCGTAAAAGCCGTCCTCGGCCAGCACGATCGTCATCGGACAGCTCAGGCGGTCGTACACATCGACGGCTGGGAAGACTTCCGCATCGGGCTCCACCGCCGTGACAGTCGCGACCTCCTCGATGACCGGCCGGCGCACCCACCGGTGGCCGCGGCGCATGAAGGAGCGCCGCGCAACCTCCTCGACAAGTCCGGGCCGTGCTCCCGCGTTGAGCCAGTCCGCTCCGGCCTCCCGCACGCACTGCTCGACGAAGGCACGCATCTGGTCGTCGTCGGCTGTCCAGCCGTAGCGGAACATGGTCCGTAAACGGTGCACCGCCTCGGCAGTCCGCATGTCGGCATGCTCGGCGAGTGACGCGTCACGGTCATCGAGCACCAGGCCGTCCACGATGCAGAGAGCGGCCGGTTCCACAAGTCCACTGGCTGCGGCGGCCGTCACCGCGTACCCGCCGGTGGAATGGCCCACCAGCACGGGGCGGTCCCAGGCCAGCGCGGTGACGACGCTGCCGATGTCTCGCCAGTACTGCTCGGGGCTGGTGGAGTCGAGCCGGGTCCGCCCATGGCCACGCAGGTCGAGGGCAATCGGATGGCACTCGCTCACCAGATGGGACGCCACATCCGTCCAGGCCGCAGCGTTGTGCCCGCTGCCGTGGACGAGCAGCACGCCCTCACCGTGACCGCCGAAGTCCACTGCGGACAGGACCCCGTCCACGACGGGGAACCCGATCTCTGTTCCGGTCACCACGGCACCCTGTCTGCGAGAGGACGGCGAGTGCAACTGCTTTTCCCCGCGGGGAGTCGGGGCGGGACGAGGACGCGTTGCGACCGCCGAGGACGGACGACGCTACCGCCGCACGTCTGTGCGGTCTCACGGTGCATGGCGCCGAAGGGGCCGTGGCGGGAATGGCATGCCGCAGGAGCCGGGCGTCCGGGCGGGCCGCGAGCATCAGCCGGCGACGGCCGGGCGGATGGGTGGGTGG
>NZ_MUND01000143.1 GCF_002154375.1 Streptomyces glaucescens | reverse complement strand
TCGGGGGCGACCGCGGTCGCCTCGACGATGACCAGGCCCGTGCCGCCGGCCGCGCGGGCCGCGTAGTGGGCGAAGTGCCAGTCGTGCGGCACACCGGCCTCCGGCCCTTCGGGGGCCGCGGAGTACTGGCACATCGGCGGCATCCACACGCGGTTGGGGATCGTCACGTCGCGCAGGGTGAAGGGCTCGAAGAGCGCGGTCACGGCGGGCTCCATTCGTCACGGACCGAAGACTGGGCTCGTACGATAGGCATCGTAGTACGGTAGATGTCAAACTACGATGGTTCTCGTACGATGGAGGTCCCGACGAAGTGGAGCCAGCTGCCGTGACCACCGCCCGTGCCAGCCGCACCCTGCCCCACCCGGCGCGCGACGAGATCCGGCTGGAGGGTGTGCTCCACGCCCTGTCCGACCCGATGCGGCTGCAGATCGTGCGGGAGCTCGCCGCCGACGGCGACGAGCTGTCCTGTTCGCAGTTCGTGCTGCCGGTCACCAAGTCGACCACCACACACCACTTCCGGGTGCTGCGGGAGAGCGGGGTCATCCGGCAGATCTACCGGGGCACGGCCAAGATGAACGGTCTGCGCCGGGACGACCTGGACGCCCTCTTCCCGGGGCTCCTCGACGCCCTCCTGGGCGCCGCGGCCCGCCAGTCCGCCCGGCTCGGCGAGGGCTGAACCGCCCTGGAGGACGAGCCGGAGGCCGCTATGGGGCCTTGCCGTGCGCCGCCGTCAGGAGGGACTGCCAGTCGGGCAGCTTCACCACACCTCGCCCCAGCGACGCGCCCAGCTCCGCCTCCGCCCGCTCGATGGCCCGCCACCCCTCCCACTCCACCGGCTCGACGCCCTCGGCGCGCAGCACGGCCAACGGATCCTCGGGCACCTCCCGGCGGGCCAGGGCGGGGGCGTCCTCCAGCAGCGAGGTCACCGTCTCCTTGGCGCACGGCCGGTTGGTGCCGATCACGCCCGTCGGGCCCCGCTTGATCCAGCCCGCGACGTACTCGCCCGGCGCGACGGCCCCGTCACGCAGCACCCGCCCGGCCAGATGCGGCACCGTGCCGCTGCCGGCGTCGAACGGCAGCCCCTCCAGCGGCACCCCGCGATACCCCACCGACCGCAGCACCAGCTGCGCCTCGACCACCTCGAACGCGCCCGTGCCCGCGACCCCGCCCCGTCCGTCCGGCACGGTCCGCTCGAACCGCACCGCGCCCACCCGCCCCGCCTCGGCGAGCAGCTCGACGGGGCGCAGGAAGAAGCGCAGCAGGATCCGGCGCGGCGCACCCCGCGGCGTCCCGTCCGCCCAGCTCCGCAGCACCTCCACGTTGCGGCGCTGCGGGGCGGGCAGCGCGGACGGATCGGCACAGGCGGGATCCAGCGCCAGTTCGGCCGGGTCGACGAGCACGTCGGCCTCCGGCAGCGCGCCCAGCTCCCGCAGCTCCTTGGTGGTGAACCGGGCCTGGGACGGTCCGCGCCGCCCCACCATCTGGATCTCGGTCACCCGGCTCGCGGTGAGCGCGCGCAGCGCGGCGTCCGGCATGTCGGTCGGGCCCAGCTCGGCCGCGCCGCGCGCCAGGATCCGGGTGACGTCCACCGCGACGTTCCCGACCCCGATGACCACGGCCGACCGCGCCTCCCGTACGAAGCCGTCGTCGACCGCGTCCGGATGGGCGCTGTACCAGGACACGAACTGGGTCGCCGACCAGCTGCCCGGCAGGTCCTCCCCCGGGATCCCCAGATGCCGGTCGGTGGCGGCGCCCACGCAGTACACCACCGCGTGGTACAGCTCCCGCAGCCGAGCGGCCGGCACGCCGCCCGCGCCGACCTGGACCCGGCCGAGGAACCGCACCCGGTCGTGCTCCAGGACGGTCCGGAGATTGTTCTGCAGCGACTTGATCTTCTCGTGGTCGGGCGCGACGCCGTAGCGCACCAGGCCGTACGGGCACGGCAGCCGGTCCAGCACGTCGACCCGTGCCAGCGGTTCCTGCTGGACGAGGGTCTGGGCGGAGTAGACCCCGCTCGGTCCGGAACCTACGACGGCGACTCGCAGCACGGCGGAACTCCTTCGTCCCGTTGTTCGCGGTCGGTTCCAGCATCGCACCGGCGGGGCTGCGCTGTCAGGGTGCCGTCGCGGAGAGCGGACGCGTGTCCGTTCGTGTGCCATGTGATCACGAGGTTACGTTGCGTGGGTGCTGGAAGCATCCTTTCTCAATCTTTCCGATCGGCGGCCGGAGGATGGCGCGGTGTCCGTGTGGCCCGCGTGGGAGGTGCGGGAGGACGGCGGCGCGACCGCCTGGTTCCAGGTGCGGCTGGCCTTTCCCGACGGCGCCGGCGTGGAGGTGCTGGCCGTGCTGGCGGACGGGAACGTCTCCCTGGAGGACGTCCGGGCCCGGCCCGCGATCTCCCTCGACGACCTCACGGAACTCGCCGACTGGATCGAGGGACCGCTGTGCGAGGCGTGCGGGATCGCGACGGAGACGGTCGAGGGCGCCGGCGAGGGCGAGGTCGCGCGCCGGGCCCGGCCGCCGTGGCCGCGCGGCATCCAGGGGCGGCGGCTGGTGGCGGAGGAGTACCGGGCCGCACAGCAGGAAGGCGCCGACCCGGTGCTCGCGGTGATGTGCGCGACCGGGCACAGCCGCCGCAAGTCGCTCAGGATGATCGCGCAGGCGCGTGACGCGGGTTTCCTGACACCGCGTCACGCACGGCGTACCTGAGCGCCGGCGAACGCCGGAGCCTCACCCGCCGACCGGCATCACAGCATCCGCCGCATCCGGGTGATCTCGCTCGTCTGCTGAGCGATCACATCGTCCGCCATCTCCTCGATCTTCACGTTGTTCCCCTGCGCCTTGGCGTCCGCCGCCATCGTGATCGCCCCCTCGTGGTGGGTGATCATCAGGGTCAGGAACAGCTGGTCGAAGGCCTGTCCGCGGGCCGCCCGCAGACTGCTCAGCTGGCTCTCGGTGGCCATGCCGGGCATGGCGCGGTGCTCGTGGCCCTCGGCCGTCTCCGTCCTGCCGTGCTGATCCAGCCAGGCCTCCATCACGTCGATCTCGGGTCCCTGGGCCGCCGCGATGCGCCCGGCCAGCTTCTTCACCTGGGCCGACGCGGCGCGGTCCGGGGCGAGCGCGGTCATCTCCAGGGCCTGGGAGTGGTGCTCGATCATCATCCGGGCGTAGTCCACGTCCGCCGAGTTGGGCGTGTCGTCGTCGGCGCGCTGCTGGGCCGCCTCCTGCGCGGACAGGGTCCGGTTGGCCTCCCCGGGCTTGCCCGGCACGAGCACCGAGGGGCCGCTCGCGCGGTCCGGTTCGGGCGTCGAGCCGGAGTCGCAGGCACCGAGTCCGAGTACGGCCAGTGCGGTCAGCGGGACCGTGAGACGCAGCGTGCGGCGGTGGAGCACGACGACCTCCTGTGACGGGCGGAACGCGGGGCGCACCTCGTGAGTGCCGGGGTCCGTCTTAACACGTCGGTGAGGACTGTTCGGCAAAAACATTCATTACATGTCTGTTGCCCCCCTGTTGATTTGAGCATGGCGAAGACGATACTTCGGGGGTCCGTGAACCGTTCCCTTGCGAACGGAACAAGGGAGGAAGCAGTGACCCTGTTGAGCAATCCCCGAACACGGCGCAGACGCCTGGGAATCACCACGGCCGCGGCCGGGCTCCTGGCCGCGCTGCTCAGCGCACAGCCCGCGGTCGCCACCCCCGACCCGGGAGACTCGCCCCCCGCGGAGAAGAAGGTCTCGGAGAGCACCCGCGAGGACGTGCGGGAGGCGGTGCGGAGCGGGGAGATACCCGGCCAGGACGAGACGGTCCACTCCGCCAACATCCGCCATCTGGCGAACATCCCCAAGGACGTGCTGCCCGGCACCAACTCCGACCTGGCCTTCCAGGGCAGGTACGCCTTCGCCGGCAACTACGACGGCTTCCGCATCTTCGACATCGGCAACCCGAAGTCACCCAGGACGGTGGCCCAGGTGCTGTGCCCCGGCTCGCAGAACGACATCTCCGTCTCCGGCGACCTGCTGTTCCTGTCCACCGACTCCTCGCGCAGCGACAGCAGTTGCAACAGCACCACCCAGCCCGCCACCGAGAAGTCCTCGTGGGAGGGCATGAAGGTCTTCGACATCAGCGACAAGCGGAACCCGAAGTACGTCGCCGCCGTCGAGACCGCCTGCGGCTCGCACACCCACACACTGGTGCCCGAGCGCCGCAACGTCTACATCTACGTCTCCTCCTACTCGCCCAACGCCGCCTACCCCGACTGCCGGCCGCCGCACGACGGCATCTCCGTCATCAAGGTGCCGCGCCACGCCCCCGAGGAGGCGGCGGTCGTGGGCTTCCCGGTGCTGTTCCCGGGTGAGGGCGCGGACGGCGGCGGCAACCCGGGCGGGCCCGTCAACCCGGGCGTCTCCAAGACCACCGGCTGCCACGACATCACCGTGCTGCCCTCGAAGGACCTCGCGGCCGGCGCGTGCATGGGCGACGGCATCCTGTTCTCCATCGAGGACCCCGAGCACCCGAAGGTCATCGACCAGGTGCAGGACAACGTCAACTTCGCGTTCTGGCACTCGGCGACCTTCAACCAGAAGGCGAACAAGGTCGTCTTCACCGACGAGCTGGGCGGCGGCGGCGCGGCCACCTGCAACGCGGCCGTCGGCCCGAACCGCGGCGCGGACGGCATCTACGACATCGTCGGCAAGGGCGACAAGCGCAAGCTGGTCTTCCGCAGCTACTACAAGATCCCCCGTCACCAGGCGGACACCGAGAACTGCGTGGCCCACAACGGTTCGCTGATCCCGGTCAAGGGCAAGGACCTCATGGTCCAGGCCTGGTACCAGGGCGGTGTCTCCGTCTGGGACTTCACGGACTCGTCCAGGCCGCACGAGATCGCCTACTTCGAGCGCGGCCCGATCAGCACCGAGCGCCTGGCGGGCGGCGGTTCCTGGTCGGCGTACTACTACAACGGCCACATCTACTCGAACGACATGGTCAAGGGCTTCGACGTCCTGAGGATCGACGACCGGCGCACGGACCCCGCGCAGCGGGTCCGGCTGGGTGAGCTCAACGTCCAGACACAGCCGGACTACTTCGACTGACCGGTGACCGGGGGCTCCGTCGCGAAGAACCGTGACAGGTCCCGGTCGCAACCCCCGCCGGGCGCCTCGGCGCCCGGCGGGGAACCCAGCTCCCAGTCCAGGCCGTAGCGCCGGAACAGCTCCGCGCGCAGGGGGGAGATGGGCATCCCCACGTTCGGCAGCACCATCGCGTAGACCGCGCCCATGAGCTGCGACCGCAGCATCGGATAGTCGCACCCGGTGTCCCGTGAGCCGTGCCGGGCCACGGTGTCGCGCAGCAACTCCGCGAGCCGCTGCTGCTCCGGGCACTGCACGAAACCCTCCGCCTGCAACAGCCCGGCCATGTGCTGACGCATCAGCACGGTCCGGTCGCGGGCCAGGCCCAGGATCGCGTCGATGGCCCGCGCCATCCGCTCCCGGCCGTCCTCGGTACGCGGTTCGCGTTCCAGCGCCTCCTCCAGCGTGCGGTGCATCAGCCGGTGCACCGCCGACTGCACCAGCTGGCGCTTGCCGGGAAAGTAGTACGACACCAGCCCGCGCGCCGAACCCGCCCGGTCCGCGATGTCTCCCAAGGTCGTGGCCTCGTAGCCGCGTTCACCCACGAGCTCCACGGCCGCCTGGAGCAGCCGCTCCCGGGAACGCCGCCGCAACTCTTCATTGACCGCGGCGCTTCGAGGGGACATCCTGTAACTCCTGCGTTGACTGGCTGCCAGCCAACTATACTCAACGCGTCCCGGCGGGCCCGTGCCCGGACCCGGCCGGGTACGCCGCCTGCCTCGGGCGACGCGGGGGATCGCCTGAGGCGGGCGGCCACATCCGGGCCGGGCTCTCAGACGACCTGGTCGAGTACCGGGCGCAGGCCGTCGGGTCGTCGGTCGGCCGGCAGGTGGTCCACGAAACGCACGGCGCAGCCCAGCGCCGCGGCGCCGCCGTCCCGGTCGGGGTCGTCACCCACCATCAGCACCGTGCGCGGATCGGCGTCGAGGGCCGTGCAGGCGAGGCGGAACAGCCGGGGGTCCGGCTTGCGGATGCCGTGCTCGTAGGACAGGGCGTAGGTGCCCACGAACCGGTCCAGCCCATGGGCGCGGAAGACCGGCCGCAGGTCCCAGCCGATGTTGCTGACCACCCCGACGGCGATGCCGCGCTCGCGCAGGCCGGCCAGCACCTCCATGGCGTCGGGGTACGGGGACCAGGCGGCCGGGCTCATATGGCGTTCGTACAGCGCGTCGTGCAAGGCCGGGTCGGGCAGCGGTACTTGGCGGGACAGCGCGGTGTAGGCCGCCCGGTGCTGGGCGGAGCTCTGGTCGCGGACTTCCCACAGGCCGGCCAGCTCACCGGGGAGCCGGCTGGGGTTCGCCCCGCCCGGCAGCGCGCCCGCCGCCTCCAGCGCCCGCGCGGTCGGCCAGTTCGGGCTCGCTCAGGGACATGTCCCGATCGGTCAGCACGGCCCGCAGCCAGGCCTCGGTGGACTCGACGCGGAAGAGGGTTCCGGAGAAGTCGAACAGTACGGCGCGTAAGGCTGTCATGCGGTGATCGTAGGGAGCCACGTTCCGGTCCGGGGGAGGAACGTTGCCGCAGGAGCCGCGGGCGAAGGGGCCCTCGCGCACCACGCTGACCTCCCGGCAGCCTTCGCAGCGCCGGAACACCGGCTCCCGTGGCGTTGCTCTGCTGCGCGCGCACCGCGCGGCGGCGCGAGTCTTCCGGGCCGACCTACCGGTGGCGCCGCCCCGGTGCGCTCACGGCCGCAGCCGCTGGTGGGCGGCGACCGCGAGGGCCGCCACCGCGGCGCCGAGCAGCCAGCCGCCGAGGACGTCGGTCGGCCAGTGGACACCCAGCCACACCCGGGTCAGGCCGACGCCGACCACCGAGACCACCGCCACGGTGACCGCCGTACGCCACAGGGCGCGGCCGGCACCCCCGCGGTGCAGCAGCCACAGCAGCAGGCCGCACACCAGGGTGGCGCTCATGGCGTGGCCGGAGGGGAAGGCCGCGTAGTGGGCGGAGTCGACGGGGTCGGGCCAGACGGGCCGGTCGCGGCCCACCGCGGCTTTCATGGCCTGCTGGAGCGCGGTGCCGAGTGCGACCGTCGCCACCAGCCACAGCGCCGTCCACCGTGCTCTGGCCCGCCATACCAGCCACACCACGACCACACCGCACAGGATGCGCATGGTGTTCGGATCCCACACCCAGTCCGTCAGGATCCGGCAGGCCCTGGTGAGGCCGGGTTCGTCGACCGCCCAGCGGTGCGTGGTGCGGGAGACGTCCCCGTCGAAGGAGAGCAGCGGCTTCCATTCGGCGGCGACGAGAGCGAGCAGCAGCACCGAGCACAGGGCCAGTACGGTGCCGGCGCGCACGGCGCGGTCGTGCCGGGGCGGACGGGGCGGGGAGTCGACGGAGGGGGAGTGCATGGTGCGATCCTCGCCGAAGAGAGGGGCGGCAGGTCAACCCGGGCCGGGCGGTGCGGGTCGCCCCGGCGTTCGCCGTTCGTCAGCCCAGCGCCCGCAGCCCCGGGACGAACGTCACCAGCACCGGCACCGCGGGCACCAGGGCCGCCGCGGTGGTCAGGCGGAGCCGGCGGGCCGCGGTGAGGCGGTCCGGGGGAGTGAGCAGTCGGTTCACCCGCTGCGGGAGGTGCGCCTGCGGGGCGGGCCCGGGGCCGAACACACCGCGGTCCTCGTTGAGTTCCACCAGTGCCAGCGCGGTCGTGAGCCGGCCGAACCGCCGCGAGGCCATGTCGTCGGCGGCGAGTTCCACCAGCCGGTGCATCTCGTCGCGGAACGCCGCGAACACCGGCACCTGCGGGAACCCACCGGCGAGCGCGCCCGAGCAGTGCAGCAGCCAGTCGTGCCGGGCGCGCGCGTGGCCCTGCTCATGGGCGAGGACGGCATCCAGCTGGCGCCCCTTGAGGCGGCGCAGCGCGGCGGTGGTGACGACGAGCCGGGGCCGGCTGCCCGGCAGCCACCAGGCGTCCGCCCGGTCGCCCTCCAGGACGACGAGCCGTCCGCGGCCAAGCTCCTCGCCGGGCAAGGCCGGGGCGCGGACGAGGAGTTCGGCGTGCCGGTGCCGCCACCGGGCGCGGGCCCGCACCACCTCGCGGACCAGCATCGCCGCGCTCCACAGCCCGCCGAGGGCGAGCGTCACCGCCAGGGCCGCCGCCCAGGGGCCGGCCGCGCCGAGCGCGTAGGCCTCCACGACCGCGCGTGGCGCCGGGGCGAACACATGTCCGCGGACCGCCTGCCAGGCGGCTGCCGCGCTGAGCGTCATCGACAGCGCGCAGCACAGGAGTACGGCCGCCACCACGCACTGCCACACCCACAGCGCGACCACCGGTTCGCGGTCCGGCCAGTCGGCCCGGGCGAGCAGCCGGGGAGCCGCCACGGCGGTCAGGGCGCCGAGCAGCAGCAGTGCCGCGGGGACCATCATGAGCTCAACCCTATGAGCGATGGCTACCGCGCGGTACGGGCCGCTGGCACGAAGTGACACAGACCACGACGGATTTCGTCGCGCCGCCGGTCACCGGCCGACGGCGTCTCTCACATCGTCAGCAGCATCGCCACCATCGCGATCCCCATCGACAGCCGGCAGGCCCGCGCCAGTTCAGGGCGGTCGCCCCAGCCCGCCGGCGCGCCGGACGTGCCCGCCATGGCGGGCACGGGAATCAGCCGGGCACCGGTCAGCAGCACGTAACCGGCGAAGTAGAGCAGCAGTCCGCCGGTCAGCAGCGGGACCCCGCTGTCGCCGCCGTGGGCGTGCCCGCCTCCCGGCGCGGCCGCCATCACCAGCGCCATGTAGACCATGGCCAGCGCGCCCACCAGGTGGTGCAGGTGGTGCGTGCCGGTCCGCGCCGCCCACAGGGCGCGCAGCGCCGCCGCGCCGAAGACCACCGCGTACCCGGCCCAGGCCCACGGCGGCGGGGCGAAGACCGCCGCCGGGACGGCCATGGCGGCCATGCCGAATCCCATCAGCGCCTCGCCGCCCGCGGCCCGGCGCTGCTCCTCGACGCCGCTGCGCATCCGCAGCAGGCAGTACGCGCCGGTCGCCGCGCACAGCGCGACCAGCAGCCATCCGGACGGAGCCGGTCCGTGCACACGCGCCTCCCCGCTCGACGGTCGGTCGAGGAATGCCCGGCCCGGGCGGTGCGCACGCGAGCGCACGGAGGTACGCGGGGTGGCATGCGGGGGAGCGCGCCGCGCGGCGAATCATTTATTCACGAGTAAAACACCTGTTAAGGTTTCGTCTCATGAGCAGTGCGCCCCCCTCCCCGGCGACCTCCCGGCCACGCCGTCTCCCGTTCGCCGCGGCACTCCGCCTCAACCGCCCGTCCGAGATCTGGTTCAAACCCGCCCTCAGCGTCGTCGTCTCGATCGCGCCGCCCAACCTGATCCTGCTCGCCCTCGACCGCCTCGACCTGGCCATGTACACGATGGCCGGCTCCCTGTGCGCCCTCTACGCCCACCACCGCCCCTACGCCGCCCGCGCCCGCGTCCTGGCCGGGGTCGTGCTCGGCATGCTCGCCGGACTCGCCGTCGCCCTGGTCACGGCCTCCCTCACCACGAACGCGGTCGTGCTGGTCACCGTCGGCGCGCTGCTCGCCGCCGCGCAGAAGGCGCTCTGCGACGTCACCCGCCTCGGACCGCCCGGCAACGTGGTCCTCACCTTCGTCAGCTCCGCGGCCCTGTTCGCCCCGCAGAGCCTCGGCCAGGTCCCCGGTCATCTCGCGCTGGGCCTCGCCGCGGGCGCCTGGGCCTGGCTGGTGTGCATGGCACCCGGCCTGCTCCGCCCGCACGGCCCGGAACGCCGCGCCACCGCGCAGGCCCTGACCGCCGCCGCCGCGTACGCCGCCACCCGCGGCACCGGCCCGGGCCACGCCCGCGCCCGTACGGCCGCCACCGCCGCCGTCCTCGCCGCCCGCCAGGCCCTGCTCTCCGGCGGCGCCCGCTCGGCCGCCGCCCGCCCGGCCCTCGCC
>NZ_MUND01000142.1 GCF_002154375.1 Streptomyces glaucescens | reverse complement strand
CCGATCTGGAGCGCGCTCCAGGTCAAGCACCGTTGTGGCGGGCGGTCCGGGCCGGCCGATCCAGGCTCGCTGTGCCGTCGAAGACGGCTGGACCCGCGGTCACCCCGCGCCCGTGCGGTGCCAGGAGGTCGCCGGCGGCGCCCGCTCCTCACGGAAGTCCTCCGGCGACTGCGGTCCGACGGCCGGGTGCAGGACCGGCCCGGCCTCTGCTGGATGTGGCCGGGGTTCGCTCACCTCGGCGGGGCATCCGGGACTTCGCCGATGCTCGTAGACTCCCTGTGTGGCATTCATGAGCACCCCGCACTGCTGCTTCCTGTGATCGGAAGCCGTTGAGGGCGATGCCGGACGGCGTCGCCCTCCCAGGTGTGCCTGCTGCGTGAACCACCTCCCGACACTGCCCGTTCCTTGCTCGGGCGGTGAGGCTCCGAGTGCGCGCGCAGGCACGGTCTCTTCCCTTCGCCTTGCCAGGAGTGCCTCGTGCCCGTATCGCTTCCCCCTGCCCTCGAACGGTCCCTCGGACTGCTGCGCTGCCCGACGTGCCGTACGCGTCGCCTGCACGCCGACCGCGGCACACTGCGCTGCCCGGTGGGCCACACCTTCGACATCGCCCGCCACGGCTACGCCGGCCTGCTGACGGGCACCCGACCCACCAGCGGCGACGACCCGGCCATGATCCAGGCCCGGGGCCGCTTCCTGTCCACCGGTGCCTACGCGCCCGTACGCGAAGTCGTGGCCCGCCTGGCGTCCGACGCCGTGTCCGAGCGGGCCACGATCGTGGACGTGGGGTGCGGCACCGGCTACTACCTGGGCGGCGTACTCGACCTACTGCCCGGCGCCCGTGGGGTGGGTCTGGACACATCGGTGGGCGCGCTGCGCTCGGCGGCCCGAGCCCATGACCGAGCCGCTGCGGTGGCCTGGGACGTCTTCCGTCCCTTCCCGCTGGCCGACGGGGCGGCCGATGTCGTGCTGAACGTGTTCGCCCCGCGCAACCCGGCCGAGTTCCACCGCGTACTCCGTCCGACCGGCCGCTTGATCGTGGTACGTCCCACCGGGCGGCACTTGGGCGAGCTGCGCGGACTGCTGCCTGCGATGGTCACGATCGACCCGGCCAAGGAACAGCGCCTGCACCGGGCGCTCGCGCCCTTTTTCGAGACCGCCGTCACCGAACAAGTGGAGTATTCCGTGACTCTGACCAGGCTGGACGCCGTGGACCTGGTGGCGATGACACCGAGCGCTCGCCACTTGAGCCGTGCGGACCTGGACGATGACGGTCTCCTGCCCGATCAGGTCACCGTCTCCGTGCTGGCCACCGCCTACCGGCCTCGGTGACCGAGCGCGCGCATTCGTCCGCTGATCGACGAGCGGTGGCAACGCCTGGCGTCCTGCCTTCCCCGCAGCGCGAGGGAGGCAGGGCGTCCGTTCACCGGTCACCGTCGCATCGTCGCAGGCGACGCGTTCGGTCGACACATCTCGGAGGGAGGTGTCGATCTGACCGCATACCGTTCGTCGTCATGGTGTACGGCGACCCGCCGTGCGAGGGAGCCGCAGAGGCTGACAGGAGTCGGACCGTGAAGTACATGCTGCTGATCAATGCCGGAGCGATCGACGAGAAGGGCGCGGCCGCGGAGTGCAGCGTCGAGGACTGGATGGCCTACGACAAAGAAGTGAAGGACGCGGGGATCTGGGTTTCCGGGGAGTCGCTGGCCGACCTGGTCACTTCCACCACGGTCCGGGTCGACCAGGACGGCAGGCGGACCGTCACCGACGGGCCGTTCGCCGAGACCCGCGAGGTCCTCGGCGGCTTCTACGTCATCGACGTACCGGACCTGGACGTCGCGCTCGACTGGGCCGCCCGCTGTCCCGGCGCGCGCGGCAGCGGGTCGGTCGTCGTCCGTCCGGTCGCCGAGTTCGGGGCCTGACGGTGGCGGACGAGGAAGTCGCCGGTGCCGATGTGCCCGTCCAGGCGCCCCGCTCGGTGCCGGTCCAGTCATCCGTGGAGTCGGTGTTCCGTGAGGAGCGTGGCCGGCTGCTGGCCTCCCTCGTCCGCCGGTTCGGCGATCTCGACCTGGCCGAGGACGTTGCCTCCGAGGCCGTGGAGGCGGCTCTGGCGCACTGGCCGGTCGAGGGCGTTCCGGCCAGGCCCGGTGCCTGGCTGTTGACCACGGCGCGCCGCAAGGCCGTCGACCGCTTGCGGCGGGACCAGGCATACGCCGCCCGCCTGGCCGTCTTGCGGGTGGAGGCCGAGCGGGCCGATCCCGCCCCGTCCGCGGACGCCGACGGCGGCCTGCCCGACGATCGGCTGCAGTTGTTCTTCACCTGCGCCCACCCCGCCCTGGCGGCCGAGGACCGCACGGCGCTGACCCTGCGCTGCCTGGCCGGGCTCACGACGCCCGAGGTGGCGCGGGCCTTCCTCGTCCCCACCGCGACAATGGCCCAACGGATCGTCCGGGCGAAGAAGAAGATCCGCCAGGCCCGTGTCCCGTTTCGCGTGCCCGGTGCCGACGAGTTGCCGGAGCGCCTGCCCGGGGTCCTCCAGGTCATCTATTCGATCTTCACCGAGGGGTACGCGGCCAGCTCAGGCCCCCAGTTGCAGCGGCTGGACCTCGCGCAGGAGGCCATCCGGCTGGCGCGGATCCTGCGCCACTTGATGCCCACCGAGCGGGAGGTCGCCGGCCTGCTGGGGCTCATGCTGCTGATCCACGCGCGGCGCGAGGCCCGGACCGGTCCGGACAGCGAGCTCGTGCTGCTCGACGATCAGGACCGCAGCCGCTGGGACCACACGATGATCGAGGAAGGAAGCGGCCTGGTCGTCACCGCGTTGAGCGGCGGACCGCCCGGTCCGTACGGGGTGCAGGCCGCCATCGCCGCCCTGCATGACGAAGCCGCCGACCTCGCGACCACTGACTGGCCACAGATCGCAGCGCTCTACGACGTGCTGCTCCGGCTCACTCCGTCCCCCGTCGTCGCACTGAACCGCGCGGTCGCGGTGGCGATGCGCGACGGCCCGCGGGTGGGCCTGGCGCTGCTCGACGAGCTGGCCGACGAGCCCGCGCTGCGCCGCTACCACCCCTACCAGGCGGCCCGGGCGGACCTGCTGCACCAACTCGGCCGGATGTCTGAGGCCGCCACGGCCTACCGGCAGGCACTCGACCTGGCCGGCACCGATCCCGAACGGGACCACCTCAGACGCCGGTTGAACACCGTCCTGTCATCCGGACCGGGCGACGGAACCGGCACCTGACGGCGGGGCCCCCTGACCTCGTAGACACCACGCGCATCACCCAATCGCGCCCAGCGGCCGGGGAGGGGATCCACCCCTCGGCGACTCGGCGCGGAACCGCGGCACCGGAAGGAGTGAAGGCACCGAGGGAAACGCGGGCGACTGTGCCGTTCACCGGCTCGCCTCTGCAGACGCCTCTGCTCCTGTGCGCCTGCTCGGGTGCGGCGGACACGGCGTTCGCACCATGTGCTGCGGGAACTGGGGCGGGTCGGCGTCGACTCACTGCTCGGAGCGCTGTGGCGGCTGGTGCCGGGGGGTGCCGTGGACCTGCTCGCTCCCTGGACTTCGGCCTGGCGTACGCCCACCGGGTCCCGAGCATGGGTACATGTGCCATGTACCGTGCGGTACATGAAGTCTGTCACCGTATCGATCGGCGTACCGCAGACGCCCGAACAGGTCTACGACTTCCTCGACGTCATGGCTCACCACGAGCGGTTCACCGACCATTACCTGACCGACTGGCCGTACAGCGGCCCGGCCCGCGGCGTCGGTTCGTGCGCCACGGTGACCGCCACGCTGGCCGGCACCAAGACCGACGTCGCCATCGAGGTCGTCGAGGCCGAAGCACCGCATCGCATCGTCGAACGCAACATCAGCGCGGCCGGCCGGCGACTGGCCCACGGCGTCTACACCATCGAGCCACTGCGAACCGGTGGGAGCCGCGTCTCGTTCACGTACGCCTGGACGCGCGCCCCTTTCGCCGACCGCCTGCTGGCACCCGTCCTCCGGGCCACCATGCAGCGCGTCAACCGCACGGTCATGCGGCGTCTGGCCACCGAGTTGGCTCGCCACGTCTCCGCTGCCGGCTCCTGACACAGATGCCGGACGGGCTGCGCTCGACGGGATGATGCGCGCGGCAGGGGTGTCGCGCGGAGCGGCGTGGCCGACGTCGGCATCAGCCCGCCTGACACCGCCTGCCGGAACACCGACCGGCGGGACTGTCTCGCCGGTCCCGCATTTCGTCCTTGCAGTCTTGACGCTCCCCCAACGGCTGGTTAGCGTCACGGCACGCTTTGTCTGAGGGTTAGTCAATGTGCCAGGTGAAGCCCGGTGGTGGTGAGGGAGGCGGAGCAAGGTGACAGGGCAGGAACACCCTGCGAAGAGGGGGATGCTTCGGTGACGCTCTGCATTCCCGAACCGCTCGCCCACGACCAGTGGGCCCTGGTGCGTACCACCGATGGGAGCGTGCAACGCCCGTGACCGGCATACCGAACCGTCGTGCGCTGGTGGTCCGCGGCGGCTGGGAGGGCCACGACCCCGTCACGATCACGGACCTCTTCCTGCCGTTCCTGAAGGACAGCGGCTACACCGTCGAGACCGCGGAGGACCTCGCGGTCTACGAGGACGCCGAACGGCTCGCCGCCACCGACCTGGTGGTGCAGTGCTGGACCATGGGTGACATCACCGCCGAGCAGAGCCGCGGCCTGTCGGCTGCCGTGCGGGCCGGGACCGGCTTCGCCGGCTGGCACGGCGGCATCGTCGACGCGTTCCGCGGCGACCTGGACTACTTCCTGCTGACCGGCGGCCAGTTCCTCATGCATCCGCCCGATTTCGTCGACCACGCCGTGAACCTGGTGTCCGAACGGTCCGGCCACCCGGTCACCCGCGGACTTGCCGACTTCCGGGTGCACACCGAGCAGTACTGGGTCGCCACCGACCCTGCCGTCGACGTACTCGCCACCACGACCTTCGCAGCGGACGAAAACCGCGAAGCCCCCGTCGTGATGCCGGCGGTGTGGACGCGCCGGCACGGTGCGGGACGCGTCTTCGTCTCCACCATCGGCCACAAGGCGGACGACTTCGACGTGCCCGAGGTGCGCGCGCTGACCGAGCGGGGGTTGCTGTGGGCGAGCCGGTGAGCGTGCTGCGGGTCGGCCTCGTAGGGGCCGGCAACATCAGCGGGCAGTACCTCGGCACGCTGGCCGGGACACCGAACCTGCGGCTGACCGCGGTGACCGACCTCGACCCCGGGCGCGCCGCGCAGGCCGCGGCGGGCGCCCGCGCCGTGGTGGTCGGCAGCGTGGCCGAACTCGTCGCGCGCGACGACGTCGACGTCGTGCTCAACCTGACCGTGCCGGCCGTGCACGCCGAGGTCGCGCTGGCCGCGATCGCCGCGGGCAAGCACGTCTACGGCGAGAAGCCGCTGGCCGCCACTCGCGAGGAGGCCGCGGCCGTCCTCGCCGCGGCGCGTGCCGCCGGCGTCCGCGTCGGCTGCGCACCGGACACCGTCCTCGGAACCGGCGTCCAGACCGCGCGCCGGGCCGTCGACGACGGCCTGATCGGATCCCCGGTCGCCGCGACCGCGTTCATGACCACCCCAGGACACGAGATCTGGCACCCCGGCCCGGAGTTCTACTACCGGCCGGGCGGCGGGCCGCTGCTGGACATGGGGCCGTACTACCTGTCCGCGCTGGTCCATCTGCTGGGCCCGGTCACCGCGGTCACCGGCGCCGCGTCCGCGCCGCGCTCCGAGCGGGAGATAGGCTCGGGCCCGCGAGCCGGGCAGCGCTTCCCCGTCGAGGTCGACACCCATGTCACCGGAATCCTGCGGCACGAGGGCGGCGCCCTGTCGACCCTGGTGATGAGCTTCGACGTGCACGCCGCCCGGCTGCCCAGGATCGAGGTGTACGGCACCGGGGGGTCGCTGTCGGTCCCCGACCCCAACCATTTCGACGGACGGGTCGAGCGGTACGCCCCGGATCGGCGGGAGTGGGAGCCGCTGCCCGTGTCCGCCGGATACCCGGGGGCCGGACGCGGGACGGGACTCGCCGACCTGGCGGACGCCCTCGCCGCCGGAAGACCGCACCGGGCGTCCGCGGAACTGGCCGCGCACGTCCTGGAAGTGATGCTCACCCTCCTGGACTCGGCCCACGAGGGCCGCACGTTGCCGGTTGCGGGTTGCCCGCGGCCCGCCTCGGTCGACCTGCCGGCCACCGACGTGCCCGCCGCCGACGTACCGGCCGCCCGGAGGGAGTCCGCCACCGCCTGACGGCGAGGACCGGCCATGGCACCGGCCGGGGCTGCCGGTCCACCGCCTCCCCGAGCGGCCGCCGCGGCTCGGAGGCGGGACGGCCCGGTCCTGGTACCTGGCGAGCTTGAGGAGGACGGGGTTCGTCATGGACCGTGACTGCTGCAGCAAGGTCTTCGGGAGATCTTCCGGCAGGCCAGTTGCCGCCCGCGTACCCCAACAGGCCGACGGCACCGCTTCCGCTGTCCAGTAAGGAACCTGGCATGACCATCGCGCACGCCTTCCCCCTGCAGCCCACCTCGATCCATGTGCCCGACGAGGTCCTCGATGACCTGCGCGCCCGTCTCGCACTGACCCGTCCGCCGCTGGACGAGGGGAATGAGGACTGGTCCTACGGCGTCCCGGACAGCTGTCTGCGTGAGCTGGTCGCCTACTGGCGGGACGGCTACGACTGGCGCAAGGCCGAGGCGGCCATCAACGCCTACGAGCACTACGAGGTGAGCGTCGCTGGTGTGCCAGTGCACTTCATGCGCAAGCCCGGGCACGGTCCGCGCCCGATCCCTCTGATCCTCACTCACGGCTGGCCGTGGACGTTCTGGCACTGGTCGAAGGTGATCGACTCGCTTGCCGACCCGGCCGCGTTCGGCGGCGACCCCGCCGACGCGTTCGACGTCATCGTGCCGTCCCTGCCCGGCTTCGGTTTCCCCGGGCCGCTCACGGGCTTCCCGGACGTCAACTTCTGGAAGGTCGCCGACCTCTGGCACACCCTGATGACCGAGAGGCTGGGATACGAGAAGTACGCCGCCGGGGGCTGCGACATCGGCGGGCTCGTCTCCAGCCAGCTCGGCCACAAGTACGCCGACGCGCTGTACGGCATCCACATCGGCTCCGGGCTGCCGCTCGACTTCTTCACCGGCCCTCGCGCCTGGGACTTCGCCCGGAATCGGCCCCTCACCGACGACCAGCCCGCCGACGTCCGGGCCCGCATCATCGAACTGGACCACCGCTGGGCGTCCCACCTCGCCGTGCACATGCTCGACGGCGCCACCCTGGCGCACGGACTGAGCGACTCACCCGCCGGACTGCTCGCCTGGCTGCTGGAGCGCTGGAACGCCTGGAGCGACAACGGCGGCGACCTCGAATCCGTCTTCACCAAGGACGACCTGCTCACCCACGCCACGATCTACTGGGTGAACAACTCCATCGCCACGTCGATGCGTTACTACGCCAACGCCAACCGCTTCCCCTGGACCCCCGCCCACGACCGTACCCCGGTCGTTCAGGCCCCGGTGGGCCTCACCTTCGTCACGTACGAGAACCCGCCCGGCATCCGCACCGCCGACGAACGCGTCCAGGCGTTCAGGACCGGCCCGCAGGCCGACTGGTTCAACCACGTCAACGTCAACGCCCACGACCACGGCGGTCACTTCATCCCCTGGGAGAACCCCGACGCCTGGGTGGGCGACCTGCGCCGCACCTTCCACGGCCGCAGGCCATGAGCGACCCTGAACCGGCGGCCTGACCACACCGTTGTTCCGCGGTCCGTCCTGACCGCGAGGGGCGCGGAATGACACGGCCCGGGACGGCGGGCCATGACTGGTCCTGGCAGCGACACGCGCTGCCTGAGGGATCAGGTCTCGTTCGCGAGCTTCTGGCGCACGACGATCGCGTCGAGCTGCACGGCGAACGGCGCGGTGTCGGTGAGACCCAAGGTCCCTGCGCGATCCTTGTCGAGGCCCACGGTGACGTCGGCGCAGAAGGCAACGGCGTACAGGTACGCGCCGGCTTCCATGTCCTGGAGGGCGAAGAACAGGTCGCGGTAGTAGCTGGTGCGGTCGGGACGCTCCTCGTAGTAGGCCAGCCCCGGTTCACCCTCCTGAGCGCCGAGACCGGTGAAGGCATCCACGAGGTCGCGCTCGATGGTGTCCCAGAAGGACGCCTGAGCCGCCTCTGGCGGGAGCGCCTGGCGGACCGCCTCCTTCAGAGAGAGCACCATGACCAGGATGGGTGCCTCCTCCTGGAGCTTCCAGCCGCGGACGACCTTGACGATCTCGCTGTCGGGGAGCATGGCGGCGGCATCGCGTATGTGAGCGAAGTCGAAATTGACGGTGGCGGGTGCGATCGCCTCCTGAAAGGCCTCCCTGAGCGCCTCCGCTTGGGCGCGATGTGTCTCTTCCGCCACGACGACCGTTCTGAAGCAGGCTGCCAACTCGTCCTCCTTAAACATTTTGTTGAACCGGTGGAGGGTCAGTATGCCGTGCCGGTGTGCCGGGTCGCACAACTGCCACTGAAGGGCAGCAGCGCGCCGCCGCCCGAGCCGTGTTCGACGCGGCGGCTGCCGTCGTGGAGGCGGCCACGGACCGTGCCGGCAGCCGTGACGGTTCAATGTGGGTGTGGGTGTGGCTGGCCGGTGCACGCCGCGCTGCTCACCTTCCTCGCCCACCCCACGCTCGGCTCGACCGACCTCGATACCGGCCGCGAGCAGACCACGGGCGGGGGGACCCAAGGCCATCCCGTTCGACCGCTACCCCGTCGTCCACGAGCTACGCGCTGGGCCCCGCTCGGCCCGCGGCCGGCACTTGCCGTTACCCTCGCCCTGCACCGCGGTGGCTTGAGCCGGACCGGGCCTGCCCGACATGCTGCTTCCCCGTGCCCGGCCCGGAAGGAGAAGAATGACCAGCACACAGGACATACCGGAATCCGCGGACCGCGCGGTCGGCGGCAGAAACGCCGACGAGCGGGCCGTGCGGATAAGACGGCGTCTGGAGCGCCTCATCGGTATCGCGGCGACCGAGGGGAACGCGCTGGCCGTCCTGCGCAACGGGGACGAGATCTTCCCGGCCATGCTCGGTGCCATTCGCTCCGCCGAGCACACGGTGGACATGATGACGTTCGTGTACTGGAAGGGTGACATCGCCCGCCAGTTCGCCCACACGTTGGCTGAGCGGGCCCGGGCCGGCGTTCGGGTGCGGTTGCTGCTGGACGGCTTCGGCAGCCGGCTGATCGACAAGGACCTGCTGGACGACATGGACCGGGCGGGCGTGCAGGTGGCGTGGTTCCGCAAGCCGCTGTACCTCTCGCCACTCAAACAGAACCACCGCTGCCACCGCAAGGTCCTGGTCGTCGACGAGCAGACCGCCTTCACCGGAGGCGTGGGGATCGCCGAGGAGTGGTGCGGCGACGCCCGTAACCCGCGCGAGTGGCGGGACACGCACGTCCAGGTCCGCGGGCCGGCCGTGGACGGCATCGCCGCGGCGTTCGCACAGAACTGGGCCGAGTGCCACGACGAACTCTTCGACGACCACGACCGGTTCACCGCTCACCGCCCCCAGGGCGACGCGGTGGTGCAGGTGGTGCGCGGGTCGGCAAGCTTGGGCTGGCAGGACATGCAGACCCTGATCCGTGTGATGATCGAGTCCGCCGAGGAGCGGTTCCGGCTGGCCACCGCCTACTTCTCCCCGGACGCCTACTTCGTCGACCTGCTGTGTGCCGCTGCCCGGCGCGGAGTGGAGGTGGACATCCTGCTGCCCGGCCCGCACACCGACAAGCGGGTCTGCCAGCTGGCCGGACAGCACTTCTACGAGGATCTGCTCGCCTGCGGTGTCAAGATCCACCAGTACCAGCCGACCATGATGCACGCCAAGATCATCACCGTGGACCGGATCGCGTCCCTCGTCGGATCGACCAACTTCAACCGGCGCTCCCTCGACCACGACGAGGAGATCATGCTCGCCGTTCTGGACGAGCGGTTCACCGCCACCCTGGACTCCCACTTCGACGCGGACATGGCGGCAAGCCGGCTGATCCAGGCCGGCCGCTGGAAACGGCGCTCGATGCTCCAGCGGGCCCGGGAGACCGCCGTCCAGCCGATCCGCCGCTACCTCTGACCACCACGTCGCCGAGGCACACGGATGGGTCCGCGGTCAGGACGTAGGCACTCTCCGCCGGTCCTGATTCCTCACCCGTCGGCGTGTGTGGCTGTTGCGGGTAGTTCGACAGTGATGCGGAGCCCGCCGGTGGGGAGCGGGGTGAGGGTGAGTGTTCCGTCGTGGGCGTGGGTGATGGTCCTGACGATGGCCAGGCCGAGGCCGACGCCCGCATGGTCGGCGTGGATGCGCTCGGTGCCGCGCTGGAATGGTTCGGTGAGTGTCGAGGCCACTTCCGGGGTGAGTATCTCGCCGGTGTTCTCGACAGTGAGCACCACGGTTTTCGTGCGGACGCCGGTATGGACCCGGATGGTGCCCTTCTCGGGCAGGTTGTGGACGATCGCGTTGTGCACGAGATTGGTGGTCAGCTGGAGCAGGAGCGCTTGCGATCCGACGGTGGGGGTGATGTCGCCGGAGGTTTCGATGGTGACGCCGTGCTTTTCCGCGAGGGGGAGGAGAGTCTCGGTGGCCTCTTCCACGAGCAGGGAGAGGTCGACGGGTTCCCGGGTGAAGGACCTCTGGTTGGCGTGGCTGAGCAGGAGCAGCGCTTCGGTGAGGTTGATCGCTCGGGTGTTGACGGCGTGGAGGCGCTCGATGACCTCGCCGGCGTCGTGGTGCGGATCGGTGCGGGCCACGTCGAGAAGCGCCTTCGAGATCGCCAGCGGGGTGCGCAGCTCGTGGGAGGCATTGGCGGCGAATCTCTGCTGTTCGGCGACGTGCGCTTCGATCCGGGCGAGCATCGTGTCGAAGGCGTCGGCGAGTTCGCGGAACTCGTCTTCGCGGCCCGGTAGCCGGATTCGGTGCGAGAGCGACCCGTTCGTGGCCATGCGGGTGGCGCCTGTGATGCGGGTCAGCGGGGCGAGCATCCGCCCGGCGAGGACCCACCCTCCGACCAGGCCGAACACCAGCAGGAATGCCATCACCGCGGCAGCCCGTGGAGCGAAGACGCGCAGCAGGTTGGACCGGACGGGAAATACACCGTGCGTGGGCGTCTCACCGGAGACGATGAGCGCACGATCGGGAACGTAACGGAGAAGGAACACCCACACCGCCGCAAGCAGCAGGACACCGGCCAGCATGAGGAATCCGGCGTAGCTGAGGGTGAGTTTGAGGCGAACGCTCGGTCCGGGTGCTCTATTCACGCTCGCGTCCCTCTGGTCCGGCCTGCGGTTGCGTGTCGATGCGATAGCCGACGCCTGGCACGGTGGCGATGATCCAGGGTTCGCCGAGGCGCTTGCGCAGTGCCGAGACCGTGATGCGCACGGCGTTGGTGAACGGGTCGGTGTTCTCGTCCCAGGCCCGTTCCAGCATTTCCTCGGCGCTGACGACGCCGCCTTCGGCAGCGACGAGGACTTCGAGTACGGCGAACTGCTTCCTGGTCAGTGCCACATAGCGGCCGTCCCGGTAGACCTCTCTGCGGAACGGGTCCAGCCGAAGACCCGCGATCTCCCGTACGGGTGGTCGGGCGTGGGCGCGTCTGCGGTCGAGCGCTCTGAGCCTGAGCGCGAGTTCTCGGAGTTCGAAGGGTTTCGTGAGGTAGTCGTCGGCGCCGAGTCGGAACCCGGATGCCTTGTCGTCGAGACGGTCCGCTGCGGTGAGCATGAGGATCGGCATGCCACTGCCGGAGGCGACGATGCGTTCGGCGATCTCGTCACCGGACGGTCCGGGAACGTCTCGGTCGAGGACGGCGATGTCGTAGGTGTTGATGCTCAGCAGTTCCAGAGCGGTGTCGCCGTCACCTGCGATGTCGGCCGCGATCGCTTCCAGGCGCAGACCGTCGCGAATGGCCTCTGCCAGATAAGGTTCGTCCTCGACGATCAACACGCGCATGCCGTTGATGCTACGAGCCGGCGCATATCGCCGGCATATCGGGATTCGCATACGGGGCGGCAACACCGCACTGCCTTGACTGGCAGCATGGCTCGAACCCCGTCACCAGCGCGAGCGGCGACCCGCCGGACGCACCGGCCCCTCGCCCCCAGCCTGATGGTCGTCATCGCGGCGATCACCGCTGCCTTCCGAAATGTCGGCTCAGGTACCCCGCGGTCGCGTATCCGCCGGGCGATCCGCGTCGGCCTCCGGCCGGAGCCGTGGAAGCGCGGTCCGGTGCTCGCGGTGCTGGCGCTGCTGCTGGGCCTGATCATGCTGCTGCACACGAAGATCCCGAACCGGATCGGGAACCTCGGCAGCCTGGTGGAGACCGTCCTCCCGTGGTTCGGCCTGTTCGTTCCCCTGCTGCTGGCCGGGGCGCTCCGGCGCCGCTCCGCCTCCGCGGTGGCCGCGCTGCTGCTGCCGGTCCTGGTGTGGCTGAGCCTTTTCGGCGGGCTCCTCAGTGACAAGGCCCACCCAGGAAGCGACCTCACCGTGGTGAGCCACAACGTCGGCGCCGGCAACCCCGACCCGGTCGGCACCGCGCGGGACCTGGCCGCTTCCGGTGCGGACGTGCTGGCCTTGCAGGAGATCACCGCGCAGGCGAAGCCGCTGTACGAGAAGGAACTGGCGAAGGCGTACCCGTATCACACGGTGCGGGGCACGGTCGGACTGTGGAGCAAGCTGCCGCTGTCGGACACTCGGCCGGTCGACATCATGATGGACCACGGTCCGCTGGCGGAGACCAAGCCGGCTGCCGTCAAGATGGCCTACAACCGGGCACTGCGCACGACGGTGGCCACGGACCGGGGTCCGCTGGCGGTGTATGTGGCCCACCTGGGATCCGTGCGGGTGAACCCCAGGGCGGGTTTCTGGACAGACTCGCGGGACAGGGGCGCGCGGGCGCTCGGCAAGGCCGTCGCCGCCGAGCGGAATGAACGGGTGGTGCTGCTCGGCGACCTGAACGGCACCGTGGACGACCGTGCGCTGACCGACCTCACCTCACAGCTGCGCTCGGCCCAGGACACGGCCGGACACGGCTTCGGCTTCAGCTGGCCGGCGCGGTTCCCGGTGGTGCGGATCGACCAGATCCTGGTGCGCGGCGTAGCGCCGGCGAGCTCCTGGTCGTTGCCGCCCACGGGTAGTGACCACCTGCCTGTGGCGGCCGGAATCAGCTGGTGAGACTCACGGGGCAGCTGTCGAGGAGTCGATCCGTGTGCGGGGTGGGTCGGGGTCCGATCGGGGCCGGCTCCGGGACGGACCCTGATGTCCGGGCAGGTGTCCGCCGGCAGCGTGGGGAGCATGACTTCAGCCCCCATGTCACGAAGGACTTTCGCGGGCGCCGCTCTGGCGGGGACGGCCGCGCTGGCCACCACCGCGGCCCTGCCCGCGCGCCGCGCCGCCGCCTCACCGGTGCCACTTCCACCGCTCCCGCCGCTTCCGCCGCTCGACCCCAGCGCCCTCCAGGCGGTGATCGACGACCTGGAGCACCCGCCGTCGACCGCGGCGCAGCTGCGAGTCGATGGCGCGGCCGGCTACTGGCACGGCACGTCGGGCGTGGCCGACCTCGGGACGCGGCGGCCGGTGACGCCGCACGACAAGGTCCGCATCGGCAGTATCACCAAGGTGTTCGTCGCCACGGTGGTGCTGCAGCTGGTGGCGGAGGGTCGGGTGGACCTGGACGCGCCGGTGCGGCGTGTCCTGCCGGGGCTGCTGCCCGCCCGGTTCGGGGCTGTCACCGTGGCGCACCTGCTGAACCACACCAGCGGGCTGCCCGATCACGTCGGCATCCCCGAGCCGAAGACCGCGGAGGAGGTGTTCCGCCACCGCTTCGATCACTGGACACCGCAGGAGTGGGTGGCGACGGCAACGCACGGGCCACTGAAGTTCGCGCCGGGCACCCGGCAGGAGTACCGCGGCATCAACTACGTACTGGCCGCACTGATCGTCGACAAGGTGACCGGCCGCCCCTACGGGCAGGCCGTCGCCGCCCGCGTCCTGCGCCCGCTGGGCCTGGAGCGCACCGTTGTGCCGGGTGACGACCCGCGCATACATGGCCGACACGTGCACGGCTACCTGGCGATGGCTGACGGCAGACTGCGGGACATCACCACGTACGACCAGTCGTCCAGCCGCGGCGAGGGCGACATGATGTCCAGTGCGAACGACCTCGACCGGATGCTCACCGCGCTGTTCTCCGGCGAGTTGCTCCCGCCTGAGCTGCTCGGGATGATGTTCGCCCTGCCGCCGGACGACGTACGGATGCTGGACGGCTCCCCGGCCCGCTACACCACCGGGTTGCAGCAGGCCACCGTCAACGGCGTCACGCTGTGGGGGAAGACCGGCGAGACGTACGGATACAAGAGTGCCGCGTTCTCGACCCGTGACCAGCGGCGTCGCTTCGTCCTCGCGTACCACCCGACGACCGCCCGCAGTGGCGAGGAGAGCCGGATGATCGCTCGGGTCGCCGATCTGCTCACCCGCGGCCCGAGCGCTGCGGGCCCGGCGACCGCCCCGTCCGTGCAGCCTGCGCGGGCGGCGCGCCCGTGAGGATGTGCGCGAGGCTGCCGACTGCACCGAGGCCGCCCACGAGCGCGCAGGACTCGGCAGGGGGCTGCCCCGGACGCCCGCTACTTCCGGGGCAGCCCCCTGTCCGGTCTACGGCTTCTGCCGCGCGTGGAGCGCGCTCACCTCCGCCGTGGTGAGTGCCTTGTCGAAGGCGTGGACCTCGTCGACCGCCCCGGCCCAGAAGTCCGCGTGCGCGCCGTCCCACTGCGCCCGGCCGACGGTGAGGGCGCCGGTGCTCGGGTAGGCGGGGCCGGCCTTGGAGGTCGCCGCCAGTGCGCCGTCGACGTACAGCCGGATCTCCTCGCTCGCGCTGTCCCGTACGCCGACGAGGTGGTACCAGCGGCCCGTCTCCGGCGTGGTCTCCAGCCGGGCACGGTGCTCACCGGGCGTGCTGAAGGCGAAGGCACCCTGACCGTACTGGAGGTAGAACGGGCTGGCCTGGCGCCGGGTGTCCTGGCTGACCGCGGTGGCGTAGTTGCCGGGGAGCGCGTCGAGGGTCACCCAGGCGGAGACCGAGTAGCTTCCGGTGGTGTCGAGCACCGGCCCGTCGGTCTCCGCGTACTGCCCCTGGCCGTCGAAGCTCAGCGCACTGCCGTCGATCCCGGAGGTCCAGGTGGTGCCCCCGGTGAGGGTCAGGGGTTCGGCGTTGGGGCCGTCGTCCTGCGCGGTGCTGCCCGAGCCCTCGTCGAGTGCCCAGTGTCCGCCGCCCTTGAGTTCTCCACGCTCGCCCGCCGCGGCCCCGGCCGCGATGACCCGGAGGTTGGCCTCCCGCACCCGGACCGGGTCGATCTTGATCTGCCGGCGGTCGTACGTGTAGAGGCCGTTGAGCTCGTTCTCCAGGTCGGAGATCTGCGTGTACACCGAGCCCGACAGCTCGTGGGCGGCCTGGTCGAGGTAGTACTTCTCGGTGTTCTCCACGTACTTGCGCGTCAGCGCCTCCTTGTCGTTCACCCCGCTGTAGATGACCGTCGGGGCACCCGGCCACATGTGACCCGGGGTGCGCAGGGTGAAACCGCCGTGCTCGCCGTCCATGGCCGCCCGGTGGTCCGGGAACGGCGGGTCGTCGTTGTTGTAGTCGTGGTGGTCGATGATGTCGCCCTTGCCGGAGTCGCCCTTGGAGTTGCAGCAGTTGACACCGCTGTGGGCGTTGACCACCCGGGACGGGTCGGCGGCCTTGACCGACTCGGCGACACGACCGCTCTCCTCACGGTTCCATTCGCCCCAGCCCTCGTTGAAGACGATCCAGCCGATCACGGAGGGCGAACTGCGGTGCTCCCGCACCATCTCCATGCCCTGGTCGACGAAGGCCTTCCGCCCCGTCTCGGAGGTGAGGTCACCGGAGACGAAGTCCTGCCAGACCAGCAGGCCGAGCCGGTCCGCGTGGTGGAACCAGCGCGGCGACTCCACCTTGATGTGCTTGCGGACGGCGTTGAAGCCGAGCTGCTTGTGCGCCTTCAGGTCGAAGGCGAGCGCCTCGTCGCTCGGCGGGGTGTACAGGCCGTCGGGCCAGAAGCCCTGGTCGAGCGTGGCGAGGGAGAAGACCGGCTTGCCGTTGAGGACGAGTTTCCGGAAACCGCCGACCTTCTCGATGCCGATCTCCCGCATGCCGAAGTAGCTGCCGACCCTGTCGGTCGAGCGGCCGTCGGTGAGCCGGACGTCGAGGTCGTAGAGGTAGGGGTCGTCCGGGCTCCACAGGTGCTGCTTCGCGATCGGCAGGCGCAGTTCCTCGTCGGCCGGTCCGCCCACCCGGCCGACCACCTTGCCGCGGGCGTCGCGAGCGACGGCCTCGACGCGGGCCGCGGGTGAGGCGCCGTCGGACTCGACGGTCAGTGCGAGGCTGCCGCTGTCGATGTCGGGGGTGGTGACGACGGCGTCGATGGAGGTGCGGGCGACCGGTTCCATCCACACCGTCTGCCAGATGCCGGAGGACTGCGTGTAGAAGATTCCGCTCGGGTTGGTGGACTGCTTGCCCTTCGGCTGATCGGTACCGCCGGTGTCGGTGACCGCGACCAGGATCTCCTGCGGCCCGGTGCGCCCCAGCGCGTCGGTGATGTCCACGCTGAAGGCGTCGTATCCGCCGGTGTGTTCGGCGACCTGCCTGCCGTTGACCCAGACCCGGGCCCGGTAGTCCACCGCGCCGAAGTTGAGTTTCAGCCGGTTGCCGTTGCTTCCCGTGCCGACTTTCCAGCCTTTCGGCACGTCGACGAGCTTGCGGTAGAACATGTGGTCCTCGTGCCGCTCGAGACCGGAGAGCTGCGACTCGACCGGGAACGGAACGATGATCGTCTCGTCGAGGTCCTTGCCGAAGACCGGCTGCTCCCCCGGCGCCGCGCCGGTGAACTGCCAGGGTCCGTTCAGATTCATCCAGCGGGACCGCACCTGCTGCGGGCGCGGGTACTCCGGCAGCGGGTTGTTCTCGTCGAGCTTGTCGCCCCACGGGGTGGTGAGCCGGTGGGTGGAGTCGTTCTGCGCCCAGCGGACGATCCTCGGTACGGTCTCGCCGCCGGAGGTCAGCCCGCCCGTGCCGTCGTAGGTGAGCTTGACCTGCTGACTCTTCTGGATCGGAGCGGCGAGGGTGACGAGGAGGGAGCGGGGGTCACCGGGGGCCACGACGGCGCCGGCGACCGGCATGGCGGTGGTGTCGGCCTCGATCTTCAGGTGGTTCGCGACCTCCTGGGGGTCACCGCCGAGGTCGCCTTCGAACCGGGCGCGTATCTGCTGCCCGTTCTCGGAGACGGACGGCTCCACCGGGTACACCTCGAAGCCGTCCGGCGGGGTGAACGCCGACTGCGGTACCAGTTGCCTGGGCAGGTTCGGGGTCGACCAGCGCAGGAACATGCCGGCCCCGCCGGTGTCCTGGAACATCTCCAGGCGGAAGTCGTGCTTCTCCCCGGCGGTGAGCCTGATGGGAGCGCTCGTCTGCTCCCTGTCCCAGTCCGGCACCCAGTGGTCGATGACCGGCTCGCCGTCGATGAACAGGCGGAAGCCGTTGTCGCCGATGGCGTGGAAGGTGTAGTCGCCGGTGGCCGGTGCCTCGATCCGGCCCGTCCAGCGGGCGGTGGTGTGCTCGGTCCTGCCGGTCAGCTCCTGGAAGGTGCTGGTCAGACCGGAGAAGTTGATCTGCGGGTCGAGCAGGGTCCCGCCGGATTCGGCGAAGTCCCGTGCGCCGGGCGCGGACATGCGGAAGTACTCACCCTTGAGGCCGTGCACCGCGACCGCGGCCTCGCGGGCGGAGAGCACCGACGCGCTGCCGGACGTCTCGACAGCCGATGTCCCGGCGGACGCGGTGGCGGTCAGACCGGGCGTGGGCAGGACGAGGGCCGCCACGGTCAGCAGCGCCCAGACGGTGGCTCGTCGGCGAGTGTGTCTTCTGGTCATCGAACCCTTTCCTCGCGCAGAGGGCCTGGGATCCGGCACCGGGACCGGGATCAGGCAGGTGGGCGGCGCCGACGCCGCGGAGTCCGCGACACCCAGGCGGTTTTCAACGATGTAAAGCACGTGTCAGGCGGAATGAGAGCATGCCGCTTTCGCGGCTGTCCAGACCTCGCGCATCCCTCTCCGTCATCCGGCCAAGTGACGGGACGTGTGCGATTTTTGAGAGTTCCTGGGTGGTTCCGTTGATACGTGTTCCGTGCTATGTCCCGGCGCCTCAAGGCTCGAGGCCGGCTCGGGCCGGTTCAGGACGACGCGGACGATCTGCCGGTCAGCGGGACACCGGCCCCTCGGTGCTCTCCCGCAGTACGAGGCGGTGGGGCGCCACCAGGTCCTGGAGCGAACGGTCGGCGGCCGGGGCCGTGCCCGCCCCCTCCATGTCCGCGCCCGTCCCGTCCTCCTCCATACGGCGTTGCAGCAGCTCGACGGCGAGCCGGGCCACGGCCGCCTTGTCGGGGGCCACCGTGCTCAGGGTCGGGACGCTGAACCGTCCGCCCTCCACGTCGTCGAACCCGATGACGGCGACGTCGTCGGGCACCCGGAGCCCCTGCTCGTGCAGCGCGCGCAGAGCGCCCAGCGCCAGTTGGTCGTTGAGGCAGAGCAACGCGTCGGGCCGCAGGCCCTCCCGCAGCGCCCTCGCCACGGCCTCGGCGCCGTCGGGCATCCTGAACGACTTCACGGGCAGCAGGGCGGCCGGATCGTGGGCGATGCCCGCTTTTGCGAGGGCGGCGAGGTATCCGCGGGTGCGGGCCTCGGCCGTGCCCAGGCCCGTGTCGTCCCGGCCGCCGATGGCGAGGATGGTGCGGCGCCCCAGGGCGATCAGGTGCTCGGTCGCCTCCCGCGCCGCCTTCTCGTTGTCGATGGCCACATGGTCGGCGCCCTCCTCCAGCAGCTCTCCCAGCAGCACGGTGGGCGGCGCACCCGGGACGCGATCGCGCAGGTCGTCGGCGTCGAGGGCGAGCGGACTCAGGATGACCCCGTCCACGAAGGTGGAGCCGAACCCGGTCAGCGCCGCCAGTTCGTGATCGCGGTCCGCTCCGGTCTGGTGGATCAGCACGGTCAGGGCGCGCTGCTCCGCCTCGCGGATGACGTGCCGGGCGAGTTCGGCGAAGTAGGGGACGTCCAGCTCGGGCACGACGAGGGCGATGATGCCGGTGCGCCCCTTGCGCAGATGACGCCCGGCCAGGTTGACCTTGTAGCCGAGGTGCTGGATGGCTTCCTGCACGGCGCGCCTGGTCCGGTCGGAGACATGGGCGTAGTCGTTGATCACGTTGGAGACCGTCTTCTCCGACACTCCCGCGTGCCGTGCGACGTCCTTGATCCTGGGTCGTGCCACCGAAAACCTCCCCTGCGTCCCGCCGCCGAGTCTATGTCCCGCCCACGCGCGCACCCCGGGGCCGACCACCCGTGCCCGGGCCGCCCGCGAGCACTTGGTTCCCGGCCCTTGGCCCGGAGTCTTTACAGCCAATGTACATCGATGTAAAAACGAGCCACCGCACCGCTTCAGCCGGTGCGCCTCCCCGCCTGCCGGACACGGGCAGTTCGTCAGCCCCGCTGCGTACCAGTCCGGCACACGTGTCCGGCCGTCGAAAGGTCCGTGATGACATCCCCGCCCCCTGTCCCGGAAACAGCGGTCCCCTCCCCTCCGGCGCCCGGCCTCTCCCGCCGCCGGCTGCTGGGCCACGGCATGGCCGCGGCGGGCGCGCTGCTCGCCGCGGGCCCGCTGTCCGGCTGCGCCTCACCGGCCTCCGCCTCCGGCGCCTCCGCGCTGAGTGTCTGGGACCTGTTCCAGGGCGGCGACGGCATGCTGATGGACGACATGATCCGGGCGGTCTCCAGCGGTACGGACGGCTTCGAGGTCGACCGGACGATCCTGGACTGGGGCCCGTCCTACTACACCAAGCTGGCCATGTCGGCCGCCGGCGGCCGGGCCTCCGACGTCGCGGTCCTGCACCTGTCCCGGCTGGCGGGCTATGCCCCCGGCGGTCTGCTGGACCCCTTCGACCTCGACCTGCTCGCCGAGTTCGGCGTCACCCGGCGGGACTTCACACCGGCGGTCTGGGCGCGTACGCGGCACGCCGGCGCCGTCTACGCGATCCCGCTCGACGTCCACCCGTTCATCGTCTTCTACGACAAGGAGGCCGCCGACAAGGCGGGGCTCCTCGACTCCTCGGGTGAACTGGCCGCGATGGGCTCCCCGGAGGCGCTGCTGGACGCGGGCAAGGCGCTCGCCGACGTGACCGGAGCATCGGGCATCCTGTTCGGCCACGTCACCGACACGGCGCAGAGCTGGCGGCAGTTCGCCGCCCTCTACGCACAGACCGGCGCCGCTCTCACCCTGCCGGACGGCGGGCCGGCCGAGATCGACATCGACGCGGCCGTGCGCGTGGTGACGTTCATGCAGCGCCTCTTCGACGGCACGACCAACCCCCGCAACCTCGACTACAACGGGGCGATGGCCGGGTTCCTCGGCGGGCGCGGCGGCATGGTCATGCTCGGCGAGTGGGAGCTGCCGACGCTGAAGAAGTCCGGCATCCCGCTCGGCGCCGCCCCCTTCCCGCAGGTCTTCGACAAGCCGGCTGTCTACACGGACAGCCACAGCTTCGTCCTCCCGCACCAGCACGACCCCGACCCGGCGCGCCGCCGCGAGGCGCACCGCTATGTCGCGGCGATGGTCAAGCAGAGCCTGACCTGGGCGAAAGCCGGCCACATACCCGCGTACCAGCCGGTGCTCGCGGAGCCGGAGTACGCCGCCCTCGACCCGCAGTCCTCGTACGCGGGCGCCGCCGAGGTGGCGGTGCTCGATCCGCCGAACTGGTTCGCCGGGGCCGGTTCCGACTTCCAGAACCGGATGTGCCAGCCGCTCCAGTCGGCGCTGCTGGGCAACACCTCTGCCGAGAAGGCGGTGCGCCAGATGGTCCGTGAGGCGGACGCGCTGCTGCGCCGGCCCAACCCGGTGGCGTGACGTGCAGAAGGAGGATCCTGTGACCACCATCGCACCCCTGGGCACCGGCAGACAGGCCGGTCCGCCCGGCACCCGGGCCGACGGACGCCGTCGTACCGGTCACCGGGGCACGCGGAGCACCCCGGGCTCCGGCCTGCTCTTCGTCCTGCCGTTCCTGCTCGTCTTCGCCCTCTTCATGGCCTGGCCCCTCGCGCAGGGGCTGTGGATGAGCCTCACCGACAGCTCGCTCGCCCTGCGCGACACCGCGTTCGTCGGCTTCGCCAACTACGCCGAGGCGTTCTCGGATCCGGACGTCTGGAGCAGCCTGGGCAACACCGTCTTCTTCACCGTGGTCTCCAGCGTCCCCCTGGTGCTGATCGCCTTGGTGATGGCGCTGCTGGTGCACAGCGGGCTCGCCGGGCAGTGGGCGTGGCGGCTGGCCTTCTTCGCCCCCTACCTGCTGCCCGTGACCGTGGTGACGCTCATCTGGACCTGGCTCTACCAGCCGGACATCGGCCTGGCCAACCAGCTCCTCGGCTCCTTCGGCGTCGGACCGGTCGGCTGGTTGTCCGACGAGTCCGTCGCGATGTGGTCGATCGCCGCCCTCACCGTCTGGTGGACGGTCGGTTTCAACTTCCTGCTCTACCTCGCCGCCCTGCAGTCCCTGCCCTCCACCTACGACGAGGCCGCCGCGCTGGACGGCGCCGGGGCGTGGCGGCGCCTGTGGTCCATCACCCTGCCGCAGCTGCGCCGGACCACCTTCCTGGTGGCGATGCTCCAGGTCCTCGCCTCCCTCAAGGTGTTCGACCAGATCTACATCCTCACCAAGGGCGGCCCCAACGGCTCGACCCGTCCGGTCCTCGAGTACGTCTACGACGTCGGCTTCACGGGCTACCGGCTCGGCTACGCCTCCGCCGTCTCCTACCTCTTCTTCGCGCTCGTCATCGTCGTCTCGCTCGTGCAGCTCCGCCTCTTCCGCCAGGAGGACTGACCGTGTCCGCCACCGCAACGACCGTCCGCCCCCGGCGCCGTCCGCCCCGTGCGGCGACCGGTTCCCCCATGCTCCTGGGGCACGGCCGGCTGTCCCGCGTCCTCGCCGGAACCGCGCTGGCCGTGCTGGCGGCCGTCTGGCTGCTGCCGCTCCTGTGGGCGATCGCCACCTCCGTGCAGAGCGAGCAGGACGTGGCGTCCCCCGGCCTGTCACCGTTCAAGGGCCCGCTCACCGCCGAGGCGTTCCGGCGGATCCTGGACCGGGGGAACGTGACCCTGTGGGCGTTCAACAGCTTCCTGATCGCCGGACTGGTCACTCTCATCACGGTGACGGTCTCCGCCCTCGCCGCGTACGGCTTCTCGCGCGGCACGTTCCGCGGCCGCCGGGCTCTCCTCGCCGTCACGGTCGCCGCCATCATGGTGCCGCCGCAGCTGCTGGTTGTGCCGCTGTTCGAGCAGATGCTCCTGTTCAACCTGGTGGACACCTACGCGGCCGTCATCCTGCCCCAGGTCGTCGCCCCCATGATGGTGTTCATCCTCAAGCGGTTCTTCGACGGCATCCCCCGGGAACTGGAGGACGCCGCCCGCCTCGACGGCGCGTCCGAGTTCCGCGTGTTCCGGTCGATCGTGCTGCCGCTGTCCCGGCCGATCGTGGCCGCCGTCGCGATCTTCGTCTTCATCGGGGCCTGGAACAACTTCATGTGGCCGTTCATCGTCACCAACGACCCGGACCTGATGACCCTGCCGGTGGGCCTCGCCACCGTGAAAGACGCCTTCGGCATCCAGTACGCGCAGTCCATGGCGTCCGCGCTGCTGGCGGCGCTGCCGCTGATCGTGGTGTTCCTCCTCTTCCAGCGCCGCATCGTCGACTCCGTGGCCACCACCGGCCTCGGCGGCTCCTGACCCCCACCCGCTTCGCCCTCCCCGCAGATCCGGCGGTCCCCGCCGGCCGTCCCACCGACTGGAGCATGTGTGTCCACGCAGTCCGTTCCGCGCCCGGAGTACCCGCGACCGCAGTTCGTGCGCCGCGACTGGCTCAATCTGAACGGCACCTGGCAGTTCGAGACCGACCGAGGGGACAGCGGCCTCGAGCGCGGTCTGCTCGGCCGCGAGCTGCGCGACGAGATCCTCGTCCCGTTCCCGCCCGAGTCCGAGCTGTCCGGCATCGGCGACACCGACTTCCTGGAGGCCGTCTGGTACCGGCGGTCCCTGGTCCTCCCGGCGCAGTGGGCCGGGCGCCGGGTGCTGCTGCACTTCGGCGCCGTCGACTACGACACCACCGTATGGGCGAACGGCACGGAGGTCGCACGGCACCGGGGCGGCTTCACGCCGTTCACCGCCGATCTCGGTGACATCGCCGGGACGGGGGACGAGGTCGTCATCACGGTGCGGGCCCGCGACCCCAAGTCCGGCCCCCAGGCCCGGGGCAAGCAGGCGACCCGGTACGCGAACCACGACTGCAACTACACCCGGGTGACCGGCATCTGGCAGACGGTCTGGCTGGAGCCCGTGCCCGATGTGCACCTGCGGCGGCCCCGGATCACTCCGGACCTCGCCGGTTCCGCCTTCCACCTCGAACTGCCCCTGTCCGGCAACCGGCCGGGCCACCGGGTGCGTGCCGTGCTGAGCGACCGGCACGGCGAGGTGAGCCGCGCCGAGGCCCGCGCCGACCTGGACCTCGCCCCGCGCCTCCACCTGCCGGTGCCCGACGCCAGGCGACGCGAGTGGAGCCCCGACGACCCGCACCTGTACGACCTCCGGCTCGAACTCCTCGACGCCGGCGGGCAGGTCGTCGACAGCGCCGAGAGCTACGCGGGCCTGCGCGCCGTGGGACTGCGCGGCAAGGCCGTCACCCTGAACGGCCGCCCGGTCTTCCAGCGCCTGGTCCTCGACCAGGGCTGGTACCCGGACGGGCTGATGACCGCGCCGACCGACGAGGCCCTGGTCCGGGACATCGAGCTCGCCATGGAGGCGGGCTTCAACGGGGCCCGGCTGCACCAGAAGGTCTTCGAGGAGCGCTTCCTCCATCACGCCGACCGTCTCGGCTACCTGGTCTGGGGCGAGTTCGGTGACTGGGGATGCGAGACGGGCGGCTCCTCCGGCGACAACCAGCAGCCTGACGCCTCCTACGTCGCCCAGTGGCTGGAAGCCCTGGAACGGGACTACTCCCACCCTTCGATCATCGGCTGGTGCCCGCTCAACGAGACGTACCAGAAGCTGCACGACCGCATCACCCAGCTCGACGCGGTGACCCGCGCGATGTTCCTGGCCACCAAGGCCATGGACACCACCAGGCCGGTCGTCGACGCGTCCGGATACGCCCACCGGGTCGCCGAGACCGACATCTACGACGCCCACAACTACGAACAGGACCCGGCGGTCTTCCGGCAGCTGATGTCCGGGCTCGCCAAGGACGAGCCTTTCGTCAACTCCCATGAGAGCGGGACCGCTTACTCGCTGCCGTACCGGGGGCAGCCCTACTTCGTCAGCGAGTTCGGCGGCATCTGGTGGGATCCGGAGGCAGCCGCCGCCGAGTCGGGCGAGGACCGTACCGTCTCCTGGGGCTACGGCGAGCGGGTCCGGGACGAGGACGAGTTCCACGCGCGGTTCAACGGCCTCACCGAAGTGCTGCTGGGCGATCCCGACATGTTCGGCTACTGCTACACCCAGTTGACCGACGTCTTCCAGGAGCAGAACGGCATCTACCGCTTCGACCGGGGCCGCAAGCTCGACGTCGAGCGGATCCGCGCCGCGCAACTGCGGCCGGCCGCGATCGAGGAGCAGGGCCGGTCATAGCCGGACCCCGCGGAACGCCTCCCCGGCGCGCGGCCGGGGAGGCGTTCGTCGTCAGGACTCGTATACATCGAGGTAAACGCGTCCGGTTCGTATCGGCCGTTGACACTGTCCAGCGCGTCCCGCGATATTGGACCGACTTCTTTCATCGATGTAGGACCGGCACGAAAGCCGAGTGACGATGAAGCTTCCTCGCTGTCTGACGAGCACTGCCGCCCTGCTGCTGTCGGGCATCCTCGCCGCGGTGCTGTCCCTCACCTCCGCCGAGCCCGCCCGGGCCGGCCAGACGAGCCTGCGGGCCGCCGACCCGAGCGTGCTCCGAGTGGGCGGCACCTACATCTCGGTGCAGTCCGTCGGTGACGGCATCGTCGTGCGGCAGGCACCCTCCACGGACGCGCTCGCCTCGGCGCCCGCCCGCAGGGTCTGGTCGGACGTCCGCGGCCTCGGCGAGGTGTGGGCCCCCGAGATCGTGCGGGACGGCGGGCGCTACTACATCTACTTCACCGCCGGCCGCGGACCGGCCCACCGGATGTACGTCATCAGTTCCGCCACCCCGGACAGCGGGTACACCGGCGAGACGAAACTGGCCCTGCCGGACGACAAGTGGGCCATCGACGGCACCCTGTTCACCTTCAACTCCCAGCGCTGGTTCGTCTGGTCCGGCTGGGCCGGCGACACCAATGTCGAACAGAACCTGTACATCGCCCGGATGAGCAGCCCGACGACGCCGGCCGGCGCACGGCACATCATCTCGCAGCCCCGGGAGAGCTGGGAGCGGGTCGTCGGCAACCCGTTCATCAACGAGGGCCCCGAACCGGTCAAGGACCCGAACGGACAGCTGCACATCGTCTACTCCGCCAACGGCAGCTGGAGCGACCAGTACTGTCTGGCCGACCTGCGGCTGCGGGCCGGCGGCGACCCGACGTACGTATGGGACTGGTACAAGTCCAACGGCTGCCTCTTCGGCTCGCACCGCGCCACGATGATGCCGGGCTGGGATCCGACCCTGCACGTCGACGGGCCCGGCCATCACAGCTTCGTCCTCCTCGACGGCGACATCGGGACCAGCCCGCCGGCCGGCCCGCGGTTCCCCCTGATGTTCCACGCGGTCCCCAAGGGCACGCCGTACACGTGGGAGAACCGGTACTGGTACACCGGCACCTTCTGCTGGTGGGGCAACACCACCTACAGCCGGGCCAACGTTCCGGGCGCGAACACGAACACCGGCTGGAGCCTCAAGTTCTTCGAGTAGGCCGGAGTGATCCACCCAGCGAGCCGAGACGTACCGTCTTGCCAATCGGTCCGTCATGCCGTACCGTCCTCCGCATGGGTTCCCTGTGAGACAGCCGGCGCCGACCGCGTAGAGCACCGCTCCGCGGTCGCCGCGCCCCGCCGTGCCGTCATCCACTCGACCCGGCCCGGGCTGAAGCCCGCGCGGCCAGGAGGAGCCCGATCTTGCACACCTCACAACTCACCCTCCACCACGTCACCAAGCGCTACCCCGGCCGCACCGTCCTCGACCAGGTCTCCTTCACGCTGAAGCCGGGCGAGAAGGCCGGGCTCATCGGTGACAACGGCTCCGGCAAGTCCACCCTGCTCCGGCTCATCGCGGGGCAGGAGCGCCCGGACAGCGGAGAGGTGACCGTGACCGCCGCCGGCGGCATCGGCTATCTGCCGCAGACCCTCCCCCTGCCCCCGGCCGCCACCGTCCAGGACGCCGTCGACCTGGCTCTCGCGGACCTGCGCGTGCTGGAGGCGGAGCTGCACCGGGCCGAACAGGCACTCGGTGACGACGCGGGCCCATCGGCACTCGCCGCGTACGCGGCGCTCGTCGAGCGCTATGAGGCTCGGTCCGGTCACGACGCCGACCACCGCGTCGACATCGCGCTGCACCACCTCGGCCTGCCCGCACTGCGCCGTGACCGCCGGCTCGGCACCCTGTCCGGCGGCGAGCGCTCCCGGCTCGCTCTGGCCGGCGTCCTCGCCGGCCGACCGGAGCTGCTGCTTTTGGACGAGCCGACGAACGACCTGGACGATCAGGCCCTGGAATGGCTGGAGGCGCAACTGCGAGGGCACCGCGGCACGGTGCTCGCGGTCACCCACGACCGCGTCTTCCTGCAGCGCCTGACCACCACGGTCCTGGAGGCCGAGGCGGGAAGGGTCACGCGCTACGGCGACGGCTACGCCGGCTACCGCACGGCGAAGGCCGCGGAGCGCCGCCGGCGGCTCCAGGAGTACGAGGAGTGGCGGGCCGAACTGGCCCGCAACGAGCGGCTGGCCGCCGGCCACGCCGTGCGCCTCGCCGCCATGCCGCGCAAGATGCCGCTGGCCACCTTCGGCCACGGCAGCTTCCGTGCCCGCGGCCGGGCGCACGGTGCGATGGCCCGCATCCGCAACGCCCGCGAGCGGGTCGAGCGGCTGACGGCGAACGCGGTCGCGCCGCCGCCGGCCCCGCTCGTTTTCCGGGGGCGGATGAGGACGGCAGCGGAGTGCGCGGGGGAATCCACCGACACCGCGGCCGAGCCCCTGGCCGTACGGCTGTCGGACGTACGCGTGGGAGACCGTCTCAGCCTGGACTCCCTGTCCCTCGGCCACAGCGGCCGGCTTCTGGTCACCGGCCCCAACGGCGCCGGCAAGACGACGCTGCTCCGGCTGCTCGCCGGCGAACTGCGGCCGGACGCCGGCTCGGTGCGCGTGCCCGGCCGGGTGGGCCATCTGCGCCAGGACGAGACGCCGTGGCCGCCGGACCTGACGGTGACCGAGGCGTACGCGCTGGGCCGCGTGGACTCCCCCGACGCACACGCGGAGGCGCTGCTCGCCCTCGGCCTCTTCCGTCCGTCGGAGCTGTGCCTGCGCATGGGCGAGTTGTCGTACGGACAGCGTCGCCGCGTGGACCTGGCGCGACTGGTCTCGGAGCCCGCCGACCTCCTCCTGCTCGACGAGCCGACGAATCACCTGTCACCGGCCCTGGTCGAGGAGCTGGAGGAGGCACTGACCGGGTACCCGGGGGCGATCGTGCTGGTCACCCACGATCGCGCACTGCGCAGGAGGTTCCGGGGCGAGCATCTGGAACTGCCGCGGCCAGCGAGCGTGCGGTCCAGGTGACTGCCGGCCGTGCCACCGGCCGGCCCCCGGCCGGCTCGCCGTCCTGTCGGTGACGCTCGTTCGCGTCCGTCCGAACCGCGCGCTCCCGCCGGTGACGCGTGAGGCGAGCGGGCTGCCGAAGGGGGAGGAGATCGGGAAGGTGCCGGCAGCCTGCCACATCACCCGTCCGGCTCCCTTGCCCGCAGCCCGCGAAGGGCAGCCTAGCTGTGCGCAGATGAGCGCGTTCCAGCCGGGAAACCTCTGCGGGGAGCACGATGAGCGAGACGCCCATGGGACAGCAGGGCACCCTCACGGTGGGTGTCGTCGTCGCCCGTTCGGGCCGCCTGGCGGACCTGGGCCGGCCCCTGGACTTCGTCATGGCCCTGCTGGAACCCGAGTTGGCCCGCCTGAGGCCTGCCGGACGGCGGATCAGGCTGGCGAGCCGGGACAGCCGTTCCTCGGCCGAAGGCGCCCGCCAGGCGGTGGACGAACTGGTCCGGGACGAGAACGCGGCGATCGTCGTCACCCTGGCCGGGACGCAGGTGCTGCCGGTCGTCGCGGACGCCTGCGAGGCCGCCGCGGTGCCGTGCCTGTCGAGCACTTTCCCCTGGCAGGTGTACTACTACGGGCGTGGCGCCGACGACGAGCACCCGTTCGAGTGGACGTACCACTTCTGCTGGGGACTGGACGACATCGCCGACGTCTTCGCTGATCTGTGGGAGCGCGTGGACGGATCGCCGCAGACGGTCGGCTGCCTGTGGAACGACGGACCGCAGGGCGCCTGGTCGCGGCACCCCGAGCGCGGCTTCGCCCCGGCGGCCCGCGCCCGGGGACACCGGCTCGTGGAACCGGCTCCCTACCAGGAGCCGGCCACGGCACTCGACACGCACGTCACGATGTTCCGTGACGCCGGGATCGACATCGTCACCAGCGCCGCCACGGGACAGGACCTCGCCCTCTTCCGCAGCCAGGCCGCCGGCTGCGGCTGGCAGCCCCGCTTGATCACCTGCTCACGGTGGCTGGCCTACCCGCCGTCGGTCACCCGCGGCGGCGAACAACCGGCCCAGGCGGGCGTCGGCACCCTGGCCTACTGGACACCGGTCCACCCCTACCGGTCGTCGCTCGGCGGAATGACGGCCGCCGAACTGGCCGAAGGCTACGAGCAGACGACGGGACGCCAGTGGCTCCAGCCGCTCGGCCTCGCGTACGCGCTGTTCGAAGTCGCCGCCCACGCACTGAGCACCGCGGACGACCCCACCGACCGCGGTGCCGTCGCCGCCGCCCTGCGCAGGACGCGGCTGGAGACCATGGCCGGGCTGCTGGACTGGACCGCGGGCCCGGTGCCCAACATCGCCACCGTCGCGCTGGCCGGCGGGCAGTGGCAGCCGGGAACGCGCCACGACTACGAGCTCGGCATCGTCAGCCCCGGGCAGGTCGACGGCCTGGCCGCCACCGCGGACCTCGTCACGGCATGAGCACGCGCCCTGCGTGGCCGGTCCAGGCCAGGAGGGAGTCCGGCGGCGGTTGGGCGCCTGCCGTCACACCGCCGCGGAGGCCGCGCCGCCGAGCAGCGCCGACGCGGTCCGGACCGCGGTGGGCGTGCTCGCCGGCTCGGCCGCCGGAAGGTCCTGACAGGTGAAGCCGAGGCGGGTCATGGCCCGGACGACTTCACCGGTGGTGAAGTCACGGCGGTCCTGGCCGGTGACGACCTGGCCCACCTGCTTGGCCGGGTAACGGCGGCGGCCGATGGTCACGGACTCACCCGTGACGAGTTCCGGCGTGACGCCCTTCATCGAGGCCAGCACCCCGCTCTTGGACAGTTCGAACGGGTAGCGGGCGATGACGCAGCGCATGGTGCCTCACAGAAACAGGGAACGGGGAGAGGAGGAGGACGGACGAATCTGGGGAATGGAGCGTCCTAGGTCGTGTCCGCAAA
>NZ_MUND01000141.1:15695-17436 GCF_002154375.1 Streptomyces glaucescens | reverse complement strand
GCCTCGGCCTCGGCCTCGGCGGAGCGCTTCCCGGACTGCGGGGTGGCCCCACCCGCCTTCGCCGCCTGCGGTCGCAGCACCTCGTACTCCATGAGGTCCACCCGCCGCGTCGCCCGCCGGAACTCCGCGGTCGTGCCGGGCCAGATGGTGGTGTTGCGGCCGTTGCCGTCGAGGTACCAGCTGGTGCAGCCACCGGTGTTCCACACCGTGCGCTCCATCCGCTCCTGCACCCGCCGGTTCCAGGCGCCGACCGCGCTGGGGCGGGCGNNGATGATCGTCATCCAGTTGGGGAACCCGGCCGCACAGGCGCCGCGCAGGGCCTCCATGCCGCCCTTCCAGACCTCGGCGAGGGTCCGGCCGTCCGCCCCGACGACCCGCTCGGCGATCGGCATGTCGGTGACGTGGAACCCGGTGCCGAAGATGATCGCGTCGGCCTCCGTCTCACTGCCGTCGGCGGCGACCAGGGTCGACCCGCGCACCTCGGTCAGTCCGGACGCGACGACGTCGACGTTCGGCCGGGCGAGCGCCGGATAGTACTCGCTCGACAGCAGGATCCGCTTGCAGCCGATCCGGTAGTCGGGCGTGAGCTTGGCCCGCAGCGCCGGGTCCTTGATGGCGCGGGCCATGTTCCGCTTGGCCAGCTGCTCGACGAAGCCCAGCTCACCGGGGTGCTTGGTGAACGCCTGCACCTGCAGCTCCCGGATGCCCCACAGCAGTCCGCGCCGGGCCTGGGTGGTGAACGGCAGCTGCCGGTGCAGCCACCGCTCGGCGCCGCTGATCGCGCGGTCCATCCGGGGCATCACCCACGGGGGTGTGCGCTGGAACAGGGTGAGCCTGCCGACCCGCGGCTGGATGGCGGGCACGATCTGGATGGCGGACGCCCCGGTCCCCACCATGGCGACCCGCTTGCCCTTCAGGTCGTAGTCGTGGTCCCAGCGCGCGGAGTGGAAGACCTTGCCGGGGAAGGTGTCCAGCCCGGGGATGTCGGGGATCTTCGGGNNCCGCGTCCCAGGTCATCAGCTTGACCTCGGAGTCGAACCGCAGATGCGGCCGCAGCCCGAAGACGTCGGCGACCCGCTCCAGGTAGGCGCGGATGTGCTCCTGCCCGGAGAAGGTGCGCGGCCAGTCGGGGTTGGGCGCGAAGGAGAACGAGTAGAGGTGGGACGGCACGTCGCAGGCGCACCCCGGATAGCTGTTGTCCCGCCAGGTGCCGCCGACGCTGTCGGCGCGTTCCAGCACCACGAAGTCGGTGATGCCTTCCCGTCGCAGCCGCACCGCGGCGCCCAGCCCGCCGAACCCGGACCCGATCACCGCCACCCGTACATGCTCGTGCTCGGCCATCCCGTAGCCTCCACGCATCGCTCGTAACCATGCCAGTGAACACTGGCGCAATGGGGAGCGTAGAGGAGAGCCGTACTCATCGGTAGGGGGCGGAACGAAGAAAGTTACCGACGGTACGACTTAGGGTTCGACCGTGGCAGACAAGGCAGAGAAGCAGGCGGAGACGCCATCGGAGAAGCCGTCCGGGAAGCGCGAGTACCGCATGGACGAGCTGGCCCGCCTGGCCGGCATCACGGTGCGCACCCTGCGCTTCTACCGCGAGCGGGGGCTCATCCCGCCGCCCCGCCGCGAAGGCCGCATCGCCTGGTACGACGACCACCACCTGGCCCGGCTGCGCACCATAGCCGCCCTGCTGGAACGCGGGCACACCCTGAGCGGCATAGCGGAACTCGCCGAGGCC
>NZ_MUND01000141.1:0-15650 GCF_002154375.1 Streptomyces glaucescens | reverse complement strand
GCGACCTCCTCGGCCTCGGCGCCCCGACCGAGGAGACCCCCGTCCGCCTCACCCCCGAGGAACTCGCCGACCACTTCGCCGGCCAGGCCACCCCGGAGAACCTCGCCGCGGCCATGGACCTCGGCTACCTCGGCACCGACGGCGAGGAGATCGTCCACATCAGCCGCCGCCTGCTGGACGTCTCCTCCACCCTCGTCCGCGAGGGCATCCCGCTGGCCGACGTCCTGGCCGCCGCGAAACGCGTCCGCGAGCACGCCGACGCCCTGGCCGACCTCTTCGCCGGCCTGATCCTCAGCCACGCCCCCGCGGACCGCCTCCACCGCCTGCGCCCCCTGGCCCGCAGCGTGGTCGAAGCGGAACTCTCCCTGGCCCTGGACCGTCGCCTGCGCTAGCCGGGCCGCGGGCGTCTACAGGTCGTACACGACCGTGACGGGCGCGTGGTCCGACCAGCGCTCCGCGTGCGTGGCCGCGCGCTCCACGGACCCCTTGACCGCCCTGCTCGCGAGCCCGGGCGTGGAGACGTGGAGGTCGATCCTCCATCCCGTGTCGTTGTCGAACGCCCGCCCCCGGTACGACCACCAGGTGTACGGCCCCTCGACGTCCGGGTGCAGCGCGCGTACGACGTCGACGTATCCGCCGGCCTCCGGGGCGAGGACCTGGGTCAGCCAGTCGCGCTCCTCCGGCAGGAAACCGGAGCTCTTGGTGTTGCCGCGCCAGTTCCTCAGGTCGGCCCGCTGGTGGGCGATGTTCCAGTCACCGCAGATCAGCACCTCGCGGCCGTCGGCGGCGGCACGCTCGCGCAGCTCCTTGAGGTAGGCGAGGAACTCGCCCATGAACCGCATCTTCTCGTCCTGCCGCTCGGTGCCGACCTCGCCGGACGGGAGGTAGAGGGAGGCGACGGTCACGCCGGGCAGGTCCGCCTCGACGTACCGGCCGCTGCCGTCGAACTCGGCCGAGCCGAAGCCGACGCGCACCCGGTCGGGTTCGCGGCGGGTGTAGAGCGAGACGCCCGCGCGCCCCTTCGCCGCGGCCGGGGCGTGCAGGACGTGCCAGCCTTCCGGCGTGCCCACGTGCCCGGGGAGCTGCTGCGGCTCGGCGCGCACCTCCTGGAGGCACAGCACATCGGCGTCGGTACCGGCCAGCCACTCGACGAAGCCCTTCTTCGCGGCGGCACGCAGCCCGTTCACGTTCACGGAGGTCACAGTCAGCACCCCGGCACGATACCGGCACACTGGACGGAGTCCGGATCCGCCGTCTGCATAGAAGTACGATGCCTCACATGAATATACGCCGCGTGCCCTTCGACCACCCCGACGCCGTCAAGCTCAACGACGAGGTCCAGGCCGAGTACCACGAGCGCTACGGCGACGGCGGCGACGCCACCGTGCTCGCGCCGGAGGACTTCAGGCCGCCGAACGGCGTGTACTTCATCGGGTACGACGAGCTGGGCCGCCCCGTGGCCACCGGCGGCTGGCGCCGCCAGGACAAGAACGACGAGGGCAACGAGGACGGCGACGCCGAGCTGAAGCGGATGTACGTGATCAGGGAGATGCGCGGCCTGGGCCTCGCCCGGCGCATGCTCACCGCCCTGGAGGAGGACGCCCGCGCGGCCGGCCGCACCCGCATGGTCCTGGAGACCGGCACCGAGCAACCGGAGGCCATCGCCCTGTACACCTCCAGCGGCTACGAGCCGTGCGCCAAGTTCGGCTACTACCGCCTCCACGAGTCGAGCCGGTGCTACGCGAAGGCACTGTGAGGGACGCCACCTGAGGGCCCGTCACGGGCCCTCACCGGGGCAGGAAACACGATAGAGCCCCGTCGGTCTCCCGACGGGGCTCTATGCTGCGTGGACCTGAGGGGATTTGAACCCCTGGCCCCCTCGATGCGAACGAGGTGCGCTACCGGACTGCGCCACAGGCCCTTGCAACGAGTGAAACTTTAGCACCCCGATCGGCCTGCTCGGAAATCCGCTCCGGCGGGGCAGCCGGGAGCCCCTACTCGTTGGCCGCGCGGGGCCGGTCCCCGTCCTCGTACTGGTCGAACAGCGGCGTGTGCCCCCGCTCCCGCGCCCGCCGCGCCGAGGCGGCCCGCCGCGCGTCACTGCGTCCGGCACCCTCCGGGCGGTCGCCCTCGCGGTCCGTCTCCCCGTCGCCCGGCTCCTCCGGGGACGGCTCACCGGCCGCCCGGGTCTCCTCCTCGCGCGCGACGGGACTCGACCGCGCCGAGCTCCAGGCGTCCGGCGACCCGAGGTCGACGTCGGCCGTGGCCCGCGGCGCGACCGGGGCGGTCACATAGGTGGGCAGCGGCACCGGGACCGGCTCCCAGCTGTCCCCGTGCCCGGGCCGCCGCTGCCGCTCTCGCTGCTGGTCGACCCACTCGGCGTGGTCGGTCTGCTCGACGAGCGCCCGCCGGTCCGCGGCGAGCGCCGACAGGCCCGGGTCGGTCTCCGGTTCAGGGCCTTCCTCGGGTTCGTCGCTGTCGTCCGGGGCGGACGGCTGCCGGCGCGGCTGGCGCGCCCGCTCCCGCAGCCGCTGCGCGGCGTCCTCCGCGCGGCGGCGGTCCATCTGGTACGTGAAACGGCGGCGCTCCTGGGAGCGCAGATAGGCGATGTACGCGCTGAGCAGCACGGCCGGTACGGCGGGCGCCCACAGGAAGGCGAGGCCGCCGACGGCGGCGACGACCGAGCCCGCGGTGAAGGCGAGGAAGAGCACCACGGTGGTACGCCGACGGCGCGCGAGCACCTTCGAGCGCCGGGCGCGTGCCGCGGCGGCCTCGGCTCCGGGGGCGCTCCGGGCGCTCGGCACCTGCCCCCGCGCGGGTGCGCCACCGGACGCGGACCCGTCAGCGGGCGCGGGTGCCCGTTCGCGTGCCGGTTCCGGCCGCTCGGCGCTCCGCGCCGGCAAGGGCGCCTGGGCCTGCGGGCGGGTCGGGGGCACGGCGAAGGCCCGGACGTCCACCGAGTCGGTGACGGCGTCCGGATCGCTCACGGCGGGCTCCCCCTCGTCGGTGGAGCGCGCCTGCAGGTCCTTGGCGTACCGGCGCTCCATCGCGGCCCGTCCGGACAGCAACCGGATGGCTGTGCTGAAGCGTTCCGTCGGACGGGCCTCGTTCAGCTCGTCCTGCCTACGGAGCCACATCGGCACCAAGTAGGCGGCCCAGGCCCCGACGATGACTGCGTAGATGAGGCCGCTGCTGCTCACGCCTCACACGGTAGAGGGGTTTGCGTGAGGCCATCCGCCAATTGAGCCGGTGTGTCGCACGATCTGGCTGATATTTCGAGCTTTTTTTGCGATCGATGCGATCAGCGGGGAGCCCCGGTCGTGAATTCAATGCCCCGAGTCGGTCGCCGGGGATCAATTTCGAACAGTTATTCAATTACTGCTGCGCGCACGGCTGTGCCGCCACCGGTTCAGCAGCCCGTCGGGCACTTCCTCCGCGGTGAGCGCGAAGACGAGGTGGTCGCGCCAGGCGCCGTCGATGTGGAGATAACGGGGGCGCAGCCCCTCCTCCCGGAATCCGAGTTTCTCCACGACCCGGCGGCTGGGGCCGTTCTCCGGGCGAATGCAGACCTCCACGCGGTGCAGTCCCACCGTGCGGAAACAGTGGTCCACGACGAGCGCCACGGCCGTCGGCATCACCCCGCGCCCGGCCACCGCCTCGTCCACCCAGTAGCCGATGTGCCCCGAGCACATCGAACCCCAGGTGATCCCGGCGACCGTCAACTGCCCGACCAGCCGCCCCTGGTACTCGATCACGAACGGCAGCATCCGCCCCGCGTTCGCCTCGGTGCGCAGATGGCGGACCATCTGGCGGTAGGTCGGCCGGTGCGTGACCGGCCCGCCCGGCGCGGGCGGCGGAATGGTCGCCTCCCAGGGGCGCAGCCAGTCCCGGTTGCGCCGGTTGACCTCGCGCCAGGCCCGCTGGTCACGCAGCTTTATCGGCCGGAGGACGACATCGTCCTCCACCAGCTCGACGGGCCACGATGCGCTGTTCAGCTCGCACCCCCACCACCGGGCCGGGGGTGGTCACCACCGCGGATCTGGTCGACGGCGTGGATCAGCAGGGGCTCCAGGACGGCCAGGCCGTCGCGCACCCCGCCGGTCGATCCCGGCAGGTTCACGATCAGCGTCCCGCCGGCCACCCCGGCCAGACCCCGGGAGAGCACCGCGGTGGGCACCTTGTCCCGGCCGTACGCCCGGATCGCCTCCGCGATGCCCGGCACCTCCCGGTCGAGCACTGCGCGGGTGGCCTCCGGGGTGCGGTCGGTGGGCGAGATGCCGGTGCCGCCGGTGGTGACGATCACGTCGTACCCGGTCTCCACTCCCGCTCGCAGCGCGGCCTCCACGGGGTCTCCGTCGGGGACGACCTGCGGCCCGTCCACGGTGAACCCGAATCCCTCGAGCCCGTCGGCGATCAGCGGGCCGCCCCTGTCCTCGTAGACGCCCGCGGCGGCCCGGTTGGAGGCGGTGACGACCAGCGCCCGGTACGGCGCGCCGGCGGCGCTCACACCCGGCTCCAGTCGCCCGACTTGCCGCCCGTCTTCTCCTCCACCCGCACGTCCGTGATGACCGCTCCCTTGTCGACCGCCTTGACCATGTCGATCACGGTGAGCGCGGCGACCGAGACCGCGGTGAGCGCCTCCATCTCGACGCCCGTGCGGTCCGTGGTGCGCACCGTCGCGGTGATCTCCACGGCGTCGTCCGCGACCGACAGATCCAGTGTCACACCGGAGAGCGCGAGCGGGTGGCACAGCGGGATCAGGTCGGGGGTGCGCTTGGCCCCCATGATCCCGGCGATCCGCGCGGTGGCGAGGGCGTCGCCCTTGGGGACTCCTTCGCCGCGCAGCAGCTCGACCACACGGGGCGAGACGAGGACGCGTCCGCTGGCGCGGGCGGTGCGGGCGGTCACGTCCTTCTCCGACACGTCGACCATCCGGGCGGCGCCCGCGTCGTCGATGTGCGTCAGTCGGTCCTGCGTACTCATGCTGTGCCGCTCCCGGTCCGGGCCCGGCGCGGTGCGGCGCGCGGGCCTGTTGTGCGCGACACGGTACCGCCAACCCCGGGGGGTCAGCCGAGCAGGACCACCTCGACGTCGGTGCCGGGCGCGACGGACTCCGCGTCCTCGGGGACGACGATCAGCGCGTCGGCGCGCGCGAGGGCCGCGACCAGGTGGGACCCGGCCCCGCCGACCGGGGTCACCGTGCCGTCGGCGTACCGGCCGCGCAGGAACTGTCTGCGGCCCTTCGGCGAGGTCAGCGGCTTGTCCGCGGTCAGGGTGGCGCGGGTGGTGGGCCGGTGCACGTCGGTGAGCCCCATGAGGGTGCGGATCGCGGGGCGGACGAAGAGCTCGAAGGAGACGTACGACGAGACCGGGTTGCCGGGCAGGGCGAGGAGCGGGGTGTGGTCGGGGCCGATGGAGCCGAAGCCCTGCGGCTTGCCTGGCTGCATGGCGAGCTTGCGGAACTCGACGCCGCTGCCCGGCTCGTCCTCGTCGGCGACGTGCGCGAGGGCCTCCTTGACCACGTCGTACGCGCCGACGCTGACGCCGCCCGTGGTGACCATGAGGTCGGCGCGCACCAGCTGGTCCTCGATCGCGGTGCGCAGGGTCTCGGCGTCGTCGGCGACGGCGCCCACCCGGTAGGCGATGGCGCCGGCGTCGCGGGCGGCGGCGGTGAGGGCGAAGCTGTTGGAGTCGTAGATCTGGCCGCCGGCCAGCTCCTCGTCGGGCTGGACCAGTTCGCTGCCGGTGGACATCACCACCACGCGCGGGCGCGGCCGGACCCGGACCGTGCCGCGGCCGATGGCGGCGAGCAGCGCGATCTGCGGTGGGCCGAGGATCGTGCCGGCGTCGAGGGCGCGGTCGCCGGCCTGCACGTCGCTGCCCTTCGCGCGGACGTGCGCGCGTGCCGCGCACGGCCGGTACACCCGCACCTGGCCGCCGGCGGCCTCGGGGGCGAGGCTGCGGGCGCGCATTCCGGCGACCGGGCCCTCTCCGAGGCCGCTGTCGGTCCACTCCACGGGGACCACGGCCTCGGCGCCGGGCGGCAGCGGGGCGCCGGTCATGATGCGGGCGGCCTGGCCGGGCCCCACCTGGAGCAGGCCGGCCTGGCCCGCCGCGACGTCCCCGATCACGTCGAGGACGGCGGGGAACTCCTCGCTCGCGCCCGCGACATCCGCGACCCGCACCGCGTACCCGTCCATGGAGCTGTTGTCGAACGGCGGCAGGGAGACCGGCACCGTGATGTCGTCGACCAGGACGCAGCCCTGGGCGTCGAGCAGGTTCAGCTCGATGGGTTCGAGGGGGCGGACGGTGGCGAGGATGTCCTCCAGGTGTTCGTCCACCGACCACAGGTGGTCCTGGCCGGTGGCGTGGGGCGCGGCGGTGCTCAAGGTGGCTACATCTCCTCGGTGACGTAACTGCGGAGCCAGGTCCGGAACTCCGGTCCCAGGTCTTCACGTTCGCACGCGAGTCTGACAATGGCACGCAGATAGTCGCCGCGGTCGCCGGTGTCGTAGCGGCGGCCCTGGAAGACGACGCCGTGCACCGGGCCGCCGATCTTCTCGTCCTGCGCGAGCTGCTGGAGGGCGTCGGTCAGTTGGATCTCGCCGCCGCGGCCGGGCTCGGTCTTGCGCAGTATGTCGAAGATGTGCGGGTCGAGGACGTACCGGCCGATGATGGCGTAGCTGGACGGGGCGTCGGCCGCGTCGGGCTTCTCCACCAGGCCGTTCACCTTGACGACGTCGCCGTCCGCGGTGGGCTCGACGGCGGCGCAGCCGTAGAGGTGGATCTGCTCGGGTGCGACCTCCATGAGTGCGACGACGCTGCCGCCGCTGCGCTCCTGCACCTCGATCATCCGCCGGAGCAGCGGGTCGCGCGGGTCGATCAGGTCGTCGCCCAGGAGGACGGCGAAGGGCTCGTCGCCGACGTGCGGGGCGGCGCACAGGACGGCGTGGCCGAGGCCCCTGGGGTCGCCCTGGCGGACGTAGTGCATCGTCGCGAGGTCGCTCGACTCCTGCACCTTCGCGAGCCGTTCGGCGTCGCCCTTCTTCTCGAGGGCCGACTCCAGCTCGTAGTTGCGGTCGAAGTGGTCCTCCAGGGGGCGCTTGTTGCGGCCCGTGACCATGAGGACGTCATCGAGACCCGCCGAGACGGCCTCCTCGACCACGTACTGGATCGCCGGCTTGTCAACGACCGGCAGCATCTCCTTGGGAGTGGCCTTGGTGGCCGGCAGGAACCGGGTACCGAGGCCGGCTGCGGGAATGACAGCCTTGCTGATCCTGGGGTGCGACTGAGTCATGCCCGACACCATATCCGGAGCCTTTGTGAGGAATCTGAGGCTCCGGTTCGTTGACGCTCATATGAGCACATTGGCGCAGTACGGGAGTGACGAGTGAGCCACAACGGACCTTCGGCCGAGTCTGACAAGCGTGCGTTGCGCCGGGATCTCATCGCCATGAGGAGCAGGTTGACGGCGGATGACGTGCGGGAATACGAGGCGGCGCTGGCCGAGCGGGCCGGGGAGCTGCCCGAGCTGGCGGGTGCGCGCACGGTGGCGGCCTATGTGTCCGTAGGAAGCGAACCGGGGACGCGCGCGCTGCTCGACGCGCTGCGCGCGCGGGGCGCTCGCGTCCTGCTTCCGGTGCTGCTGCCCGACAACGATCTGGACTGGGGCGAGTACGGCGGACCGGACTCGCTCACCCGGGTCCGACACGGCGGGAAGATGGCTCTCCTGGAGCCCGCCGGCGTCCGCCTCGGCCCCGACGCGGTGACCGCCGCCGACGTGGTGCTGCTGCCGGGACTGGCGGTCGACGCGCGCGGCATGCGGCTGGGCCGCGGCGGCGGATCGTACGACCGCGTCCTGGCCCGTCTGGAGCGCACGGGCGCCCATCCGGCGCTGGTGGTGCTGCTGTACGACACGGAGGTCGTCGAGCGGGTCCCGGCACAGGCGCACGACCGGCCGGTGCACGCGGTGGTCACGCCGTCCGGGGTGCGCCGGTTCTGCGCGCGGAAGTGAAAGGGCCCTCCACGCGCGCGTGGAGGGCCCTTCGGGATGCTGCGCCGTCAGCGGCTCACGGCTTGAGCACGAGCGTGTCCTGCGCGCTCTTGTCGACCGCCTTCTCCGAGAAGGCCCACGGCAGCAGTTCGCCCCTGGCCCACTTGCCCGTCTGGTCGGTGTAGTGGGCGCTGTAGGCGTGCCCGGAGGCGCCGGTGAGGTTGATCCACCGCGACTTGTCGAGGTCGCCGAGGTTGACCACCATCCGCATCGACGGCACCCAGACGACGCCGTAGCCGCCGGCGGCGTTCCAGCCGGTGGCGTTGACCGTGGCCTCGCCGCCGCTGAGCTTCCACGGGCCGCGGTTGAGCGCGTACCGCAGGAAGCCGGGGCCTTCGGTGCCGAGGGTCTGGTTCTTCAGGAACAGGCGGTGCAGCCGGCCCCAGCTCCAGGTGTCGATGTCCTTGCCGAGCTTGGCGGTCAGCTCCCAGCGGGCGTCGATCATGGCCCGCTTGAACAGCTCGTCACGGTTGCGGGCGTCGGGGCGGGTGCCGTTCTCGGGCGTGGTCCACCAGTCGCTGTCCTCGTCCTGCATCAGCCTGCGGACCACCTCGAACCAGCGGTCACCGCCGTCCGGCTGGGCCTGGGCGGCGTCGCGCTGGCCGCATTCGCGCACCCGGCGGTCGTCGTCCACCGGTCCGGTGGTGTCCACCGGCTCGACCAGCAGGCACTGGCCCTTGACGCGCAGCTCCTTGGGCAGCTTGTTGCCGAAGGCGTGCTTGAGGACGTTGCGCCAGACGGCGTTGAAGTAGGCCGCCGCCGCGGAGTCGGCGTCCTGGGTGTAGTCCCAGCCCTCCAGCAGCTTCTGCGCCTCGCGGACGTCCTTGTCGCCGACGTCGATCTTCAGCAGCTGGGGCACCAACAGCTTGGCGATCTCGCTGCTGTTGTCCGTCTGCATGAGGCGCATGTCCTCGGTGGAGATCTTGCCGCCACCCTTGATCTTCGACTCGATCAGGTCGGTGATCCGCTGGCTGCGCGTGCCGTAGCCCCAGTCCGTGGTGAGCGTGTACGGGTAGTCCTCGCCGACCGCGGCCTGGTTGGCGGTGACGATGTAGCCGCGCTGCGGGTTGTACTCGTAGGGCAGCTCGTCCTGGTCGATGTAGCCGGTCCAGCGGTACTTCGAGTCCCAGCCGGGCGCCGGCACGGAGCCGTCGTGGTCCTCCGCGCGCGTGGGGATCCGGCCGGGCAGGGTGTAGCCGATGTTGTCGTCGGTGTCGGCGTAGACGAGGTTCTGCGAGGGCACCTCGAACAGGGCCGCCGCCTTGCGGAAGTCCTCCCAGTCGGCCGCCCTGTCCATCGCGAACACGGCGTCCATGGTGGTGCCCGCCTCCAGCGCGGTCCAGCGCAGGGCGATGCCGTAGCCGTCGCCGCGGTCGGGGGCGGAGGTGTCGACGGTGGCCTTCCTGCCGGCCTTCACCAGCTCGTCGTCGCGGTCGGAGAGCAGGGGGCCGTTGTCGGTCTCCCGGACGACGATCTTCTTGCTGGCCCCGCCGGCGACCTTGATGGTCTCCTCGCGGGTCTTGAAGGGGACCACCTTGCCGTCGAGCAGGTAGCCGTCGCCGGTGAGCTTCTCCAGGTAGAGGTCGGTGACGTCGACACCGGAGTTGGTCAGGCCCCAGGCGATGTCCTTGTTGTGGCCGATGACCACACCGGGCATGCCGGCGAAGGTGTAGCCGGAGACGTCGTACTGGCACTTCTCGGAGACGGTGCGGCAGTGCAGGCCCATCTGGTACCAGACGGACGGCAGCGACGGCGACAGGTGCGGGTCGTTGGCGAGCAGCGGCTTGCCGGTGATGGTGTGCGTGCCGTCGACGACCCACGAGTTGGAGCCGATGCCGTTGCCGTTCACACCCACGGCCGTGGGCAGGCCGTCGAGTATCCGGTAGAGGCCCGACAGCTGGGTCTGCAGGGCGTCCGTGCCCGTGCCGGTGCCCGTTCCCTCCGTGCCGGTCCCCTCGGTGCCGGTCCCCTCCGTGCCGCCGGAGCTGCCGGTGCCGTCGCCGGAGGTGCCATCGCCGGAGGTGCCGTCGCCGTCGCCCTGTTCGAACGTCTGCGTGAGTTCGTCGTACTGGCCCTCCTGGACGATCGCCTTGTTCCGGTCGTACGGGTACGCCGGGTACAGATCGGCGATCTGCTTCGGGCCGAGGCGGCTGGTCATCAGGGCGCGGTCGATCTCGTCCCGCATGTTGCCGCGCAGGTCCCAGGCCATCGCCTTGAGCCAGGAGACGGAGTCGACCGGGGTCCACGCCTGGGGCTCGTAGTCGTTGCTGAAGCCCAGGGCGGCGTACTCCAGGGAGATGTCCTTGCCTTCCTTGCCCTTCAGGTAGGCGTTGACTCCCTTGGCGTAGGCCTGGAGGTACTTCTTGGTGGAGTCCGACAGCTTGGTCTCGTACTCCTGCTTCGCGACCCGCTCCCAGCCGAGGGTGCGCAGGAACTCGTCGTTGTCGATCTGGCTCTTGCCGAACATCTCCGACAGGCGCCCGGCCGTCATGTGGCGGCGGACGTCCATCTCGTAGAACCGGTCCTGCGCCTGGACGTAGCCCTGCGCCATGAACAGGTCCTCGTCGGAGGAGGCGTAGATCTGCGGGATGCCGTGGCCGTCCCGCTTCACCTCGACCGGCCCGGACAGGCCGTCGAGCGTGAGGGAACCCTTGGTCTGCGGGAAGGAGGCGCGGACGGTGCTGACGGTCCAGTACGCCCCGTAGGCGAGGCCGCCGACGATGGCCAGCACCAGCACGAGCACGATCAGCCGGGCTTTGCGCCCCTTCTTCCTGCCGGACTTGCCGGGCTTCTGACCCGTTGAGGCGGTGGTGTTGGGGGGCATCGCTGTCCTTGCTGTCCTAACGCGAGCGGCAGGTCGGGCTGTGACTATGAAAGAGCGCTGGAGCAACCATAGGCGCAGGGCCCACTCCCCCTTGACGCGGAGTCGGGAACCAGCGCGCACGGACGTTCGATCTTGCCTGGCGAACGTCAAGAAATCGTCAAGAGTTAGGTAAGGTAACGAAGTAACCAGTGCGGAGCGGGCCCGACTCCGTGTCGGATTCGTACACGAGTGTCCACGCGCGCGTGGGGCGCGTGAACCAGGGAAGGGAACGGCCACTGACTGTCCACCACCTCAACCAGCTCCTGCTCGTCTGCTCGATCGTCCTGCTCGTCGCCGTCGCGGCCGTCCGGGTCTCGTCGCGCAGCGGGCTCCCCAGCCTGCTCGTGTACCTGGGGATCGGCGTCCTCATGGGCCAGGACGGGATCGGCGACATCCACTTCGACAACGCCGAACTGACCCAGGTCATCGGATACGCGGCCCTCGTCGTGATCCTCGCCGAAGGCGGTCTGGGCACGAAGTGGAAGGAGATCGGGCCGGCCCTGCCGGCCGCCTCCGCGCTGGCGCTGGCGGGAGTGGCGGTGAGCGTGGGGGTCACGGCGCTGGCGGCCCACCATCTGATCGGGCTCGAATGGCGGCAGGCCCTCATCATCGGGGCGGTCGTCTCCTCGACCGACGCGGCGGCCGTCTTCTCGGTGCTGCGGAAAATACCTCTCCCCGCGCGCGTGACGGGCACCCTGGAGGCCGAGTCCGGCTTCAACGACGCCCCGGTCGTCATCCTGGTCGTCGCCTTCTCCACGGCCGGCCCGGTCGAGCACTGGTACGTCCTGCTCGGCGAGATAGCGCTGGAACTGGCCATCGGCGCGGCCATCGGCCTCGCGGTGGGCTGGCTCGGCTCCTGGGGCCTGCGGCACGTGGCGCTGCCCGCCTCCGGCCTCTACCCGATCGCCGTCATGGCCATCGCGGTCGCGGCGTACGCGGCGGGCGCCATCGCGCACGGCAGCGGCTTCCTCGCCGTCTACCTCGCCGCCATGGTGATGGGCAACGCGCGGCTGCCGCACTGGCCCGCCACCCGCGGCTTCGCCGACGGCCTCGGCTGGCTCGCCCAGATCGGCATGTTCGTGCTGCTCGGCCTCCTGGTCACGCCGTCCGAACTGGGCGACGACATCGTGCCCGCGCTCCTCATCGGCCTGGCCCTGACCATGGTGGCGCGACCGCTCAGCGTGGTGCTCTGCCTGACCCCGTTCCGGGTGCCGTGGCAGGAGCAGACCCTCATGTCGTGGGCCGGACTGCGCGGCGCCGTGCCCATCATCCTGGCGACCATCCCGATGGTGAACGGCGTGGAGGGCAGCCGCCGCATCTTCAACATCGTCTTCGTCCTGGTCGTCGTCTACACCCTGGTCCAGGGGCCGACCCTGCCCTGGCTGGCCCGCAAGCTGCGCCTCGGCGGCGACTCCGAGGCCGCCGACCTCGGCATCGAGTCGGCGCCCCTGGAGCGGCTGCGCGGGCACCTGCTGTCCGTGGCGATCCCCGAGGGCTCGAAGATGCACGGCGTCGAGGTGCACGAGCTGCGGCTGCCCGCCGGATCCGCGGTCACCCTCATCGTCCGGGACGGCACGTCGTTCGTGCCGCTCCCCTCGACGGTGCTGCGCCGCGGGGACGAGTTGCTGGTCGTGGCCACGGACCCGGTCCGGGACGCCGCGGAGCGACGGCTGCGCGCGGTGGGCCGGGGCGGCAAGCTGGCCGGCTGGCTGGGCACGAGCGGGAACGGCGACTAGTCCGCGCTTCCCAGGCTGAACCTCGCATGGTGCCCCTTTTCACAGGTGCGACGCGCGTAGATCTGCGTATCATGAAGGCGCACCACACCAGATCGAACCAACTCTGCCTGACGCAGAGCTGGCGCGACCGTATGGCGGCCGGCCTGCTCCCCTCAGTGAGCGCCGGTATCTACCGCAGTTCCGCGCAAGAGGACAGCTCTCGGCGCCGCCCCCCAACCCGCAGGGGCCGCGCTACCAGGCGGCAGAAAGGCACGGGCCGTGGCGTCCGCGGTCACCACCGAGCCGTCGAAGGACACGACGGCGCCCTCCCGCCCGGGTTACGGGCAGCTGCTGCGCACCCGCGGCGCCTGGACGTTCCTGCTCCCCGGCTTCGCGGCGCGCCAGCCGTTCGCCATGCTCACGCTCTCCATCGTGCTGCTGGTGCAGCACACCACCGGCTCCTACGGCGCGGCGGGCGCCGCCGCCGCGGTCACCGGCGTCTCCATGGCGGTCTTCGCGCCCTACAGCGGCCGCCTCGCCGACCGCTTCGGCCAGCGCGCCGTACTGATCCCCGGCGTCCTGGTGCACACGGTCTCCGGCCTCACGCTGACGGCGCTCGCCCTGGCGCACGCCCCCCTGTGGGCGCTGTTCGTGGCGGCCGTCCCCACCGGTGCCTCGGTGCCGCAGGTCGGCCCCATGGTGCGCGCCCGCTGGGGCGTGAAGCTCCAGGGCTCGCCCCTGATGACCACCGCCGCCGCCTTCGAGTCCGTCACGGACGAGCTGACCTTCGTCGTCGGCCCGCTGCTGGCGACGGCCCTGTGCACCGCCGTGGACCCGGCGGCGGGCCTGATCACCGAGGCCGCGCTCACCCTGGTCGGCGGTCTGCTGTTCGCCGCGCAGAAGAGCACCCAGCCGACGGTCACCGCGAGCGGCCACGCGCGCGTGAAGCACGCGTCGGCGCTGCGCATCCCCGGCGTACGGGTCCTGATCGTGGCCTTCCTGGGCATCGGCTCCGTCTTCGGCGGCATGCAGGTGTCACTGGCCGCGTTCACCGAGTCGATCGGCGAGCCCGGGCTGAACGGCGTCCTGTACGGCATCTTCGCCGCCGGCAACATGCTCTCCGGCATCGTCTGCGGTGCCATCGCCTGGAAGGCGGCCCCCCAGCAGCGTCTGGTCGTCGGCTACACGGCGCTCGCGCTGGCCGCCGCCGGACTGTGGGCCGCCCACTCGGTGCTCGTCCTCGCGGCCCTCGGCCTGCTGGTCGGCATGTGCATCGCGCCCGCCCTGATCACCGGTTACACCCTGGTCGAGGACCTGGTCCCGGCCGGGGCCCGCACCGAGGCGTTCACCTGGCTGACCGGCGCGGTCGCGCTCGGCCAGGCGGCGGCCGTCACGGTCGCCGGACAGCTGGAGGACCGCTTCTGGGACGGCGCCGGTTTCCTGGTGCCGCTGGGCGGCACGGTGCTCGCCCTGGCGACCCTGCTGGCGCTGCGTTCGCGGCTCGCGGCGCGGCCCCCCGTCCGGACCGTCGCGCGTGGCGTGGGTCACCGCTCGCCGGTGACAGTGGACTGATCCGCTGGAATACGTCACTATGGACCGTCGTTAGCACTCATTGAGTGAGAGTGCCAGGAGGAAGACAGTGCCGACCTACCAGTACCAGTGCACCGAGTGCGGCGAGGGCCTCGAGGCGGTGCAGAAGTTCACCGACGACGCCCTGACCGAGTGCCCCAGCTGCGGTGGCCGCCTCAAGAAGGTGTTCTCCGCGGTCGGCATCGTCTTCAAGGGCTCCGGCTTCTACCGCAACGACAGCCGCGGCTCCTCGTCGAGCAGCTCGCCGGCGTCGTCGAAGTCGTCGGCCTCCTCGGACTCCAAGCCGTCGAGCTCGTCCTCGGACTCGAAGCCGTCGAGCTCCAGCACGTCGACCGGCACCGCCGCGTAGAGCAGGGCGCACAGCACCGCGTACAACACGGCGCACAGCACCGCTCAGCGCGTCCCACCGCGTCTTCGCGAAGACCCCGCACGTCCCAGGACGGTGGGGTCTTCCGCGTTCCCGGGCCGCTCCCCGAGCGCGGGCCTCGACGGCTAGTGTGCTGGTCATGGCGAACGCAGAGACCGCAAGGGTCGCGGAGATCGGTGTCATCGGCGGGTCCGGCTTCTACTCGTTCCTTGAGGACGTCACCGAGGTGCGGGTGGACACCCCCTACGGGCCGCCCAGCGACTCCCTCTTCCTCGGCGAGATCGCCGGCCGGCGGGTCGCCTTCCTGCCCCGCCACGGCCGGGGACACCATCTGCCACCGCACCGCATCAACTACCGGGCCAACCTCTGGGCGCTGCGCTCCGTCGGGGCGCGTCAGGTCCTCGGCCCGTGCGCCGTGGGCGGCCTGCGGCCCGAATACGGTCCGGGCACGCTGCTCGTCCCCGACCAGCTGGTCGACCGGACGAAGGCACGCGTGACGACGTACTTCGACGGTCTGCCGCTGCCGGACGGCACCGTGCCGAACGTGGTGCACGTGTCACTGGCCGACCCGTACTGCCCCGTCGGCCGGGCGGCGGCCCTGAAGGCGGCGCGCGGCCGGGACTGGGAGCCGGTGGACGGCGGCACGCTGGTCGTCGTGGAGGGGCCGCGGTTCTCGACCCGTGCCGAATCGTTGTGGCACCAGGCGCAGGGCTGGTCGGTGGTGGGCATGACCGGCCACCCCGAGGCGGCGCTCGCCCGCGAGCTGGAACTCTGCTACACCTCGCTCACCCTGGTCACCGACCTCGACGCGGGCGCCGAGACCGGGGAGGGCGTCTCGCACGACGAGGTGCTGCGGGTGTTCGCGGCGAACGTGGACCGGCTGCGGGGCGTGCTGTTCGACGCGGTGGCCGCGCTGCCCGCCGACGGGGAGCGGGACTGCCTGTGCGCGAAGGCGCTGGGCGGGATGGATCCGGGGTTCGAGCTGCCGTAGCAGTCCTCGGCGGCGCCGCGGAAGCGCTGGGCGGAGCTGCGGAAAAGCTCGCGGAGCTGCGGAAGCGCTGG
>NZ_MUND01000140.1:254-15633 GCF_002154375.1 Streptomyces glaucescens | reverse complement strand
GCCCTGGGTCTGGTCCTCGCAGCCCCCCTGGCCGCGCTCACCGACCTGCCCTCCTTCGACACCTCCGCGATGGACGGCTGGGCCGTCGCAGGCCCCGGACCCTGGGCGCTGCGAGCCGAGGGCGTGCTCGCCGGGCACGGAGCGCCCCCACGGCTCGCCGACGGCGAGGCGGTGCGCATCGCGACCGGCGCCAGGATCCCCCCGGACACCACGGCGGTGCTGCGCAGCGAGCACGGCCGCACGGACGACAGCGGCCGCCTCCACCCCACCAGGGACGTGGGCCACGGCCAGGACATCCGTCCGCGAGCCCAGGAGTGCCGCACCGGCGACCAGCTCCTGCCGGCGGGCACGCTCGTCACCCCCGCCGTGCTCGGCCTTGCCGCGGCGGCCGGGTACGACACCCTCGCGGTGGTCCCCCGCCCGCGCGTCGAGGTGCTCGTCCTGGGTGACGAACTCCTCACCGGGGGCCTCCCGCACGACGGTCTGATCCGGGATGCCCTCGGCCCGATGCTGCCGCCCTGGCTCCGGGCGCTGGGCGCGGAGGTCACGTCGGTCCGGCGGCTCGGTGACGACGCCGAGGCACTGCACCGGGCCGTCACCGGCAGCGAGGCCGACCTCGTCGTCACCACCGGAGGCACCGCGGCAGGGCCCGTCGACCACGTCCACCCCACGCTGCGCCGTATCGGCGCGGAGTTGCTCGTCGACGGCGTCAAGGTGCGCCCGGGCCACCCGATGCTGCTGGCCCGCATCCGGGAGGACCAGCACCTCGTGGGCCTTCCAGGCAACCCGCTCGCCGCCGTCTCCGGGCTGCTCACCCTCGCCGAGCCGCTGCTGCGCGCCCTCGCCGGGCACCCGGCCCCGGAGCGGTACGCCCTGCCGCTGAAGGACGGTGCGCACGGGCACCCGCACGACACCCGTCTCGTCCCGGTCACCCTGCGCGGTGACCGTGCCGTGCCGCTCCACTACAACGGTCCGGCCATGCTGCGGGGCGTCGCGGCGGCCGATGCCCTGGCCGTCGTCCCGCCGGGCGGAGCCCAGCCGGGGCAGGAGGCGGAGATCCTGGACCTGCCGTGGGCGACGGCGGGCATCGGCGCGTGTTCCACGTGAAACACGCGCCCGCCCCCAGGGCGCACCGCCCAGCCACCCCCAGGGCGCACCGCGTGCTCGCGACCAGGGCGCACCGCTCAGCCCGCGACCAGGGCGCACCGCCCGGCCGGTCTACTCCGCCACCTCCGTCACCGGCCGGCTCACCGTGATCACCCGGTCCCCGGCCCGCAGCTCGGTGCGCCAGCTGACCGCGTAGTCCAGCCGCTTGCGGTCGCGGATGACGGCCAGCACCAGGTCGCCGCATTCGCGGGGGGTGCGGCCGACCTCCTCGGAGGCGACGGACCGCTCGATGAGGTCCAGGCCGCTGCCGAGGGTCATCAGATCCTCCAGGGTCCGGGCCGCGGGCGGGCTGGCCATGAAGGTGCCGAGCAGCCGGCCGGCCGAGCTGGAGCTGGTGACCACGGTGTCCGCGCCGCTCTGCTTCAGCAGCGGTACGTTCTCGTCCTCCCGGACGGCCACCACGATCGTGGCGCGCCGGTTCAGCTGGCGGGCGGTCAGGGTGATCAGCGTGGCCGTCTCGTCCCGTTGCGGGGCGACGATCACCTGGGAGGCGCGGTGCAGCTCCGCCTTGAGCAGGGTCTCGGAGAGCGTGGCGTCCCCGGTGATCGCCACCAGGCCGTCGTCACCGGCCGCGATGACGGCCTTGTGCTGGGCGTCCACGACCACGATCCGGTCCTTGTCGATGCCCTGCCCGACCAGGGTCCGCACGGCGTGCTGGCCCTTGGTGCCGTAGCCGATCAGCACGATGTGGTTGCGGGTACGGGAGCGCCAGCGGTGGATGCGGACCTGCTGGCGGGTGCGTTCGGTGAGGACTTCCAGGGTGGTGCCGACCAGGATGATCAGGAACAGTACGCGCAGCGGGGTGATGACGAAGATGTTGGTGAGCCGGGCGGCGTCGCTGACCGGCGTGATGTCGCCGTAGCCGGTGGTGGAGAGGGTGACGGTGGCGTAGTACGCCGCGTCGACGAGGTCGACGGAGCCGTCGGAGTTGTCGTTGTACCCCTCGCGGTCGAAGTAGACGATGACCACGGTGACGATCAGCACCGCCATCGCTATGACCAGGCGTTTGATGACCTGCTGAAGCGGCGGCGCGACGGTCTGCGTCGGCATCGTGATGGAGCGCCCGGCCTCCGCGTCGTCCCGTGCCTCCTTACGTGAGCGGTACCAGAGGGACCGCAGGAGAGACATTCCCCTCTGCTGGAGATGCGGCCGTTGGTCGCCCTTCATGATGTGCCCCCTGTGACGCTGAACCGGACAGTCGGCACCATGGTTCCTGACGCGCACCCGTACGTCACAACGCACACGCCTGGAGGCATGTCTTGCGGGACCACACCGTAGTCGTCGGCTTCGGCACGAAGGGCCGGTCGGCGATCCGCGCCGTCTGCGCCACCGGGCTGAGCAAGGAGCGGGTCGTCGTGGTCGACCCCAGCAGCAAGGCGATCGACGCGGCGACGGCCGAGGGCTATGCGGCCGTGCTCGGCGACGCGACCCGCAGCGAGGTGCTCAGGCGCGCCGAGGTCCAGCGGGCGGGCCAGATCATCATCGCCACCCAGCGCGACGACACGGCCGTGCTGGTGGCGCTGACGGCCCGGCAGCTGAACGCGACGGCGAAGATCGTGGCCGCGGTGCGCGAGGAGGAGAACGGGCCGTTGCTGAAGCAGTCCGGCGCGGACGAGGTGATCACCAGCGCGGGGGCGGCCGGGCGGCTGCTGGGCCTGTCCGTGCTGAGCCCGGCGGCGGGTCTGGTGATGGAGGACCTGATCCGGCAGGGCAGCGGCCTCGACATCGTGGAGCGGCCGGTCACCCGGGCCGAGGTCGGCCTGAGCCCGCGGGAGACGCCCGACCTGGTGGTGAGCGTCCTCCGCGGGCACCGGCTGCTCGGTTACGACGATCCGGCCGTGGGACGGCTGGAGCTGACGGACCGGGTGATCACCATCGTCCCGGCGGCCGAACCGGCGGTGGAGCGGAACGGCCTTCCCCCCACCATGGGGCACTGAGCGCCCCCGCGCCCCGCGCCCCGGGGGCCGAGCGGACCGCGGGCCGGCTCGGCTACTTGCGGTTGTACAGCCGCATCGTGATCGGCCCGAACACCAGCAGGAACAGAGCCGCCCACCCCAGCGTCCAGGCGATCTCGTCGGCCGGCCAGTCGCCCGCCATCAGGCCCCGTACCGCGGAGGCCAGATGGGTGACCGGGCTGTTGTTGACGAACGCCTGGAGCCAGCCCGGCATGGTCCGCGGGTCGACGAAGACGTTGGACAGGAAGGTCAGCGGGAAGATCACCATCATGCTGACGCCCATCACCGACTTCTCGGTGCGCAGCATCAGCCCGAACATGGTCCAGATCCACGAGAACGCGAACGAGAAGACGATCAGCAGCGCGATCCCGGCGATGACCCCGACGGGCCCGCCGTCCGGGCGGTAGCCGAGGACGATGCCGACGGTGAGCATCACCACGGAGGCGATGGCGTAGCGCAGGGCGTCACCGAGGAGGTAGCCGACCATCGTCGACGGCCGCCAGATGGGCAGCGACCGGAACCGGTCGAAGACGCCCTTCTCGATGTCCGTGTTGACCGAGACCCCGGTGTACATGGTGATCATCACGACCGACATCACCAGGATCCCCGGCAGCAGGAACTGGATGTACTCCTTCGGCGACCCGGCCAGCGCACCCCCGAACAGGTACGTGTACATCAGCACCATCATGATCGGGAACGCGGTGACGTCGAACAGCTGCTCCGGCACGTGCTTGATCTTCAGCACGGCCCGCCAGCCGAAGGTCAGCGAGGCCGACCACGCGCTGGGCCGCGGCGGCCGTTCCTTCGCCACCAGCAGCGCGGCCAGCGATTCCGCGCTGACGGGGGCGAGCTCCCTTGTCTCCGTGGTCGTCGCGGTGCTCATGCCGCCACCTCGTCCTTCGAAGCCGTCGTGGCCGTCGCGGCCTGCGAGGCCTGGGTGTCGTGTCCGGTCAGGGCGAGGAACACCTCGTCCAGGCTGGGCTGGCCCAGCGAGAAGTTGTCGACGGTGATCCCGGAGCGGGCCAGCTCGCCGAGCGCCCGCGCGGCCTGCCCGGCTGCGGTGTCGTCGCTCGCCGACGTACCGAGCCGGGCGGTCAACGCCACCGGATCGGGCTCCAGCTGCACCCGTGCGCCGAGCGTTTGGCGCAGCACCTCCGCCGCTTCCGGCCGCTGCTCGGCGTCGCGCAGCCGCAGATGGACGGATCCGGCGCCGACGGACGCCTTCAGCTCGCCCTTGGTGCCCTCGGCGATCACCTTGCCCCGGTCGATGACCGCGATCCGTGACGCCAGCTGGTCCGCCTCGTCCAGGTACTGGGTGGTGAGCAGCACCGTGGTGCCCTGGGCGACGACCGCGCGGACGATGTCCCACACCTGGTTGCGGCTGCGCGGGTCGAGGCCGGTGGTCGGCTCGTCGAGGAACAGCAGGTCGGGCGTGTTCAGGATGGACGCGGCGATGTCGATCCGACGCCGCATACCGCCGGAGTAGTTCTTGATCTGCCTGCCGGCGGCCTCGGTCAGCCCGAAGGCCTCCAGCAGCTGCGCGGCCCGCTCCCGGGCGGCCTTCTTGTCGTGCCCGAGCAGCCGGCCCAGCAGGACCAGGTTCTCCGTGCCGGTCAGATCCTCGTCCACCGACGCGTACTGCCCGGTCAGGCTCACCCGGCCGCGCACGTCGTCGGCCTCGCGGACCACGTCGTGCCCGAAGACGCGGGCTTCGCCGCCGTCCGGCCGCAGCAGGGTGGCGAGCATCTTGACGGTGGTCGTCTTCCCGGCGCCGTTCGGACCGAGGACGCCGTAGACGGTGCCGGTGGGGACGGCGAGGTCGACGCCGTCCACGGCCCGGGTCTCGCCGAACGTCTTCACCAGGCCCACGGTCTCGATGGCCAGGCCGGCGGTGTGCTGGCTCATGGGGTTGTCCTTCCGCGTACTCGGATTACGCAGGGGAAGACCTCCACGGTCGCGCAAACTCATCGCTCCCGCATACGGGTTCGCGCCGGCTTCCGCCCGAAGTCCCCTTCCCCTCCGACCCAGGACCGAGGAGTAGCGTCCCTTCCATGCATGCGATCACGATTCCCGAACCCGGCGGTCCCGAGGCGCTGACCTGGACCGAGGTCCCGGATCCGGAGCCCGGCGAGGGCGAGGTCCTGGTCGAGGTGGTGGCGAGCGCCGTCAACCGCGCCGACATCCTCCAGCGGCAGGGTCACTACGCGCCGCCGCCCGGCGCCTCCCCCTATCCCGGCCTGGAATGTTCCGGGCGGATCGCCGCCCTCGGCCCGGGTGCCGGCGGCTGGTCCGTCGGCGACGAGGTGTGCGCCCTGCTCGCGGGCGGCGGTTACGCCGAGAAGGTGGCCGTTCCGGCCGGACAGCTGCTGCCCGTGCCCAAGGGGGTGGGTCTGCACGAGGCCGCCGCGCTGCCCGAGGTGACCTGCACGGTCTGGTCCAACGTGTTCATGGTCGCCCATCTGCGGCCGGGCGAGACGCTGCTGGTGCACGGCGGGTCCAGCGGCATCGGCACCATGGCGATCCAGCTCGCCAAGGCGGTCGGCGCCAGGGTCGCGGTCACCGCGGGCACCCGCGAGAAGCTCGACAAGTGTGCCGAGCTGGGCGCGGACATCCTGATCAACTACCGGGAGCAGGACTTCGTCGCCGAGATCGAGAAGGCCACCGGCGGCGCGGGCGCCGACGTCATCCTCGACAACATGGGTGCCAAGTACCTCGACCGCAACGTCAAGGCGCTCGCCGTCAACGGCCGGCTGGCGATCATCGGCATGCAGGGCGGGGTCAAGGGCGAGCTGAACATCGGCGCCCTGCTCGCCAAGCGCGCCGCGATCACCGCGACCTCGCTGCGGGCCCGCCCGCTGGCCGAGAAGGCGGCCATCGTGGCGGCCGTACGGGAGCACGTCTGGCCGCTGTTCGACGGCGGTCACATCCGGCCGGTGGTGGACCGCGAGGTGCCGATGAGCGAGGCGGCGACGGGGCACCGGCTGGTGGAGGAGAGCGGCCACATCGGGAAGGTGCTGCTGGTCACCGAGTGACCCGGCCGGCGGGAGGGTCCCGGCCGATCAGATCTGCCCGCGCCGTACCCGCAGCCCGACGAAGGCGAGCCCGAACCCCAGCCCGATGAGCACCATCCCGGAGCCGAGCGGCAGGATCCGCAGCACGGGCTCGCCGGTCCGCTCCCGGTCCGCCACGGCGGCCTCCGGCGGCTCGGCCTCCGGCGGCGCGACGGGCGCCCGGGTCGGCGGCCGGGCCGTCGTGGGCTCCACCCGCGGCGCCTCCTTCCGCCCCGGCCGCTCCCGCCCCTCACCCGCCGGATTCCCGGCCCGGCTGCGCGCGGGCTCCGGCGCGGGCGCGGGAGGGTCGGCGAAGGGTGCACGAGCGTCGTACGCCGGTGCGGTGCCGTACGCCGGCACGGGCCCGGACGACAGGACGCTCCGGTACGGCGGGACGCCCGCGTACGGCGATGCGGATATGGACGTCGACAGGGGGACGGACGTCGAAACGGGTGCGTACGTCGATACGGACAGGGACGACGGAACGCCGGCGTACGACGAGCCGGACCCGTCCGCCCCGAAGGACACATCACCCCCCGGCAGGACCAGCGCACCGCCCAGTCCCACCGCGCACAGTGCCCGCAGCCATGGATTCACGTCAGTCAGCGTCACATCTCCGGCAGACCCCGGCATTCCGGATGCCGCCAGGCGGCTGGTGGTGCCGGGGCGATCCAGCGGACATCCCGGGTGGGAGAGAATGGCCGACATGGAGATGCCGAGGAACGAAAGGTCGCCTGAGAACCCCCAGCGGATCCTGGTCGTGGGCCAGGACGGCATGGCGCTCGGCGGCGGCGGTGGAGACGACGACTCCCATGAGACCCCGGTGACGGACCAGGTCGAGCAGCCGGCGAAGGTCATGCGCATCGGCAGCATGATCAAGCAGCTGCTGGAGGAGGTGCGGGCGGCGCCTCTGGACGAGGCCAGCCGGGTGCGGCTCAAGGAGATCCACGCCAGCTCGGTGAAGGAGCTGGAGGACGGCCTGGCGCCGGAGCTCGTCGAGGAGCTGGAGCGGCTCTCCCTGCCGTTCACGGACGAGACGACGCCGTCCGACGCGGAGCTGCGCATCGCGCAGGCCCAGTTGGTGGGCTGGCTGGAAGGCCTCTTCCACGGGATCCAGACGACCCTGTTCGCCCAGCAGATGGCCGCGCGGGCCCAGCTGGAGCAGATGCGCCGCGCGCTGCCGCCGGGCGTGGTGCACGAGGGCCCCGACGACCCCCGCGCGGGCGGCCGTCAGGGCGGGCCGTACCTGTAGGCCGTACTCGCGGAGTCGTACCGCAGAGCCGTACCACGCAGAAAGGCCCGGCGTCCGCCGGGCCTTTCGTCATTCGTGCGGTCAGGACGGCGGGTTGCCCGTGGAGACGTTCAGCTGGATGACGATCTTCTCGGTGGGGTCGACGTCCGTGCCCGCGGCCGGGAACTGGCTCATCACGGTGCCGTCGCCGTAGGTGTTCTCGTCCTGGTACTTGATGTCCTTCTGCCAGCCCGCGGCCTGGAGGCACTCCTGGACCGACTTGATGTTCTTGAACTGGAAGTCCGGGATCTTGATCTTGTCCGGGTCGTTGTACGACTCCACGGGCTCGCTGCACTCGGTCGAGTCGATCGTCCGGGAGGTGTCCGGCCCCCGGTACCCCGGCTTCTTGGCGTCCGTGGCCGTGGCCGTCGGCGTCGTGCCGCCGCCCTTGCCCTGGTCGTCCTTCTCGCCGCCGCCCAGCGTCAGCGCGGCGACCAGACCGCCGGCCGCCAGCACCGCGACGGCGGCCGAGCCCAGGATGACCGCCTTGTTGCTCCTGCCGCCGCCGGAGCCCGAGGAGGGCGCGGGGGCCTGCGGGGAGATGGTGTACGGGGGCGGCGTGGACGGCGTCTGCTGGGCCGCGTACGGGGACGGCGTCGGGTAGCCGCCCTGCTGCGGATAGCCGTACGACGGCTGGGGCGCCGGCGTGGGCGTGCCGTACGGGTTCGGGGCCGGCGCCGGCTGGTACGGCGTCTGGACGCCGCTCACGGACGCCGGGGTGCTCTGGTCGACCGGCGGGAAGACGGCGGAGCCGACGCCCGCGCCGCTCTGCGCCGGGGTGCCCGCCACGATGCTCGGCGGGGCGGGCTGGAAGGAGGCGGCGACCCGCAGGCACTCGTCGCGCATGGCGACGGCCGTCGGGAAGCGCTCGTTCGGGTTCTTCTTCAGGGCGCGGGCGACGAGCGCGTCCACGGCCGGCGGCAGCGCGCGGTTGATCGCCGAGGGGGCGACCGGCTCCTCCTGCACGTGCGCGTAGGCGATCGCCAGCGGCGAGTCCGCGTCGAACGGCAGCCGCCCGGTGACGAGCTGGAACAGCATGATGCCGACCGAGTACAGGTCGGAGCGGGCGTCCACGCCGCGCCCGAGGGCCTGCTCGGGGGAGAGGTACTGCGGAGTGCCGACGACCATGCCGGTCTGGGTCATCGAGGTCACGCCGGACTGCATGGCACGCGCGATGCCGAAGTCCATCACCTTGACGACGTTCCGCTTCGTCACCATCACGTTGCCCGGCTTGATGTCCCGGTGGACCAGCCCCATCTCGTGGCTGATCTCCAGGGCCGCCAGCACGTCCGCGGTGACCTTGAGGGCCTTGTCGGCGGGCATCGCGCCGAACTGGCGGATGTCCTCCTCCAGCACCGAGCCCAGCGGGCGGCCCTCGACGTACTCCATGACGATGTACGGCGTGGTCATGCCGTCCACGTCGTCCTCGCCGGTGTCGAAGACGGAGACGATGTTGGTGTGCGTGAGCTTCGCCACGGCCTGCGCCTCACGGCGGAACCGCTCGCGGAAGGCCTGCTCGCGGCCCAGCTCGGTGTGCAGCGTCTTGATGGCGACCTGCCGGTCGAGCACGCTGTCGTACGCGAGGTGGACCGAGGCCATGCCGCCCTGACCGAGCAGATCACGCAGCTGATAGCGACCGCCGGCGAGGGAACGCCCCGCGTACCGGCCCTGTGCGCCGTCCTGGCTCATGATCCGTATCCCCCGCTGTAGGCCTTCAGGCGCCGTTGATCGAAAGTGCTATTCCCGGCCAAGTCTGCCCCAGGGCACTGACACGTCAAGCTCGGTGCCCGTTCCGTGACCGTACGCGAAAGAAGCGTCGCGGAAGCGTTACAGCGGCCGTACGGCCGGTACACAGGATTTGCGCGAGCGCGCGGGGGCACGGTTTGATGACCGGTCCGTCTCGTGCCGGTCGCGGCGCCCGTCTCGGACCGGAGGCTTGCGCGGAGGCTGTAGCGTGGCCGACGGAGACCGTAACAACACCGCGCGCACCGCGGGCAGAAACGACGGCGAGGACTGATGGCACAGCAGCAGCGCGCTCAGGGCCCGTCCGACCCCGAGGCGACTGGCGGCGGGATGTCAGATGCGCCGGAATTGTGGGGTAACGGCGGGCTGGTCGGGGACGGCCGGTATCGGCTGACCCACCGGCTCGGCCGGGGCGGCATGGCCGAGGTGTTCGCGGCGGAGGACGTACGGCTCGGACGCACCGTGGCGGTCAAGCTGCTGCGCGCCGACCTCGCCGAGGACCCGGTCTCCAAGGCCCGCTTCACGCGCGAGGCCCAGTCCGTGGCCGGCCTCAACCACCACGCGATCGTCGCCGTGTACGACTCCGGCGAGGACGCCGTGGGCGGCCAGTCCGTGCCGTACATCGTGATGGAGCTGGTCGAGGGCCGCACCATCCGCGATCTGCTGCACAACGCCGAGGCGCCCGGCCCCGAGCAGGCGCTGATCATCGTCTCCGGCGTCCTGGAGGCGCTGGCCTACTCGCACCAGCACGGCATCGTGCACCGCGACATCAAGCCCGCCAACGTCATCATCACGCACAACGGCGCCGTGAAGGTGATGGACTTCGGCATCGCCCGCGCCCTGCACGGCGCGTCCACGACGATGACGCAGACCGGCATGGTCATGGGCACGCCGCAGTACCTCTCCCCTGAGCAGGCGCTCGGCAAGGCCGTCGACCACCGCTCCGACCTGTACGCGACCGGCTGCCTGCTCTACGAACTGCTCGCACTGCGCCCGCCGTTCGTCGGCGAGACCCCGCTGTCGGTCGTGTACCAGCACGTCCAGGACATCCCGACGCCGCCGTCCGAGGTCTCCGACGGCGCCCCGCCGGAGCTGGACGGCCTGGTCATGCGCTCGCTCGCCAAGGAGCCCGACGACCGCTTCCAGACCGCCGAGGAGATGCGCGGCCTGGTGCAGTACGCCCTGCAGATGCTGTACGAGCAGGGCAGCCACACGGGCACCTGGAACACCGGCCCGGTGGAGCACGACGGCCGGCACACCCCCGCGGCGGGCATGGCCGGTACGGCCGTGCTGCCGCACCCCGCGGACGCCTCCGGCACCTCCCAGATCCCGCAGCAGGTCATGCCGAACTACGGCGGCGGCCGGGACGACGGCGGTTTCGAGGGCCACGGCAACCGGGGCAGCGGCCGCGGCAAGCTGTGGATCCTCGCCGTCCTCGCGGTGATCGCCATCGCGGCGGGCGTCGCGCTCGCCCTCAACGGCGAGAAGACGAAGGACCCGGGCACCGACACCACCCCGACCCCGACGGTCACCAAGAGCACCGGCCGCGAGACGGCCGAGGAGACGCCGAGCGACGACGCGACGCAGGAGACCCCGGACAACTCCACGGGCGACGGCTCGGGCAGCGGAGGCGGCTGGGGCGGCTGGGACCCGACGCCGACCCCGTCCTGGAGCCCGTCGCCGTCCTGGTCCGAGGACCCGTCGGACCCGCCGACCGACACCCCGCCGACCGGCACCGGCGGCACCGACACGGGTGGCACCGACACGGGTGGCACCGAGGACGGCGGCACGGAGAACGGCGGCACGGAGAACGGCGGCACGGAGAACGGCGGTGCCGAGAACGGTGGCACCGAGAACGGTGGCACCGAGAACGGCGGTGCCGACGCGGGTGTCATCAGCGGCGCCGACGGGGGCGGCGGCGTCTGAGCCCGCGGCACGCCCGCCGGACGCACCGGCCACGGCGCGGGCGGCACCCCGCGTGGGGCGTTCAGTCCGCGAACGCCCCGCACACCGCGTCGTACTCCCGGGTCCACCACACGGCCAGCGCCGAGGCGGCCGGGAACTGGGGGTCCGCGCGGGTGTCGCCGCGCTCGTAGTGCCAGCGCAGCATCCAGAAGTCGTTGAGGCGCTCCCACCACACCCGGTGCACGGCCGCCGCCAGCTCGGACGGCGCGGCCTGGGCGGCCCGCCGGTACGCGCGCGCGTACGCCCGCACCTTGGGCAGGTCCAGGGTGCCCGCGGGCTGGACGAAGAAGATCGCGGCGGCGCGCACCGCCTCCTCCGCGCGGGGCTGGACGCCGAGCCGGTCCCAGTCGACGATCGCGGCCGGGGTGTCGCCCCGGTAGAGCACGTTGAACGGGTGGAAGTCCCCGTGCACCCAGCCCACCGAGCCGCCCCGCGGGGGCCGGCGGTCCGCGTGCCGTTCCAGCAGCGCGCGCCGCTCCAGGAGCCGGTGCCGGGCGAGTTCGTCGAAGGAGTCGGCGGGCCGGTGCCGGCGCACGCGTGCGAGGAGGCCGTCGATGAGGCCGAAGGTGTCGGCCGGGTCGGCGCTCTCCACGGGGTGGGGGTGCTTGGCCGGGACCGTCCGCCCCTTGGGGGGCATCACCCGCTCCAGGCTCGCGTGCACGGCGCCCAGCAGCGCCCCGAGCCGCCCGCACTGACCGGGGGTGAGCTGGCCGCCGTGGCGGTGCCGGCCGTCGACCCAGGGATGCAGGGCGTACGCGTGCCCGCCGACCACCGCGACGGTGCGCCCGTCGCGTCCGGCCAGCGGCGGGGCGACGGGCACGCCCAGGGCGGCCAGGCGCTGGGTGGCGCGGTGCCGGCGCTCGATGGCCGCGGGGTCGGCGGTGTCGGGGTCGAAGTGGTGCTTGAGGAAGTACCGGCCGCGGGTCGTGCACAGCCGGTAGCCGCGGTTCAGCAGCCCCTGGTCGACCGGGACGCAGGCGAGGGCCGAGCCCGCGCCGTACTGACGGAGGAGGGCGTTCAGCGGGGGCGTGAGGGACACGAGGGGTGGTACACAGGGGCGCGGCACGCGCCAGATGCTAGGGCACCGGAAGGGGCCCGTGAGCTGGGCGTTGTCACAGGAAGTCGTCGGTGATCACTTCCGGTCGCACCGCGCCCATTTCCTCAAAAGCCCGCCGGTTTGAACCGCACGGTCAGTTTTTCTCCGCCCCCATTCGTGTCACCTGTGCGGCGGCCTGGACGCGCCGCCGCATGCCGAGTTTCGCGAGCGGACCGGAGACGCAATTCCTGATCGTCTTCTCCGCGAGACGCAGCCGCTCGCCGATCCGCCGGTCGGTGCACCGCGCGGCACACCTCCACCCGCTGCCGTCCGGCTCCCTGTACGCCGGGCACCGCCACATCGGGGCGGATGGCCGGAATCCGCACCAGCGCGTCGGCGGCCGTCTCCGCCTCGCCGACCACCTCGACGTCGTCCGCACCGGACAGCGGTTCGTGCACGCCGCGACGGACGATCTTTTGATCATCGAGGAGAAATACTCTGATTTTTCCCTCTTCGCGCACGCGATCAGTCTCACACGGAACTCTTCCCGTGACCTGGGTGGCCGGGATAACGTGCCGGTGTTCCGGCCCCCTGCAACGCTGTGACCAGGGTTCCTTCCCGGCTTTTCGATTTACTTGGATTTCCAAGCAAAATCGCAGGTCAGGAGGGGTTTCACAGAAATGTGGAGCACTGGGTAACGTAATCGTTGCAGGGCGCTCGCCGGGGCACCTGTCACGCCTGTTCCCGGCCGAGTGGCACCCACCCCGTGCCCGGTGGTCGAGAACGGTGAGCCGCTCCCCCAAGCTCTATCCGAGCAGGGGGGACCCCAGGCCTACCGGCGAACCCGGGGGCCGGACCGACGGAGGAGCACACGTGACCGTGGAGAGCACTGCCGCGCGCACACCGCGACGCAGCGCCAGTACGAAGAGCACGGCCGGCAAGCGCACGACCGCCAAGAAGGGCGCCGGCGCCGCACAGGGCACCGAGCCCCAGCTCGTGCAGCTGCTGACGCCCGAAGGCAAGCGCGTCAAGAACGCCGAGTACGACAAGTACGTCGCCGCCATCACCCCCGAGGAGCTGCGCGGTCTGTACCGCGACATGGTGCTCACCCGCCGCTTCGACGCCGAGGCCACCGCCCTCCAGCGCCAGGGCGAGCTGGGCCTGTGGGCCTCGCTGCTCGGCCAGGAGGCCGCCCAGATCGGCTCCGGCCGGGCCCTGCGCGACGACGACTACGTCTTCCCGACCTACCGCGAGCACGGCGTCGCCTGGTGCCGCGGGGTCGACCCGACCAACCTGCTCGGCATGTTCCGCGGCGTGAACAACGGCGGCTGGGACCCGAACGGCAACAACTTCCACCTGTACACGATCGTCATCGGCTCCCAGACGCTGCACGCCACCGGCTACGCGATGGGCATCGCCAAGGACGGCGCGGACAGCGCGGTCATCGCCTACTTCGGCGACGGCGCCTCCAGCCAGGGCGACGTGGCCGAGTCCTTCACGTTCTCCGCGGTCTACAACGCCCCCGTCGTGTTCTTCTGCCAGAACAACCAGTGGGCGATCTCCGAGCCCACCGAGAAGCAGACCCGCGTCCCGCTCTACCAGCGCGCCCAGGGCTTCGGCTTCCCCGGCGTCCGGGTCGACGGCAACGACGTGCTGGCCTGCCTCGCCGTGACCAAGTGGGCCCTGGAGCGGGCGCGCGGCGGCGAGGGCCCCACCCTCGTCGAGGCGTACACCTACCGCATGGGCGCCCACACCACCTCCGACGACCCCTCCCGCTACCGGGGCGACGAGGAGCGCCTGGCCTGGGAGGCCAAGGACCCGATCCTGCGCCTTCGCCGCTACCTCGAGGCCTCGAACCACGCGGACGAGGCGTTCTTCGCGGAACTGGAGACCGAGAGCGAGACGTTGGGCAGGCGAGTGCGCGAGGCGGTCCGCGCCATGCCGGACCCGGACCACTTCGCCATTTTCGAGAACGTGTACGCGGACGGGCACGCGCTCGTCGACGAGGAGCGCGCGCAGTTCGCCGCCTACCAGGCGTCGTTCGCGGACGGACAGGGGGACTGACATGGCAGCGGAGAAGATGGCCCTGGCCAAGGCGATCAACGAGTCGCTGCGCCGTGCCCTGGAGTCCGACCCCAAGGTCCTCGTCATGGGCGAGGACGTCGGCAAGCTCGGCGGCGTGTTCCGGGTGACCGACGGCCTGCAGAAGGACTTCGGCGAGAGCCGCGTCATCGACACCCCCCTCGCCGAGTCCGGCATCGTCGGCACGGCGATCGGCCTCGCCCTGCGCGGGTACCGGCCGGTGGTGGAGATCCAGTTCGACGGCTTCGTCTTCCCGGCGTACGACCAGATCGTCACGCAGCTCGCGAAGATGCACGCCCGCTCCCTGGGCAAGGTCAAGATGCCCGTCGTCGTGCGCATCCCCTACGGCGGCGGCATCGGCGCGGTCGAGCACCACTCCGAGTCCCCCGAGGCCCTGTTCGCCCATGTGGCCGGCCTCAAGATCGTCAGCCCCTCCAACGCCTCCGACGCGTACTGGATGATGCAGCAGGCCATCCAGAGCGACGACCCGGTGATCTTCTTCGAGCCCAAGCGGCGCTACTGGGACAAGGGCGAGGTCAACCCCGAGGCCATCCCGGGCCCGCTGCACAAGGCGCGGGTGGTCCGGGAGGGCACCGACCTCACCCTGGCCGCCTACGGCCCGATGGTGAAGACCTGCCTGGAGGTCGCCTCGGCGGCCGCCGAGGAGGGCCGGAACCTGGAGGTCCTGGACCTGCGTTCGGTCTCCCCGATCGACTTCGACGCCATCCAGGCGTCGGTGGAGAAGACCCGCCGGCTCGTCGTGGTCCACGAGGCGCCGGTGTTCTTCGGCTCCGGCGCGGAGATCGCCGCGCGGATCACCGAGCGCTGCTTCTACCACCTGGAGGCCCCGGTGCTCCGGGTCGGCGGCTACCACGCCCCGTACCCGCCGGCCCGCCTGGAGGAGGAGTACCTGCCGGGCCTGGACCGGGTGCTCGACGCCGTCGACCGTGCCCTGGCGTACTGAGGAGAGGGTCGTGACGACGATGACGGAAGCGTCCGTACGCGAGTTCAAGATGCCGGACGTGGGTGAGGGCCTGACCGAGGCCGAGATCCTCAAGTGGTACGTCCAGCCCGGCGACACGGTCACCGA
>NZ_MUND01000140.1:0-233 GCF_002154375.1 Streptomyces glaucescens | reverse complement strand
GGCCGTCGAGCTGCCCATCCCGTACGACGGTGTGGTCCGTGCCCTGCACTTCCCCGAGGGCACCACGGTCGACGTGGGCACGTCGATCATCGCGGTCGAGGTGGGCAGCGCCCCCGGCGCCGAGCCGCAGGCCACCGAGGCCCCGCAGGCCGCCGTGGCCCCGCAGGCCGCCGTGACGGAGGAGCCCGAGCCGCAGGGCCGCCAGCCGGTGCTGGTGGGCTACGGCGTGGCCG
>NZ_MUND01000014.1 GCF_002154375.1 Streptomyces glaucescens | reverse complement strand
CCGGCCGGGCGAGCAGCGCGTCGCGCAGCCCGCGCGCCACCCCGGCGGGCAGCACCCGGCCTGCGTAGCGCCGCTCCGACTCCAGTCCCCTGCCCGCGCCCACGCTCCGGGTGACCAGCGCCTTCGACAGGCCCTCGGCGTACGTCCGCGTGCGGAAGTAGCCGAACCGCTCGCGGCCCGCCGGCACCCGGTGGTGGATGACCGCCCGGTCGTCGATCAGCAGGACCGCACCGGGCACCGCCCGGGTGAGCCGGATGCACAGCTCCGTCTCCTCGCAGCCCAGCGGGCGCCTGTCACCGTTCCGGCCGATGCCGGTGGCGAAGCCGCCCGCCGCGGCGAACGCGGTCCGGCGGAAGGAGGCGTTGCCGCCGAGCACGTTGCGCACCCGCACCCGGCCGGGCGGCAGGCCCTTGTAGGTGCAGCCCACCACCCAGTCGAACTCCTCCGGGAACCAGACGGGACGGCGGCCCGACGCCCAGACGGGCACCGTACGGCCGCCGACCGCCATCACCCGGGGGTCGGCGTAGCCGTCGGCGAAGCGGCGCAGCCAGTCCCGTTCGGCGACGGCGTCGTCGTCGAGGAAGGCGATCACCTCGCCGTGCGAGGCGGCGATGCCGGTGTTGCGGCCGGCGGACAGCCCGCGGGGACCCGCGTTGGCGAGCACCCGCACGTCCCCGGCCTCCCCGTACTCCCCGGCCAGCCGGTCCAGCAGCGCCCGGTTGTGGTCGACGACCAGCAGGATCTCCAGCGCCGGCCGGGACTGCCCCCGCACCGAGGCGACCGCGGCGCGGATGTCCTCCCAGCGGTCCTCGGTGTAGACGCAGATCACCACGGAGATCCCGGGTGCGCCGGGGGCCTCTCCTCCCGTACCGCTCAAGACCTCTCTCCCCGCACCGCGTCCGGCATCGGCGAGGTGTGCGTACGGCGGCGCAGCGCCCGCCGGTTGGAGCGCTCCCGCAGGATCACCCGCAGCACCCGCAGCCCGTCGCGCACGGCGCTGAGGTTGCTGGTGCCGTGGATGCGCAGATACTCGTGACTCGGTATCTCCTGCACCTTCAGGCCCGCCTTGACCACTCTGATGTTCATCAGGGTCTCGACCTCGAAGCCGGTGCAGTCCAGGTCGATCTTGTCCAGGCAGTGCCGCCAGAACGCGTTGTAGCCGTAGCAGAGGTCGGTGTAGCGGGCGCCGAACTTGCGATTGACGACGGTGCACAGGGTGCGGTTGCCGAGCTTGCGGACGAACGTCATGTCGTCGGTGCCGCCCCCGTTGGCGAAGCGTGAGCCCTTGGCGAAGTCCGCGCCCGAGACCAGGGCGGAGACGTACGACACGATCTCGTTGCCGTCGGCCGAGCCGTCGGCGTCGACCATCACGATGATGTCGCCGGTGCAGGCCGTGAACCCGGTGATCAGGGCGTCCCCCTTGCCCTTGCCGCGCTGCCGGACGACCTTCACGCCGGGCCACAGGTCACGGGCGACCTCGACGGTGGCGTCGGTGGAGTTGCCGTCGACCAGGACCACTTCGTGTATCCAGGCGGGCAGGGTCTTGAAGACGTAGGGAAGGTTCTCCGCCTCGTTCATGGCGGGGATGACCACGCTCACCGGCGGCGCGATGGCCAGGTGAGAGGAGATCGGCCGGTACGCGGTCACCCTGGCCGGTTCGTCGTCCGTGGCCGCCGGGCGCAGTACTGAACTGCTCATGGGTCTGGTCCCTCTCGTCCGGTGGACCGCCCGCCCCTGGGCGGCCCGGCTGTGTGTCCGGTTCGAAAGGGGGGTTGTGTCACTGGCACAACTCGCCGGCCCCAGGAACGGCAGCCGGTTGCGCGGCACGTCCCGGTCGCCCGTGCGGACGCACGCCGACCGGATACGGCACCCCCCCTACCGCGCCTCACACCGGCACCACCGCGGCCCTGAGCCCTCCCCCGGCCCGCCGGGTGACGGTCGATGTGAGTGAGATGACGACGGTATTGATGAATGAGCGTTTATGGCAAGGTCTGCGACAAGGCCCGGAATTCTTGGTCTTTTTCCCCTTGCTGCCTCCCTGAGCGGATCTTCCCCACCTTTTTGAGCAGCCGGTCGGCGGGCTCGAACAACTCCGGCCGGGACACCACGGCGTTGCGCAGGGCCCGCACCGGGGCCCGGCGTGCCCGGTGCCCGAACGCCACCGGGTGGCGACGGGTCACCCACCCCTCCGACACCTGGATGTCCCGGGTCTTCAGGGAGTCCTTGTACTCCTTCTGGCCCCGGCCCAGATCGAGCTGGGCGATGCCGTCGGCGGCGGCCGCCTCGGCCATCCGCAGGTGCAGGACCAGACCGGGCGAGTACTTGGCGAACGCCGGGTCGTACGCCGGGAACCAGCAGGCGAGGATCCGCTCGCCGCGCAGCCCGAAATGCGCGGCGACCGGCCGCCCGCCCGCGTACAGCACCGACAGGATGCCGGCGAACCGGTCGGTGCGGGTGTGGAAGAGATGGTGGACCAGATCGGTGATCCAGCCCTGGGCGAAACGGTCGCTGCGCCCGGTGCGCCGGTACTGCGCCGACTTCCACGCCATGAGCGTGCGCAGCGCGGCCGGATCCCGCTCGTCGTGGACGTGGACGACCTCGCCGGCGTCCCGCCCCAGTCTGCGCTCCTTGGCGAGCGTGGTCCGGGTGAACTTCGGCGAGCGCTCGCGCAGCCCGGCGAGATAGGTGTCGTAGCCCTGGTCGACGTCCACGACCGGGGACGGGAAGGTGCCGGTGACCCCGCCCGCGAACGGCCGCTGGCCCTCGACCAGATGGTCGAACTCCCAGACCGCGAGCCCGCAGGCGCGCAGCAGCTCCCGGGCGTCCCAGGCGAACCCGGGCAGGTGCACCACGCCCTGCGCGTCGGAGACGCCGAGCCCGATCGCCCGGCCCACCCCGGCGGCGGACCGCTGGAAGGGGAGGAACGCGACCGGGTCGCCCTTCTCCCGGACCACCGCGATCCGCACCCCGCGCCGGTACCGGCCCACCGCGAGCGCGAACTCGGGGGACAGGAACGGATTGCCCAGCTCCGGCGCGCCGTGCAGATGCGCCTTGGCCTGGAGTGCGGTCCACGCCGCCCGGTCGGCGGCGGTCAGCTCGCCGGGTCGGTACACACTGATGTCCACGTCACCAGCCCCGTCTTCCCGGTGTACGGCCGTGCCACCGCCGCACCGCGACCAGCAGGAGAACGAGGGCGCTGAACGCGGACACGGCCACCAGCCCGCCGCGCACCGACCACTGGTGCGTGGCCAGCAGGACCTGGGCCACCAGCATGTCGACGGCCACCGCCCCCGCCAGCGAGGCGACGGCGCGGCCCAAGGGGTCCAGGCCGGTGAGCGCGGCGGCGATCGCCCCGGCCGGTGCCGCGAGCAGGAAGAACAGCACGAACGGGCCGCGCAGCGGCGAGCCCTGGCCGGTGAACGCGAGCAGCGCGCCCAGCCCGCCGGCTGCGGTGGCCGCGCCCGCGAGCAGTGCCGTCAGGTCCCTCCCCGGCCCTGACCGCGCCCGTTCGGCACCGTCCGTCCCGTCCGTCGGATCCGCTGGATCCGTCTGGTCCGTCGTATCCGTTCCGCCTGGATCAGTTGTGCTGCGAATGGTCTGCATGGGCGACTTTGCCCCCCGAAGCGCCGGATGCCGGGCTTCAATGTGGCCCAGTGCCGAGGGGGCCGTCAAGACCGCGCAGGTGTTCCCCGGAGGCGCCGCGCACCTCCGGGGAACCGTGGGTCACCTCAGCCGCGGGAGTGTCACGGGACGAGCTTCAGCAGGCGGTTCGGGGAGCCGCTGCCGGGGCTGGTCACCTTGCCGGTGGTCGCGCCGGCGGTCAGCGCCGAGGCGACCTGCGCCGGGGTGGCGGAGGGGTGGCCGGCCAGGTAGACCGCCGCCGCGCCCGCGACGTGCGGGGTCGCCATCGAGGTGCCGGAGATGGTGTTGGTCGCGGTGTCGCTGGTGTGCCAGCCCGCCGTGATGGAGGAGCCCGGCGCGAAGATGTCCAGCGCGGAGCCGTAGTTGGAGTAGCTCGCGCGGGCGTCGGTGCTGGTGGTGGCGCCGACGGTGATGGCCTCGGCGACCCGGGCAGGGGAGAACGAGGAGGCGTTGGCGTTGCTGTTGCCCGCCGCGACCGCGTAGGTGACGCCGCTGGCGATGGAGTTGCGCACCGCGGTGTCCAGCGTGGTGGAGACGCCGCCGCCGAGGGACATGTTGGCGACCGAGGGGCCGGAGTGGTTCTTCGTCACCCAGTCGATGCCCGCGATCACGCCGGCCGTGGTGCCCGAGCCGCTGTTGTTCAGCACCCGCACCGCGACGATCTTCGCCTTCTTGGCGACGCCGTAGGTGGAGCCCGCGATGGTGGTGGCCACATGGGTGCCGTGGCCGTTGCCGTCCTGCGCGGTGGTGTCGCCGTCGACGGCGTCGTAGCCGTTGACGGCGCGGCCGGTGAGCTGGGAGTGGGTGATGCGCACGCCGGTGTCGATGACGTAGGCCGTCACGCCGGTGCCCGCGCTGTCCGGGTAGGTGTAGGTGCCGGAGAGCGGGAGCGAGGTCTGGTCGATGCGGTCCAGGCCCCAGGGGGCGTTGGACTGGGTGGCGTCGATGGAGACGCGCTGGTTCTGCTCGACGGCGGCCACGGCCGGGTCGGCGGCGAGTCTCTTCGCCTCGGTCGCGGAGAGGGTGGCGGTGTAGCCGTTCAGGGCGCTGCCGAACGTCTTCCTCACCGAACCGCCGTACTCCTCGATCAGGTCCTTGCCCTGGCCCGACGCGGCCTTGAAGCCGGCACCCCGCTTGAGGGTGACGATGTAGCTGTCCTTGATCGCGGTGGGGGAGCCGGCCGCGAGCACGGTGCCCTCGGCCGGGGCGGCCTGGGCGGGGAGGGCGGTGAGTCCGCCCACGAGTGCGGCGGTGGCCAGGCTGGTTATCGCGGCGAGCCGCACCTTCTTGCTCCGCAGGTGTGCCATGACGAGGGAGTCCTCCTCTGGGCGGCGCGCGCCCGGTGGGGCGCTGCGTCTGTGGGGGATGTGCGCGTGCTCGCGCACACGGCCCGGAGCGGGGCGTACCGCCGCGGGCTGGGATCAAGCGTGGGTGCTCCTGAGGTGGGGAACAAGGGAGTTGAGCACCCGTCAACAAATCTGTCATGTACGCGAAATCAAGGGCAGGGGTGCGGTGAGGCATCGGACCGGAAGTGACCGCTAACGGTCCGAAAAGCGATCGAGAACAGTTCTGAAAGCGACTCCGAACGCACACAAAAGACTTGGCATGGACACTTCCCGTCAACACGCGTAGTTGGTACGACAGTTGTGGCGGAGATCCTGCTAAAGGGAGGTTCCATGAGACGTTCCCGACTTGTCGCATACCTGAGCTCGGTCCTCCTCGGCGTCGCAGCGACGCTCACCGGAGCCACCGCGGCCCACGCGACCGACGCCGCAGCCACCGGCTACGTGGCGCTCGGCGACTCCTACTCCTCCGGCCTCGGCGCGGGCAGCTACATCAGCTCCAGCGGCGACTGCAAGCGCAGCACCAAGGCGTACCCCCAGCTGTGGGCCGCCGCCAACGCCCCCTCGTCCTTCCACTTCACCGCCTGCGCGGGCGCCCGCACGGACGACGTCCGCAACGGTCAGCTCACCCCGCTCGGCGCCGGCACCGGCCTCGTGTCCATCAGCGTCGGCGGCAACGACGCCGGCTTCGGTGACGTCATGACGACCTGTGTCACCCAGTCCGACAGCACCTGCATCAGCCGCATCAACACCGCCCGGGCATACGTCGACTCGACGCTGCCCGGGAAGCTCGACGCCGTCTACTCGGCGATCCGCGCCAAGGCACCCTCCGCCCATGTCGTCGTGCTCGGCTACCCCCGCTTCTACAAGCTCGGCACCACGTGCCTGGGCCTGTCCGAGGCCAAGCGCAGCGCCATCAACCAAGCCTCCGACCACCTGAACGCCACGATCGAGAAGCGCGCCATGGACCACGGCTTCACCTTCGGTGACGTCCGCTCCACCTTCACCGGCCACGAGATCTGCTCCGGCAGCTCCTGGCTCCACAGCGTCAACTGGCTCAGCATCAGCGAGTCGTACCACCCGACCGCGAACGGGCAGTCCGGCGGCTACCTGCCGGTGTTCCGCAACGCGGCCTGATCCTCCAGGCCCGGCCCCCACACACCCGGTGGACTCCTCACGCACCGGGTGAACCCCTCACGCACCGGGCGAGACCTCACGAACCCGGTGAAGCGGAGACCCCGTCCGACGGGGTCTCCGC
>NZ_MUND01000139.1:1602-1748 GCF_002154375.1 Streptomyces glaucescens | reverse complement strand
GTGCGGGCGAAGCCGGCGGCCGAACGGTCAGGGCCCCACCGCTCGGCGAGCGGCCGGCCGCCGGGCGGCCCCTTACGGCAGCGCGAGGGGCTCGGCGGTGGTGTGGCCCGTCGGCCGTACCCCCACCGGGCGGGCGGCGGCCAGCC
>NZ_MUND01000139.1:0-1571 GCF_002154375.1 Streptomyces glaucescens | reverse complement strand
GTCGACGCGCAGGCGGGCCTGCTCGGCGCCCAGCCCGTGCACCTCGACGCTGACGGCGTTGACGACTCCGCCGGCGCTCGCGACGTAGTCGGGCACCCAGAGGATGCCGCGCTCGTGCAGCAGATCGGCGACCTCGGGACCGGTCAGCTGGTTGTTGGCCGGACCGACGACGGCCCGGCAGCGCAGCCCGGCCACGCTCCGCGCGCTCAGCACACCGCCGAGGCCGGCCGGGACCAGGATGTCGGCGTCCACGGCGAGGATCTCCTCGGGCGCCCGCCACACGGCCCCCAGCTCCTCACCCAGCGCCCGCTTGCCGGCGTCGATGTCGGTGACCGTCAACTCAGCGCCCTCGGCGGCCAGCAGCCGCGCCAGGCGGGCCCCGACCCGGCCCAGCCCGGCCACCGCAAGGGTACGCCCGGCCAGGCTCGGCGTGCCGTACAGCCGCCGGGCCACGGCCCGCAGCGCGGCGAGCGTGCCCCGCGCGGTGTGCGGGGAGGAGTCGCCGCTGCCGCCCAGCCGCTCCGGCCGGCAGAAGACGTGTGGGGTGGACTCCGCGATGACGGCCATGTCGTCCGGGCCGGTGCCGACGTCCGGACCGGTGGCGTACGCCCCGTCCAGTGAGGCGATGACCTCCGCGACGTCCCGCAGCACGTCGAGACGGCGGCCGGGGTCCAGACGTTCGCCCTCCGGCAGCGCGACGACCGCCTTGCCACCGCCGCTGGGCAGCCCCGCCACCGCGAGCTTCGAGGTCATCGCGGCCGACAGACGCAGCGCGTCGGCCAGCCCGTCCCGCCAGTCGGGGTAGTGCCACAGCCGGAGGCCGCCCACGGCGGGTCCGAGCGCGGTGGAGTGCACGGCCACGATCACCGGCAGCCGGGACCGCCGACCGGTGTGAACCGCGACGCGCTCATGGTCGAGCATGACCGTCGTCCTTCCATTCGTCCGCTGGAACACGCCAAATCCTGCGCGAGCAGCGCGCGTTACCGGACCTCCACCGAACGAATGGCTGAACTCAGGCTATGGTGACCGCCCATGGACGAACTTGATTCGGCGATAGTCCGGCTGCTCCAGACGGATGCGCGGCAGTCCAACCGCGAACTCGCCCGCAAACTCGGCATCGCCCCGTCGACCTGCCTGGAACGGGTGCGCTCCCTGCACCGCCGCGGTGTCATCCGCGGTTACCACGCCGACATCGACCCCGCCGCACTCAACCGCGGCACCCAGGCACTCGTCTCCGTCCAGGTCCGCCCGCTCAGCCGTGCCGTCATCGACGGCTTCAAGTCCTTCGCCGCCGGCCTGCCCGAGGTCCTGCACGTCTTCGTCCTCTCCGGCGGCGACGACTTCCTCCTCCACGTCGCCGTCCAGGACCTCGACCACCTGCACGCCTTCCTCACCGACCACCTCAGCAAGCGCACCGAGGTCACCGGCTTCCGCACGTCGGTCGTCTTCCAGCAGGTGAGCAACACATCACCGGTCCGGCTGCCGGGAGCGGACTAGACAACCCCGTCCGCCCCTGACCCCGAGCGGCCGACGGCCTCCGCTACGCCGTCCCGCCCCGCTTCCTCCCGCCC
>NZ_MUND01000138.1 GCF_002154375.1 Streptomyces glaucescens | reverse complement strand
TGCCCGGCGAGGGTGGCGGCGCCGACCGCGAAGGTGATCAGCGCGCCGAGTCCCCACAGCGCCGCCACGCTGCCGGGCAGGGCGTCCAGGACCGGCCCGACGATCAGTGCGCCGCCGAGGCCGCCGACGATCGACACCAGGGCGATCACGGCGAGGCGGATCATCGCGCGGCGCGGGTTGGCGGGCCGGGCGCCGGTGCTGATCGCGAGGATCGAGGCGCACAGGTAACCGCCGACGCACCAGCCGACGACCAGGTAGAACGACGACAGCCCGTTGAAGTCCCCGGGGGAGGCGGGGGCGACGTCCACGGTCCGCACGGTGCGCCGCTCGGCTTTCTCCACGGTGGTGGTGAGCGTCTGCAGCGCGGTGGCGAGGGCGGTGCCGCCGCCGGTGGCGACCAGGAGCGTGTCGGTGGGGCCGGCCGGGTTGACCACCAGGGCGCCGTCGAGGTCGCGGTTCATGATCTGCTCGCGGGCCGTCTCCTCGTCGGCCACCGCCCGCGGGTCCAGGGGCGAGCCGGGCAGCCGGTCCAGCCGGGTGACCGTCTGCCGGGCGACGGCCGCGGGCGAGACCACCCCGAACGGCGCGTCCCTGAGTTTCGGGTGGTGCAGCGCTCCCACGTAGGAGGCGATGAACAGCAGCTGGAGAACGACCACACCGAGGACGAGCAGAGTGGCCCGCGGGGTGACGGCGTCTTTCACCTCGCGGAGGAAGGTGGTCTGTGTCATGTCCCCACGCTCCGGGGAGACGGGTGTTTCCGCAGGTGGGAGGGGCCCGAACGGCTGTCGTACACATGTTCGGGATTTGGTCTATGGTGGTGGTGGGCAGGTTGGAACGAGTGTTCGATAGCGGAGATGGCGGGAGGTGCGATGCCGGGCTTCACGCATCTGCACACCGTCTCCGGGTTCTCCCTGCGCCACGGCGCCTCGCACCCGGAGCGGCTGGCCGAGCGCGCCTTCGAGCGCGGCATGGACGCCCTCGCCCTCACCGACCGCGACACCCTCGCCGGCACGGTCCGCTTCGCCAAGGCCTGCGCCCGCGCGGGCGTGCGCCCGCTGTTCGGCGTGAACCTGGCGGTGGCCCCGGCGGCGACCGCCTCCGAGGCCGGTCCCGCCCACCAGGACCGGCGCCGCCGCACCCCCGTGCGGGGCGGTGCCTTCATCGACGAGTCGACCCCGCGCGTCACCTACCTCGCCCGCGACGGCGCCCGCGGCTGGGCCGATCTGTGCCGCCTGGTCACCGCCGCCCACCGCCACCCGGACACCCCCGTCCTCACCTGGGGGGACAACCACGCCGACGGTCTCACCGTGCTGCTCGGCCCCGGCTCCGACGTCGGCCGCGCCCTGGCTGCGGGCCGCCCCGACCGGGCCGCGCGGCTCCTCGCCCCCTGGCGGGAGGCCTACGGCGACGACCTGCGTCTGGAGGCGGTCTGGCACGGCCGTACCGGCACCGGCCCCGGCTCGCTGCGGCTGGCCGCCCGGACCGTCGGCTTCGCCGCCGAGCAGGGCGTCCGCCCGGTGCTGAGCAACGCGGTGCGGTACGCGGACCCCGGCCAGGGCCGGGTCGCCGACGTGCTGGACGCCGCACGCCGCCTGGTCCCGATCGACCCGGCCAAGGAGCTGGACTCCGGTGAGGCCTGGCTCAAGGGCGCGGGGGCCATGCGGGAGGCGGCCGAGCGGATCGTGGAGGCCGCCGGGTACCGGCGCGAGGCCGCCCTGCGGCTGCTGGAGCAGACCCAGGCCGCGGCCGCCGAGTGCCTGGTCGATCCCGAGGACGACCTCGGCATCGGCACCGTCCACTTCCCCGAGCCGCACCTGGTCGGCGCGGACCGCCGCAGCGCGCAGCGGGTGCTGGCCTCCCGGGCGGCGGCCGGCATGGTGCTGCGCGGCTACGCGGGCCGCCGCGCCTACTGGGAGCGGATGCACGAGGAACTGGACATCATCGCCCACCACGGCTTCGCCTCCTATTTCCTGACGGTGGCTCAAGTAGTGGACGACGTACGGAAGATGGGCATCCGGGTGGCCGCGCGCGGCTCCGGCGCGGGCTCCCTCGTCAACCACCTCCTGGGCATCGCGCACGCCGACCCGGTCGAGCACCGGCTGCTGATGGAGCGCTTCCTGTCCAGGGAGCGGGTCGTGCTGCCCGACATCGACATCGACGTGGAGTCGGCGCGCCGCCTGGAGGTCTACCGGGCGATCATCGGCCGGTTCGGCGCCGAGCGGGTGGCGACGGTCGCGATGCCGGAGACCTACCGGGTGCGGCACGCGATCCGGGACGTCGGCGCGGCCCTGTCCCTGGACCCCGCCGAGATCGACCGGCTCGCCAAGTCCTTCCCGCACATCCGCGCCCGCGACGCCCGCGCGGCGCTCCAGGAGCTGCCCGAACTGAAGGCGCTCGCCGCCGAGAAGGAGCGGTACGGCCCGCTGTGGGAGCTGGTCGAGGCGCTGGACGCGCTGCCGCGCGGGGTGGCCATGCATCCCTGCGGTGTCCTGCTCTCCGACGCCTCCCTGCTCTCCCGTACGCCGGTGATGCCGACGAGCGGCGAGGGCTTCCCGATGGCGCAGTTCGACAAGGACGACGTGGAGGACCTGGGGCTGCTCAAGCTGGACGTGCTGGGCGTGCGGATGCAGTCGGCGATGGCGCACGCGGTCGCCGAGGTGAAGCGCGCATCGGGCGCCGAGGTCGACCTGGACGCGCTGCCGCCGGGCGACCCGGCGACGTACGGCCTGATCCGCTCCGCCGAGACCCTGGGCTGCTTCCAGATCGAGTCGCCGGGTCAGCGGGACCTGGTGGGACGGCTCCAGCCGGCCACTTTCCACGACCTGGTCGTCGACATCTCCCTCTTCCGGCCGGGTCCGGTCGCCGCCGACATGGTGCGGCCGTTCATCGAGGCGCGGCACGGGCGGGCCCCGGTGCGTTATCCGCACCCGGATCTGGAGGGTCCGCTGAAGGAGACGTACGGGGTGGTCGTCTTCCACGAGCAGATCATCCACATCGTCGACATCATGACGGGCTGCGGGCGCGGCGAGGCGGACCGGGTGCGCCGGGGGCTGTCCGATCCGGAGTCCCAGGGGCGGATCCGGTTCTGGTTCGCCCAGCACGCGGCGGCGCGCGGCTACGACACGGAAACGATTCAGCGCACCTGGGAGATCATCGAGGCCTTCGGGTCGTACGGCTTCTGCAAGGCGCACGCGGTCGCCTTCGCGGTGCCGACGTACCAGTCGGCCTGGCTGAAGGCCCATCACCCGGCCGCCTTCTACGCCGGGCTGCTCACCCATGACCCCGGGATGTACCCCAAGCGGCTGCTGCTGGCGGACGCGCGGCGGCGCGGGGTGCCGATCCTGCCGCTGGACGTGAACAAGTCGGGGGTCGCCCATCGGATCGAACTGGTGTCTGAATCATCGTCGTCGTCCCGGCTCTCGCGGGAGGTCTGGGGGCTCCGGCTCGCCCTCTTCGACGTGCACAACATCAGCGAGGCCGAGGCGCGGCGGATCGAGGACGGGCAGCCGTACTCCTCCCTGCTCGACTTCTGGGAACGGGCCCGCCCCAGCCGCCCGCTCGCCCAGCGGCTCGCCCAGGTCGGCGCGCTGGACGCGTTCGGCGCCAACCGCCGCGACCTGCAACTCCACCTGACCGAACTGCACCGCGGCGCGCGCGGCAAGGGCGGCGGCGGAGGCCAGCTCCCGCTGTCCGGCGGACGGCGGACCGCCTCCGCCGGGCTGCCCGACCTCTCCGCGGAGGAACGGCTCAGCGCCGAGCTGGGCGTGCTCTCCATGGACGCCTCGCGCAATCTGATGGACGACCACCGGACGTTCCTGGACGAGTTGGGCGTGGTGAGCGCCCGCCGGCTGCGCGAGGCCCGGCACGGCGAGACGGTGCTGGTCGCGGGCGCCAAGGCGGCCACCCAGACACCGCCGATCCGGTCCGGCAGGCGGGTCATCTTCACCACCCTGGACGACGGCACCGGCCTGGTCGACCTCGCCTTCTTCGACGACTCCCACGACGCCTGCGCCCACACCGTCTTCCACTCCTGGCTGCTGCTGGTGCGCGGCGTGGTCCAGCGGCGCGGCCCGCGCAGCGTCAGCGTGGTGGGCGCCGCCGCCTGGAACCTCGCCGAACTGGCCGAACTGCGCCGGGAGCAAGGGCTGGAAGGGGTCGCGGCCCGGCTCGCCGGCGCGCCCGGCACCGGTCCCGCGGCCGACGGCGGGGCGCCGCCCGACGACGGCCAGGGGGCCGCGCGGGGGCGGCTCGCCGGTTCCGACGGGCTGCCCGCCCCGGCCGGCTCGGCCGCCCAGGACCGTATGGACCACCACCGGTCCCGGACCATCCGCATGCCCACGGGGTACGAGATGCACCCCTGGGCCGATCTGCGCCCCGCGGGGCAAGAACCCTCACAGACACGGAAGTTGTGGCACCAGAGCCCGGGGAGTGCGGGATGACGATTCTCTGCGTACGTTTCCAGCTGCCGCCGATGTACGAGGCGGCCCTGCCCCAGCTGCTCGGACTGCTGGAGGAGTTCACGCCGGTCGTCGAGGCGCTGCCACCGGACGGGGCGCTCGCCGATCTCGGCGGTGCCGAACGCTACTTCGGGCGCGACGCCGTCGAACTGGCCTCGGTGATCCGGGTCCGCGCCCTCGCCCACTTCGGCGTCGACTGCGTGATCGGCGCCGGGCCGGGCCCCATGCTGGCCCGGATCGCGCTGCGCGCCGCCCGGCCCGGGCTGACCTGCGCGGTCCCCGAGGACGCCGTGGCGGAGTTCCTCGCCGACCGGCCCGTCGCCGTCCTGCCCGGCGTGGGCGCCGCGACCGCCCGCACCCTGTGCGAGTACGGCCTCGACACCCTCGGCCGGGTCGCCGCCGCGCCGCTGTCCACGCTCCAGCGCCTGGTCGGCGCGAAGGCGGGCCGCGAGCTGCACGAGAAGGCGAACGGCATCGACCGCGGCCGGGTGGTGCCCAACGCGGTCTCCCGCTCCCTGGCCACGGACCGCCCCTTCGAACGCGACGAACTGGATCCGGAACGGCACCGCCGCGCCCTGCTGTCGGCCGCCGAGGAGATCGGCGCCCGGCTGCGGGCCGTGGACAAGGTCTGCCGCACCCTCACCCTCACCGTGCGCTACGCCGACCGCTCCGCCACCACCCGTTCCCGCACCCTCGCCGAGCCCACCGCCCACTCGGCGGCACTGGCGAAGGCGGTCTACGGCATGTACGACGCCCTCGGCCTCCAGCGCGCCCGGGTCCGCGCGATCGCCCTGCGCGCCGAGGGCCTCACCCCCGCCGAACAGGCCTCCCACCAGCTCACCTTCGACCCCGCGGACGAACGGATCCGCCGTATCGAGGAGGTCGCCGACCGCGCGCGGGCCAAGTTCGGGCCGCGCGCGGTGATGCCGGGAAGACTGGCGGCGTAGATTGATCCGATGGCTCTGAGGATCGATGTGCGCGACTTCGTCCCCGAGGACGAGCCGGCCGTGCTGGAACTCTTCGCCGACTGCGAGGACTGGTTCGTCGCCGCCACCGGGCAGCCGTCCGGGCCGGGCGATGTGCAGAGCATGTACTACGCACTCCCCCCGGGCTGCGCGCCCGAGCGGAAGCGGCTGCTCGTCCTGGAGGCCGAGAGACAGGTGATCGGGCTCGTCGACGCCGTGCTCGGCCACCCGGACCCGGAGAGCTGCGCGGTCGGCTGCTGCCTGCTGGCACCGCACTGGCGGCGGCGCGGCATCGGCACCGCGGTCGCCGGGGCCCTGCTGTCCGCCGCGCCGGCGGTCCGGCGGGTCACCGCCACCCTCGCGCCCGGCTGGGTCCCGGGCATCGCCTTCGCCCGCGCCACCGGCTTCCAGGTCGCTTCCGCCCCGGGGGCGGCCGTGGGCGACCGGAACACGGGACCGGCCGAACGGGCGGCGCTGCGGGCCGAGTTGGACGTCCGGTCGTTCCGTGCCGGTGATCGCGGGGTGGTCGTGGACCGTACGGGCGTCAGCGGGCCCACGGCGGGCTGATCCGCGTCCCGTCGGCCAGCTCCGCCTCCAGGCCGACGGAGGTGGTGACCCAGGTGACGGCGGTCCGCTCGCCCGGGTTCTCGACCCCGAAGGCGGTGCCCGCGGTGACGATCACCGTGTCGCCGGGGGCGAGGTGCGCGGTACGGCCGTCCAGGGTGACCCGCAGCTCGCCGTCGAGCAGATGCAGGATCTCCTCGCGGCTGACGGTGTGCACCGGTGCGACGGTGCCCGCGGGAATCTCGCCGCGCCAGGCGCACAGCTCCCTGCTGCCGGTGCGCGGGGAGGCGTGCGAGACGAAGCGGGCGCCGTGCAGCTCGTGGACGAGGGCGTCGGTGGGACGGATGACGGGCATGGGCGGCTCCCTCTCGATGGCAGATGGTCAATCTGCTTGACCATCTCTTCGGGCTCAATGGTCAACCCGCTTGACCATTTGGTCAAGGGTGTTTCAATTCCCTGGTGCAGAACTCCGACGCCCTCTCCCTGACCGCCGCCCTGCTCGCCGCCGCGGGGGAGCTCACCCGGCGCATCAACGAAGGTGTGGTGGCCCGGGGGTTCGAGGGGCGGCCCGCCTACGGATACGCCTTCACCCGGCTCGCCCGGGGCGGGGCCACGGTCACCGAGCTCGCCGCCCACCTCGGGGTCACCAAGCAGGCGGCCAGCCAGCTCGTCGACGAACTGGTGCGCAAGGGCTACGTGGAGCGGCGGCCGCATCCCGTGGATGCCCGGGCCCGGCTGCTGGAGCTGACCGAGAGGGGCCGGGCCTGCACGCGGGCCGCGGAGGAGGCGGCGGCGGAGGTCGTGGGGGAGTGGAGCGAGCTGCTGGGGGAGGGCGAGGTGCGGGTGCTGCGGGAACAGCTGGGGCGGATCGCGCCGCACGGGCCGGTCCGGCCTGTCTGGTAGAGCGGCGACAGAGCGCGCCTCGGCATCGATCGGTGCTGCGTGTTTTTACCGTCGCGCAGCTTCCCCTTGGTGCTACTCGTCCGTAACTTGACGAGTGAACAGCATCCCGTGATCCGGATCACAGGGCGTAAGGCAGGCGAACCTCCTTCCCCACGAGCCGTCAGGAGATCACCCGATGCTGCCCTGGAACCGCAACCACGTCCGCAGATCCGTGGCCGCCGTGCTGCTGGCCGTCGCGGTCGCCCTCGTCCCCGCCACCACCGCCCGCGCGGGCGACGCTCCCAGCCGCGGCTGGAACGACTACTCCTGCAAGCCCTCCACCGCCCATCCCCGGCCCGTCGTCCTGGTCCACGGCACCTTCGGCAACGCCGTCGACAACTGGCTGGGCCTCGCCCCGTACCTGGTCGCACGCGGGTACTGCGTCTACTCCCTCGACTACGGCCGGCTCCCCGGCGTCCCGTTCCTCCACGGGCTCGGGCCCGTCGCCAAGTCCGCCGAGGAACTCGACGCGTTCGTCGACAAGGTGCTCGCCGCCACCGGCGCCGCCGAAGCCGACCTGGTCGGCCACTCGCAGGGCGGCATGATGCCCCGTCACTACCTCAAGTTCCTCGGTGGAGCCGCCGAGGTGAACGCGCTCGTCGGCATCGCACCCGACAACCACGGCACGACCCTCGGCGGACTCACCGCGCTGCTGCCGTACTTCCCCGGCGCCGAGGACCTCCTCACCACCGCCACCCCCGCGCTCGCCGACCAGATCGCCGGATCCGACTTCCTGAACCGGCTCAACGCGGGCGGCGACACCGTCCCCGGCGTCCGCTACACGGTGCTCGCGACCCGGTACGACCAGGTCGTCACGCCGTACCGGAGCGGCTTCCTGGACGGGCCGAACGTACGCAACGTGCTGCTCCAGGACCTGTGCCCGGTCGACCTCTCCGAGCACCTGGCGATCGGGCTGTTCGACCGGATCGCCTTCCACGAGGTGGCCAACGCGCTCGACCCGGCGAACGCCCGGCCCACCACCTGCGCCGCCGCCTTCAGCTGACGGCCGCCGGGGTCCGGCCGGCCTGAGCCGCCGGCCGGACCCGGAGTCCCCTCGCCTCAGCGGCCGTGCCGGCCGCCGGTCACCGCCTTGCGGCGGACCGAGGCGAACAGGGCCGCCGCGCCGAGCGCGAGTGCCGCCGCGCCGCCCACGGCGAGGTACGCCGTGCCGCTGTCGCCGCCGGTCTCGGCGAGGTTCTGCGACGCGCCCGCCGCCTTCGGCTGGTTCGCCCGCGCCGATCCGGCGGCCGCCGCCGCGGCGGGCTCCGCCGTCGTGCGGTGATCGTCGTCGCCGTGGCCGTGGTTCTCGATGGTCGAGTGCTCGGCACCGGCCTCGATCTGCTCCTCGGACGGGGCGGAGGCGACCGGAGCCGGGGCGGCACCGCCGTTCGTACCGCTGCCGCTGCCGCTGCCGCTGTCGGTGGCGGTGTCGCCGCTCGCCGGGTCGCCGGCGTCCGGGGTGCTGCCCGAGGTGTCGGCAGGGGTGCCGCTCGTGGCGCCGCCGAAGGTGACGTCGGAACAGGAGTAGAAGGCCTCCGGGCTGTCCGAGCGCTGCCAGACCGCGTACAGCAGATGCTTGCCGGTGCGCTCGGGAAGCGTGCCGGAGAACGTGTAGAAGCCGCCCGCAGCCGCCGGATCGGTGGCGGTGGCCACCGGGTTCGCCAGGTCCAGGTCGTCCCAGGCGAGCGGCCGGGCGGGGTCGTAGCCCGGCTTGGTCAGATACACCGTGAAGGTGCCCCTGTGCGGAGCGGTCACGCGGTACTTGAAGGCGTACGAGCCGCTGCGCACGCTGGTCGCGGGCCAGTCGGCACGGGCCAGGTCGAGGCCCTTGAACGCCTCGTTGTTCGCGCTGCACAGCTTGCCGTCCGGGATCAGCGACCGGTGCTGCCCGGCCGCGTTGCCGATGCGGATGCCGTTCCAGTCGTAGAGCGCCTGGGTGCCGCCCGCCGCGACCGCCGCCCTGCACGCCTGCGAGGACGGGCTCTCCGGACCCTCCGCGTAGCACTGCGAGACCCGGCTGACCGGGTCGCCCATCGAGCCGTGCGCGGACGCGGGCGCCGCCGAGAGCGCGGTCAGGGCCAGCGGGCCGAGGCCGAGGGCGGCGACGGTGGCGGCGGCCTTGCGGCGGGGTGCGGGCATGGAGGAACTCCTAGGGCGGTCGGGCTTTCCGGTGATCCCGTGGGGGTGATCAGAAGCTAGCCCCGAGAGCTCGCGAAATCGCCCGCCGAGGGCGGCTGACGGAGATCCTTATGGTGCCGTTAAGGGAGTGCTCAGGCTGCGCTGAGGCAGCTACCGTGCGGAGCATGAACGACCTGGAGATCCGGCCCGCCGTCGCCGCCGACACCCTCGCCGTGAAGTCCGTGACCGACGCGGCCTACCGGCACTACATCGCCCGCATCGGGGTGGTGCCCCAGCCCATGGAGGCGGACCACGCGGCGGACGTGGCCGCGGGGCGGGTGTTCGTCACCGGGGAACCGGTGACCGGTCTCGTCGTCCTGGACGCGTACGACGACCATCTGTTCCTGGACAGCATCGCCGTCCGCCCCGACGCCCATGGCCAGGGCGTGGGGCGACGGCTGCTGCGGTTCGTCGACGCGCACGCGCGCGTGCTCGGCCTGTCCGAGATCAGGCTCTACACGAACGCGATGATGTGGGAGAACCAGAAGATCTACCCCAAGTACGGATACGAGGTCGTGGAGCGGCGCGTCGACGGGCCGTACGACCGGATCCACTACCGCAAGCTCCTGGACTAGCTCTCCGGCCACCAGGTGCGCGCGATGTCCTTGCGCACCTCGGGCCGCCCGGCGGGACGCTCGTCGGCCGCCTCTTCGCGGATCCGGCGCGCGTCCGACGTCTTCAGGGGCTTCCGCACGGTCACACGGCGCATGTCTGCCTCCTAGTGGGACTACCGAGTTCCGCGTTCTCACGGAGGTAGACCCGTTCGGTGAGACTTCCTCATCGCCGCCCGATTAGTCTGTGGCGGCTGTCACGATTCGGTTGCCGGTGGCGGGTGTCACCTTTGGGACCGCGGCGAACCCCCGTGATCGGGCGACCGCGCTGCGTGCCCGCGCCGTCGCGTGACCGGCCGGCGACGGCGCGTGACCGGTCCGGTGGTTCAGCCCAGCAGGGATTCCAGGCCCCCCTCGCCGGTGGCCAGGCCCTCCAGCTCGTCGAGCGCCGACAGCGCGGCCCGCGCGGCCCCGGGATCGCGCTCCGCGAGGCCGCTCTCGGCGAACTCGTCCTCGTCCAGGCGGCGCACGTCGGAGCCGTCGGCCGAGCGCCACAGGTCCAGGTCCAGGTCCTCGACGACCAGCTCGCCACCGGTGCGGGTGGCCGGCCGGGTGATGTCGCAGTACCAGCCCTTCAGGGTGCCGTCGGCCGCGCGGACCTCCTTCACGGAGTACCAGCGGTCACGCCAGTAGTACTCGGTGAAGACATCACCCGGCTCGAAGCGCACGAAGCCGAAGTCGCGGACGCCCTCGCCCGCCCAGGCGGCGCGGACGGCGACCCGGGTCCCGTCGTCGGTGAGCAGCTCGGCGGCGTAGCGGATCTTCGTCCGGCCGGCCTTGACCAGCACGACGTCGACCCGGTCCGCCGGTTCAGCCGAGTTCGCGGACATGACGCACCTCCGTGGCGCAGATCTGGTACCCGAACCACGTGTTGATCGCGAGCATCGGGCCGTTCTCGGTGTCGTTGCCGGTGAACGCATCCGTGTACCCGGCGGCGCGCGCCCGGTGCAGGGAGTCGTTCTTGGCGAGTCTGGCCAGGCCCCGGCCGCGGAAGGCGCGGGCGGTGCCGGTCATCGCGGAGCCGTAGCGGCGGCGGGGACGGTCGGTGTGGGCCGCGCTGAACGCGACCGGGCGGCCGTCGGCGACCGCCACCGACGTCAGCTCCGGATCGAGCAGCGGATGCTTCCAGGTTTCCTCGACCCACGCCGCGAAGTCGGTGAACTCCGCCTCGATGTCGCTCGGTTCGTCCGCCGTGGCCTCCGCGTCCAGCTCGAACAGGGGGCGCGGGTCGTCCGCGTAGTCGGCGGCCGTGCGCAGCTCGACCCCCGGCGGCGGGTCCTGCCGGGGCGGCAGGGTGCCGTGCGCCAGGTCCAGGCGCAGGAAGTGCGCGGAGCGGCTGGGCCGGTAGCCGTGCCGTTCGGCGAAGGCCCGGTGGGCGGGCTCGTCCAGCACCCAGGAGAAGAGCCGGGTCGCGCCCAGCCCCGCCAGATACTCCTCGGCGGTGCGCACCAGCAGCGAGCCGGCGCCGCGCCGGGTCCGCTCCGGGTGCGTGTACACGTTGAGGTACCCCTGGCCCGGCTCCGGGCTGTCGTGGGCGAGGCCGACCTGGGCCGTGCCGATGATCTCGCCGTCCTCCTCGGCGACGTACTGCCGGAAGCGGGCGTCGGGATGGCTGTGGGTGAGGCGGTGCAGGACGGAGTCCGGGGTGTCCAGCATGAACGGCAGGGCCAGGCTCCGGACCTCGGCGAAGCCCTCGGCGTCGGCCCGTACGCCGGGACGCAGCTCGCGCACGATGACGGTCATGCCGGCGCACGTTACGTGGGGAAGGGGACCGGGTGCCTCCCATTTTCCGGGGGGTACGGGACAATCACCCCGTGACGTTGAAGATCCACATCGATGAGGGTGCCGCGCCGCCGTACGAGCAGGTGCGGGCGCAGATCTCCGCACAGGCGCGGTCGGGGGAGCTGCCGGTGGGCTACCGGCTGCCGACGGTGCGCGGGCTGGCGGAGTCGCTGGGGCTGGCGGCGAACACCGTCGCCAAGGCCTACCGGGCGCTGGAGACGGACGGCGTGATCGAGACCCGGGGCCGCGGCGGCACGTTCGTCGCCGCGGCGGGCCCGGCGGCGGAGCGCGAGCTGGCGTCGGCCGCCCAGGCGTACGCCGAGCGCGCCCGCCGGCTGGGAGCCGACCGGGACGGCGCTCTGGCGGCGGTGCGGGACGCCGTGCGGGCGGCGTACGGGGAGTGACCCCGGGCCGCGAGCGCCCGGCTGGGTGAGCGCGGCGTGCGGGGAGTGGTCCCGGGCCGGGCGTGGGGACAGTGGCCCTGGCCGGGAGGGCACCGGCGCGGGACGACGAAGGCGAGCCCGCCCGGCTGAACCGGGGCTTCGGCCGGCTCACGGCGCTCGGTGCGATCCCGGCGCCCGAGCGCCGTGAGCCGGCCGA